>JBGTMS010000202.1:0-82439 GCA_041743425.1 Zeaxanthinibacter sp. | reverse complement strand
TTGTTCGCTTCTGCAAATCTTTCACTGTATTCGTTTTACCGGAGGTGATATTTTTAAAGACCAGGCCTTCGGAGTCCAAATAAACAATTATAAAATCACCTTTTACCAGCAGTACCCTGGGCCTGTCTTCCCCCAAACTTAAGGTGGTAGAAGAGCGCCTTTGAAATGTGTTGCCTCGCAATACCCAGACCTCAAACTTGTTGCTATCCTCCTGCAGGAATCCGGCCACGACCAATTCCCCGTTCACTGAAAACATTTCCGGCAGGGAAAGTCGGGGCCCCTCCGTGATTTTTTCCCAGGAACCTGTAAAACGGTGTAAATCGTTGAGTCCAACCTCCTCCTCCTTTTCATTATATCGCAATCCACCATAAGTATAAATTGCATTATCGTGATAGCACAAGCCGTGAGCCCAACGGCCAGTTATGCTATTATCATCAACTATGCGCCATTTTCCGTTGTACAACCAAAGCGAATCGGTAACCTTCCATTTATTGTTGATATACTCAGTGCCGCTGAATACTGCCAATTCACTGTTTGTTTGGTCGAAGGCGACTCCCTCCCAATGCTTTCCGGGTGGTTGTGCGAACGCCGTGGTGCAAACAGCGTTCAGAAAAAGGGTGAGGCAAAATACTTTGGTCATACTACCCGCAAATTTATAAGAAAGTTACAAAATTATAAGTCTCCTCTATCATTCCTGCCGGGGTCATCCGATTCAATAAAAGGATCAATATAGAATTGAATTTTTAGTTTGATCTTCATTGGCGTCTAACCGCCGATGCGCAACGCTTAGATCAGGATTTCTTAACCAACCTGGACAACAACTATGCGGAAGGAGGCAGAATACGTGGTCGTACCAATGAATCAAATCTTTGCAACTACCCGGTTTTTCTCATTCCCAATTGGATCGGAAAACATCCGGTAAAGTTCAATGAAAGAAATGGAAGCGGACGATCACTTTGGCAATACTTAAGGCCTTAATCTAAAAAGAGGCCGCTATTCAGGCGGCCTCGTGTTAGCTAATTCAAATAACTAAAAAATGAGACAGATTTTAGAAGTATTTGAATTACTAATATACTAATGGATACATCAGGTCTTCCGGAAATGATACCAATTGCACGCAACTTGATGTGAATATCCATTCATTAGAGGTGGAAATGAGGGATTACACAAAAATCTCAGCGCGATGCTCCGGAGAGGTCATTCATCATGCGCACCAGTTGTATCAGATCTGGTTCCTCTTTAAGATCATACACTTTGTCTTCCATCCGGTTTTGCACTTTCAGTCGTATCTCGGCGGGAAGCAGTTTTAAAAATTTCTTTTTTCGTTCCGGTAATGGTTTCAGAGGCACATTATCTCCCTGGCTCAGGTAATAGGTGATCAGTTCTGTGTAGCGCGGAGCGACACTTCTGGCAAGGGAGTTGCTTGAGACTTTACCTTCTCTCAAAACCTTGGATTTGCGAACGTACAAACCAAAAGGACTTCCGGGGATTAACTGAAATACATAACCTTGCACTCGCTCGGAGTCTTCTGTATAATACCCGAGATATTCTACAGATTGTTTTTCGATGACAGCCCTGATATCACTATTTCTCAGCAATGCCTGAATGGGTTCTTCAGTATACTCCGATTTCCGAATCTGAATTTCGTCCTGATAGGCATCATAGCGCATGAAAAGTGTGTCAACAATTTTATCACGATAGTAAACGCTACCTCTGGAAAAGAGCTCGTCAAAATATCTGGACCCTTTTATTTGGTTTTTCCCATAAGTGTTAACCGGCTTCCCCAGGCTTTTCATCAACATTTCAGCCATGAGACCTTCCGCGCCGGACGCGGCATATTGTGTATAATCAGTACGTTTACCAAAATCCTTACCTCCTTGTCCCACGGCGCTGAATGAAAGTAAAAGAAGGAGCCAACAGTTGTTCCGTAGATATATTTTCATGTGGACTGATGTTATATTTGGTTCAACTTCACTTTCACCCTCCTTTCACAAGACTAAATTGCTGATCGGCGGCAAAACCTACAAAATTCAGAATAAGATTGATATCACCGGTACAAGTACCTACTGTTCCTGTTCCAACTACGTCTATGGGCACCCCATAATCAAAGGATTCATTGGAGGCTGCCGTAACGGTTCCATCAGCCGGATTGATGGTCACCTCTATATAAGAGGTGGCTGTGTTGACAATAAAGGGGTTATTGGAAGATAAGATACGGAATGTGAACGGATCCTCACCCGGAACAACCGGAACCGTCTCCCCCGGGGTATAATCTGCCCAGGCATCAACCGTCACTGTATAGGTGCCTGAAAAAGCGGAGGCATCTGATAGGGCACAGAAGAATTGCGCCCGGTAATTGAGAGGGGATTGAAAGAATTGGCCACCCGCGATATTGGCAGTCTGATCCGTTTGAGTGAATGACTGTCCGGTGGTAAGTTTCAGATTAAGGCGGATATTAAACTGATCATCACTCCCAAAATCGCCCGTTTGCAGACCAAGGGCCGCCAGAACATCAGATAAAACAAGAGAGATATCAGCTCTTGGAAGTCCAAAAGGCCCTTCTGTAAAGGCTGAAGCCGGAAATGTCTCAACCAGGGTTTCATCGCTGTTCCCGTTCACACTGAGTAATTGGGCATAGACTTCTACCTCGGAAAGCAAGTCACCGTTCTGGCTGTCCTGCTCCTCAACTGAAACGGTCCATTGAGAGGATGTGTCGTTAAAATCAAATGTCGGGCTGGGCACTGCGAGGGTTCTGAGGATGGCCCCTCTTCCAACATCTTCTAATACATCTTCCGATGTTTTCTCATCAGTGCTGCATGCACTTAGCAGTAAAACAAAGAATACCGGATAAAATGCAAATATATTTTTCATGGATCTCTTTTTTTGGTTATCTCTAATTAGCTATCGGTGCTGCGGCATTGGTATCCCAGAAAACCGGCTGCGTCTGATTCGCTTTCTGGTTAATGCTTGAATTGGTAGTTACCACAGTGGCAGGATAGTACATGGATCGCGGGAATACTCCTGGCGAAGGAGATCTGTTTGCCTGTAAAGTGGTTGGAAAGCCGGTTCTTCTGTAGAAGTTATAAGCTTCGAGACCATTGCCATAAACAGCCGTAAAGAATTGTTCTCCCAGTATATTCCACTGTCCATCCATATTAGCGGCATCCCAACGGGAACCTATGTCATCAATAAAAGCGGTCACATCCTCCGGGGTAGGTTCAAAAGAAAGGTCTGCGTCCGGATCCAACGCACCAAATGTCTGCACCTTAGCAATAGATTTTTCAACCCCGGCCAAAAGAAAACTCCTGGCTTCTGCTGAACTGCCAGCGGCAATAGCCATTTCGGCTTTCATAAATTCTACCCAGGCATCAGTAAGAATAGGAGTTATACCTCCACCCTGGGCTCCGGTAACGAGGGCCACACCCGTGAATCTGTTGTCATCAAAACGCCCGCCTGCAGGGTAAACTCCCCAGGCAGTTACAAAGAAATTGTCCGGATCCCTCCCGTCATTCTGACCATGGTCGCGACCCCAGTAGCCATTCGGAAGACTGCAGAAAGTGAATCCTGCATCCTGGTAATGTTGTGGCGGAGTTTGAGTGGAGCAGCGGATGGTCTGTTGGTTAGGGGGCAATTCCTGTCCTGGTGTTTCATTTGTTTGACGGTAAAAATAATACCGGATCCTGGGATCATCAGTAGTTTGCATCAGACCCATAAACCAATTGGACTGAAAGTCGCCTACCCCGGCTGCAGTGTAATTCAAACCGTACCTGGGATGACGCGTATCAGGATTTGATGCGCTGGTTCCCGGCCATCGGTATTGCAGGTCTTCGGATGGATCGGTTATATAATTTCCTGAATTGACAATCGCGTCAAAGCTGGCCTGTGCGTTGGAATCCACCAGCCTTCGTTGCACATAAATTCTCATTTTTAAGGTATTCGCTGCCTTGACCCATTTTGTATAATCATTGTTGTAAAATATGTCTGAGGCAGGATTTGAAGAAGTTTGGTTCGTAAAATTTACGATAGCCTGATCCAGCAGTAACAGGGCCGCTTCATATATCGATTCGCCACTGTCCGCAGCGGGGTTAAGTTCTCCTTGTTCCCCTTGAAACGCTTCTGTGTACGGGACATCTCCGAAAAAATCTACCAGCGAAACCATCACATGAGCTTCAATAAACTGGGTGATACCAATATGCCTTGTCTGTCCGACTGCTTCAGCCAGTGGAGTCATCAGGCGAACATCTTTTAGCAGCCCGGTATAGGCGTTGGTCCACTCATCATCAAAATCACTGTCCTGGTAGACCGCCCCGTAATTCTGCGAATTGCCATTGATCAACGCCGTTAAACGGGTTAGTTCAGATCCATGGATAGAAAAACCATCCCCCAGGGTGGAACCGCCTCCGGTCCAGTTATCGTTAGCGTCAAAATCTGCGTCCCCTTCCAACTGGCGAACAAAATCTTCCTGTATGGAATTCAGGAAAAAATCGACGTTGGCCTGATCCGCTGACAGGGCATTTGGATTTTGAGTAATATCAAGTTCGGTAGTTTCGCAGCCGGCAAGAATTACCGTTAAAATGGCCAGACAGCTTCTTATGTATACTTTTTTCATATTAATTTTTATTATGATTAAAATGTGGCTTTAACACTCAGGCCATATCTTCTTGAACTTGGACCGTTCAGAAAATCAAAGCCAACTCCGTTTCCGACTCCTGTACCGGAGGTATTCGGGTCAAAATTCGCCCCGTCCGGCGTGTTGATGGCGTCATACCAGAGGTTAAATCCGGATACCGTAAAGGACAGAGAGCCAAGTGGTGTTCTGTCAAGAAACTTTGCAGGCAGAGAATAGCCCAGGGAAACTTCCTGTAAACGGATAGTGGTGGCGTCATAGACCTGCAATTCGCTGGGTCCGAACAGGACATTGGTAAAATAGAAATCTGAGTTGTTGATCTGCAGGTTGTTGGGCTGTCCGTCAGGCCCTATTCCTTTGAGTATATAGGTTTCCCTTCTGTTACTGGTTTCCGTGATCAATCCCCGGCCGAGTAAAGTTGAGATGGTACTTGAATAAACATCCCCTCCCTGAACATAGTTCAATTGGAACCCCAGATTGAATCCGCGATAGGAAAAAGTATTACTCAGGTTTGCGACCCAATCGGGGTTAGGATCTCCGATAATACCATCCACGGGATCCTGCAGGTAGTTTCCAATGGCATCTACCAAGTACTCACCGGTATCCGGATCCCTTGCAATACGACTGCCATAAAAAACACCCAAAGGTTCTCCTGGGATAGCTGCGTTGCCCAGGTTGCTAAATCCCGAATAAACGACCCGATCGGTATCAAGTCCAAGATCCGTTACAGTAGTTTCATTGGCGGTGAAATTTAAATTCGAATTCCAGACAAACCCGCCATCAGCATTTCTTAACCAAAAAACACCGAGATCCACTTCAATTCCTTTTCCTTCTATATCCCCGACATTCGTATCTGTAGTGATAAACCCGGTTGCCGGATCGAGCGGCCGGTTGACGATCAGATTCTCAGTGATCCTTTTGAACAAGGACAGGTCCAGGGTGATCCGGTTGTTGAAGAAAGCGGATTCAACGCCCACCTCTATTTCTGAAATGGTCTCTGGTTTAAGGTCGGGATTCCCCAACCTCTGTCCGCTGGTGTTGGTGACAAGGTTTGCGCCACCTTCGGTCTGCGTGTCATTAGTAACCAGGGTGAGGGTAGAGGCAATAGGATAGGGATTTAGGGTATTGAAACCTGCCGATGTACCATATCCGCCCCGTAGTTTTAAATAATTGAGGCCATTTTCACTCTTTATCCCGTCAAATAATTGAGTAGGAATAAATGAGAGACTGGCACTTGGATAGAACAGGGTTCTATTGTCTTTGTCAAAATTGGATGCCCAGTCATTCCTTCCCGAAAGGCTCAGGTACAGAAACCGGTCATAGTCGAAATCGAATTGGCCATAAGCTCCGACCAGATTGCGTTTTGAACTGATTTCTATTTCCTGATTATTCAGGAAGTTAAAATGTTTCAAAACGTTGAAAACCTGCTGGCCGTCACTGGCGACCCCATTCCTGTCATAAATCTCGCTGCGTGAAGTAGCCCCTATATTAAAAGTTAAGCCAAGTTTATCGGTGACAGGATAATCGCCGGTTAAAACCAGGTTATGGTCCCAGATCGTGTTTACGTTGTTCCAGGTTTCATAGAACCCGCTGAGGAGTCTGGCATCCCCACTATTACTATTGATCCCTCCCTTGTTCTGAAAGTTGATATTCAACTCATTATAAACATCAACGCCCGCCCGGTAAGTTAAATTCAGATTCTCAGAAGCATCGAAACTGACACTGGCATTACCAAAAAGCCGGTTGGTTAACTGCCGGGTTCCGGCATTGGCAATGGTCCATAAGGGGTTTTGAATATCATTAGTTTGCCTGTAATATACACTGGCCCCGGTAAGCGGGTTTTGAAACGGCAGGCTCTGTATATCGACATTTCTTGGGGTAAACCACAGGTCTCCGAAGGTGGAAGAACCGGTGCCGGTCGCTCCGTTCCCCTGACTGAGAGCTACTGGGGGCGATTTAAAATCCGTCCGGGAATAGTTCAGCGTACCTGCGACCGTAAACTTGTTGGTCAATGCGGCACTTCCACCCACGCTCAGGTTGTTTCTTAACACTGAATTTCCCGGTGTAAAACCTTCATCCTTTAAATGTCCGTAATTCAGGTTATAGCTGATCCGACTGTCGTCAGAGCTTCCTTTGGCATTGATAGAAGTATTTACCACGGTTCCTGTCCTGAAGAACTTTTCTACACTATTATAAGGCCGCCAGTCATAACGAACCCCTTGGAATTCCGGAAAAGCCTGAGGAACTCCTGTAGCCGGATTGGCTGTCGAATACGGATGCGGGAGGGTTCCGTTATTATCAAAAGCAGGGTCATTACCCCATCCATCTACACCTTCCCTGTTAAATCTTGGTCCCCAGTTACTGAAGAACCAGCCAAAGGCCTGATCGAAACCACCTCCGTATTCATTTTGATAATCAGGGAGGGAGGCAATTTCATTAAAAAAGAGGGAGGTAGCTATAGAAATCTCTGATTTTAATACTGAACCTTCAGCAGCCCCACCTTTTGTGGTGATTAACACCACCCCATTCTTGCCCTGCGAACCGTATAAAGTGGCCGCGGCAAGACCTTTTAATACACTCACGCTTTCAATGCTATTAGGATCCAGATCCAGGAAGCGGCTGGAACCATTATTTCCGTTGACAAAATCATTCCTGTCACCCTGACGACCCTGGGAGTTGGTATCCCCGCTGAATGGCACCCCATCCACAATAAAAAGTGCCTGATTGCTCGTGCTAAACGAGTTCAAACCACGGATGACAATATTGGTACCGGAGCCTGAGAGACCACTTTGCTGATTTATCTGCACCCCGGATGCTTTACCGGTGAGAATACGCGCAATATCTCCCTGTGACTGCTGTTCTACTTCGTCAGAATTCACTTCAGAAACGGCATACCCAAGTGCCTGCTTCTCTTTCTTAATTCCAAGGGCTGTCACCACAACTTCCTGAAGCGTCTCGGCATCTTCCTCCATTTGTAAGTTTATTGTATCCGAGGCTCCGACCGTTATTTCCTGTGTCGCAAGGCCAATGTAGCTGAACACCAACGTCTGTCCCTGGGCAGCCTGAATGGTATATGCCCCGTCAAAATCTGTTTGTGCCCCTGCGATGGTCCCCTTGACCAGGATATTGGCTCCTACCAGCGGCAGTCCGTCCTGATCAACTACTACGCCGGATATCGTTCTTTCTTGCGAAAAGAGAAAATTACCCCATAGGAAAAGACCCAAAAGGATAGAAAACCTAATAGTTTGCTTCATAATATGAATTTTGAGTTAGCTAATATGATCTAAAAGTATTATCTCCCTTTGGATGAAATTTGGATCAAGATGTGAACGACCTGTAATGTGATGTGAATGTTTTTAATATTGATTTAGAGTCGGCCAGCCTATGTAACGCACTGGTTTACCCGCTCGGAATTGTTTAAAAAAATCACTCGATGATCCCTATAATCATTTACTTTTATGATTCCCTTTTTAAAAATGCCCCTAATTATGTAAGTATGTCTGAGGTTACGGCACTCATCGTGGATGATGAAAAACTCGGAAGAAAAAGGATTGTAGATTTGTTGTCTGTGCATTCCGGCATAAAGATTATCGGTGAATGTGACAGCGCCGAATCGGCCATTCTGAATATTCAGGCCAAGAGCCCGGAACTTGTCTTTCTCGATATACACCTTGAAGATGCGACAGGTTTCGACGTGCTTCAGAACATACGGGTGAAGAAGGCCCCACTTGTAATTTTCGTAACTGCGTATGATGAGTTTGCGCTCAAAGCATTCGATTATTCCGCCTTTGATTACCTCTTAAAACCTTTTTCGGATCAGCGCTTTCAAGATTCCCTGGAAAAGGCATTGAATCAAATACAAATGATGGATCATCTGGAGTATGAGAAGAAGGTGCATTCCATTCTGAAATTTCTTCAGACCAATGAAGAAGCAGATAAGATATACACCAATAAATTGCCCATTCGCACGGGCAATAAAACGAGCTTTATTGAAAAGAGTGAGATAAAGTACGTCACTGCTTCGGGCTACTATGCCGAGATTTATACCACCGGCAAAATGTATGTATTGAGAATTTCATTGCCGGAAATACTTTTAAGTCTCAGCAGTCCCCAATTTATCAGAATCCACAGGTCGACCATTGTCAATGCTGAGGAGATCCTGGAAATCATCCATTCGGATTACAGTGAGATCGATGTGAAGATGAGTGACAATAAATTATTCAGGCTGAGCAAGTCGTACAAGAAAAAATTTATGGAATACATAGGGATATGATCAGATCACTGAAGAATAAATTTGATTACAAACTGCTGGCTATCCTTGCAATCGCCTACTTCTTTATCGAAATAGTGCTGTTTCTTAAATTCCTGTATTTTAAGTTGTATGTAAACTGGGACATGAATAGCACAATTGCCGACTCACTTCGTCTCAGCATTGTAGACTGGTTACTGGTAACGATTTTCATGTCATTCATCGCCGTCACTACCAAACATTTTTTTGAAAAACGTGTGGCCTGGTGGAAAGTGATACTGATTCATTTGATCTCTTCCATTATACTCATGTTCTTTATATACGGTATCGGATATGGACTTGATGTGGTATTGGGATATATGAAACCGGAAGAAATAGACTATGGTAAGATTATGACGGCCATGATCAGTTCTTCAGACGCGAACATTTTAATCTATATGGGACTTACAGGTATTATCTATACCTATTACTATTTTTATAAAGACAAGGATGCCAAGAATCAACAGGCGTTGCTGAAGAATGAACTGTTGAATTCACGGCTTAAACTGCTTACCAGTCAACTGCAACCACACTTCTTCTTTAACGCCCTGAACAATATTTCGGCCATTATTAAGGAAGAACCCGACAAGGCCCAAACCGCATTGGTCGATTTAAGCGATCTGATTAGGGAACTTCTCAATTTTAGTGAGGAAAAGGTTATTCCTCTTGAACGGGAGATGGACATATCCGGAAAGTATACAAATCTGATGAAACTCAAATATCAGAATAAACTGAGGGTGGAGTTTAATGTGGAAGCAGGTCTTTTGAATGCGCTTGTTCCGAGCCTGTTTGTTCAGCCTCTGATAGAAAATGCTATTAAACACGGCCTTTCAAAGGTTCATAAACAAATAACCATTCGAATAGAGATCTCGGCCACGGGCGATCAGCTTGCTGTTCTGGTAAGGAATAATGGACAACCATTCGACCCTAATAAAACCGTACCTGCTGAAAGCAGGGGGCTGAGGAATTTAAGGGAACGTCTTGCCATCCTCTATCCCCATGGGCACTCCTTCCTTATCTACAACGAGACACAGACTGATCATGTGGTGGTCAAAACTGTAATTCCGCTGCGGTTTGAACTGCAGGAAGTGGCCATTTGAACCCCTTTGAAACGCAACCTGCCATATCCGCTTCCGGTTGTGTGCGGCAGAGAATTCTGAGATAAATTGTCATTCATGCCGCCTTTGGAGATATTTGTCAAACCCTTCTGCCACGTCATGGTGATCAAGGCATTCAAGGGCTTTGAGAGTTTCACTTTCAAGTCCGGGGTAATTTGATGGTGACATTTGCCAGTGATCTGAATATTGAAACACATGGCGGACCAACAGTTCAGGGTCACCATCCTTCCACAACCCGGCCATTTCCGCAAGGATTTCCGGATCATCCTTTAAGGGAAGAATCTGCCCCCGCCATATTCCTTTATAGAGCCGGAGAAGGCAGGCCAGACAAAATATCAGCCGGGTCGGGCCGGATTGATTTAATGAATGATAATCGATGATTCCGGGAAGTATGCGAACCTGAAACTTCTTAACTGAGTTCAGGGCGATATCAGACAGGCGATGGCGAATAAATGGATTTCTGAATCTTTCAAAAACATCGGAGGCATACGCTTTAGCAGTTTGTTTGTCTCCGCCCAGGGCGGGGATGATCTCGTGGCGGATTGCATCACGGATAAAAGGTCCAATAAATGGATGCTCCATTGCCTCGCCCACCGTTTCCACCCCAAAAAGCAGGCCTAAAGGGACCATAAGGGTATGAGCGCCATTAAGGATCCGCACCTTTAATTTTCTTGATGGCGCAAGGTCTTCGGCATAGGTTATATTTAGTCCGGTCGTATGAAATGGAAGTTGCGATTGAATATGCTTATCAACCTGAATGACCCAATGGTGGTAATACTCGCCTGCTACCATAAGTGAATCCTTATAGGTCAGTTCCGATTCCAATTCCAGTGCCTTTTTTTCAGGATAGCCAGAAACTATCCGGTCAACAAGGGTTGAGCAGAAATGATTTGCCTTCATGACCCAGCTATGAAACCCGGCATCCAATCCCCATAAGGAAGCGTACTGCAGGATGGCCGTCCTGAGGGCTTCTCCGTTGTTCTCAATAAGTTCACATGGCAGGAGGACACAACCCTTGTTCGGATCACCTTTAAAATGGAGAAATCTGTGATGGAGCCATCGGGTCAGTTTCGCAGGAAAGTGAATTGGTGATCGGTCCTTCCCGAATTCTTCCGGAACATAAACAATGCCGGATTCCGTAGTATTGGAGATAATGAAACGAAGTGTTTCATTTTCTGCGAAGGCGAGAAATTCCTGCCAGTTTTTTTCTGGTTCAACGATCTCCTGAACACAGGAAATTAAGCGTGTTTCCCTGGTCGGCTTTCCATTTTTCATACCCTCCAGGATAACAGTAAATAGTCCTTCCTGATTCACAAGATTTTGGTAATTCCCGACAGCCGTAGGCTTGACTATAACTACACCCCCGCCAAAGCTCGTGTCCTGATTTAAAATATCCACCATCCAGTCCGCGAAGGCCCTTAAAAAATTCCCTCCTCCAAACTGCAGTATCCTCAGAGGATACCGCTTGGGCCTGCCACTAGTGCCGCGGTTAAGGGGAACCGGAGGGAGTTGGGGGGACCTGCTCATAATCCAAAGAGTCCGGGTAACCAAAGACTCAGTTGGGGAAAATAGGTAACCAGAAATAACGCAAGGATCATGGCCGCAAATAAGGGCAACAAGGGCCGGAATACCTTTTCAATAGTCGTTTTCGCAATCCCGACGCCTACGAAAAGTACCGATCCTACGGGTGGGGTGCAGAGCCCTATGCATAAATTGAGGACCATAATGATCCCGAAGTGTACGGGATCCAGCCCCAACTTTGTAACGACAGGCAGAAAAATGGGGGTGAATATCAACACTGCAGGTGTCATATCCATAAAAACCCCTACAAGTAAAAGTAATAAATTGATAATTAATAGAATGACTATTTTATTATCACTAATAGTCAGTAAGGCTTCGCTTATATCCTGCGGAATATTCTCATAAGACAACACCCATGACATGCTCATTGACGCTCCGATCAGGAGCATTACAACCGCTGTGGTCGCCGAAGAATCAAGCAATATCTGTGGTAATTTCTCAAAGGAGATTTCCCTGTACACAAAGCCCAAAATGAGGCTGTATAGCACTGCGATCGCCGAAGCCTCCGTGGCTGTAAAAATACCAGCCACAATGCCTCCAATAACCACCACAAGCATTAACAAACTTGGAAATGCATCCAAAAATGTGCTGCGGATCTGTTTAAAACTGCTTGGCTTCCCCCTGCTGTATCCTTTTTTCCTTGCCCATAGAGATGCTACTATCATCAAAAGCAGCCCGGTAAGTATTCCCGGAATATATCCTGCCAGAAATAATGCCGCGATAGAAGCCCCGCCACTTGCAAGGGAATAAACTATTAGTACGTTACTGGGAGGTATGACCAGGCCGGTAGTGGCCGAGGTAATATTAACCGCGGCGCCGAATTCCCGGGAATAACCTTCCTTCTCCATCTCGGGCCCCAAAATACTGCCCATTGCTGAGGCGGAAGCCATGGCAGAACCTGCAATAGCCCCCATCAGCATCGCGGCGATTATATTAATAAGTGCAAGACCGCCAGGCAGGGCACCTACAAGGGTCTTGGCGAAGGCGATCAGCCGTTGAGCAATGCCACCTTTGTTCATTAGCTCCCCGGACAATATAAAAAAAGGTATTGCCAAAAGCGCAAAACTATCCAATCCCGTCGCCATTCTTTGTGAAACAGTTGTAAATGCCGGCAGGGCAGGGATACTGGCCAGCATAGTGAGCACTGCCGAGATCGCGATGCTCCATGCCACCGGGGTCCCTATGGCCAATAGGCTGATAAAACTGAGGATGAGAATTAGTACGGGAATGTGTTCCAAGATTTCAGTTCTTTATTAAGTCGGCTATTTTATAATAGATTATGAATATGCCGCTAACCGGGAGAATCAGGTATACCACGGCAAGTGGAATACGCAGGGCCGGGGAATGTTGCCCCAGAATATAGGAAATATACACCAGCCGAATTCCCCCAATGATAAAGGCAGTCAGTACAAAGAGGATGATCAGGAAACTTACAAGATTTGCCAGTATTTTTTGAACGCGTGGCGAAGTTCTTCTGGCAAGGATATCGATCGCCACATGCCCTTTCTTCCCTGTAACATAAGCTGCTCCAAGTACCCCAAGCCAGATCATCAGGTAACGTGCCAGTTCATCGGTAAAGGAACTTGGGACATCAAGAACAAAGCGTGTAAAGACCTGCCATAGCACATTCAGCACCATTACCGCCATTATAATGATAAGCGTTTTGGCAATGAGCTTGTCTATAAAAGTGCGCATCTCCATTTTAACGGGTTTCACGGATTTGCTGAATCAGGGATTTCATTTCAGGATCATTTGTGTATAAATCATAAATTCCTTCAACCTTTTTCGCAAACAGTGCCTTTTCCGGGTACAGGATCTTTACCCCTGCCTCTTGAACAGCCTTCAGTGCTTCCGATTCAGAAATTGCCCAAAGTTCCCGCTGGTATTTCACGGATTCCTTTGCAGCTCCTTCCAGCCATTCCTGCTGCTGTCCGGATAACCGATCCCAAAGTTGGCTACCGATAATGAGAACATCAGGCAATACTGTGTGTTCGTCGAGGGAATAAAACTTACATACCTCGTAATGTCGAGACAGGTAAAAGCTCGGCGGGTTATTTTCCGCCCCGTCAACCACTCCCTGTTGAAGGGCAGTATATAATTCCCCCCATGAAATAGGCGTGGGAGACCCCCCAAGTTCCTGAATCATTTCTACAGCGGTGACACTTTCCTGAACCCGAATCTTAAGTCCTTTTAAGTCTTCCGGAGAATGTACCGGGGTTTTAAGGGTGTAAAAGCTTCTGCTGCCTGCATCGTAATAACCCAAACCTTTCAGCCAATAGTTCGAACCATCATTCAGGAGTTCCTGACCTATTGGGCCGTCCAGCACCTGAAAGGAATGCTCCCTGTCTCTGAACAGGAAGGGCAGGCCAAGGACTTTCATTTTAGGCGCGAAATTCTCCAATACCCCCACGGACACCTTGGTCATATCAAGACTGCCAATCTGCAATAATTCCAGGCACTCCCGTTCAGTACCCAATTGCTGGTTAGGATAAATTTCAAGCTGTAATTCTCCGCCGGATCTTTTATAAAGATCCTCGCCCATTTTTACCATCGCTTTATGGACTGAATGATTGATATCCAGACCATGTGCCAGACGAAGAATCCTGGTCCGTCCTTCTGAGTCGCAACCAGGCAGAGTAAGCAGGCAGAGCAGACAGATACTCAATGAGATCAGCTGTTTCGCTCTGTGGACAGATCCGGATGTGATGTTATTCACTTATGTATATCATTTTGAATGGCCCGATTGTAATCGCCAATGAAAGAAATCCAAACGTTAAAAATTAAAGTACTCTTTTGCATTATAATAACAAATATCCTGCACTATTTTTCCTATCCAATTTATTTCATAAGGCAGTTCGCCCCTTTTGATCTCCTCCCCCAGGATATTGCACAATACCCGCCGGAAATATTCATGCCTTGGAAACGAAAGAAAACTCCTTGAATCCGTTATCATGCCGATAAAGCAACTCAGCAGTGCCATATTGGATAGGGTGTTCAGTTGTTGCGTCATTCCCTCTTTCTGATCCAGGAACCACCATCCAGAACCAAACTGCACCTTTCCGCGGACAGTTCCGTCATTAAAGTTACCGGTCATCGTCGCCAGAACAGGATTGTCCCCGGGATTGGAGTTGTAAAGAATGGTTTTGGCTAAGCGATCTTTTTGGTCCAGCTGGTTAAGAAACCGTGACAAGCTTTCGGCCTGCGGAAAATCCCCGATGGAATCCCAGCCGGTATCCGCCCCCAGGAGAGCATTCATCCGGGTATTATTATTTCGGAGGGCTCCTAAATGGAATTGTTGCACCCATCCAAGCTCACAATAGGCTTCCGCAAGAAATAGTAATAACGCACTTTTAAATTTCTGGGCGGCAACTGCGGTTACAGGCCTCCTGTTCCTTCCTTGCTCAAAAGCCTTCTCAACCTCAGCCGAGGTAAATGGTTCGCAAAACAAAGAATTCAAACCATGATCCGACAATTTACAACCTTGGTCATTGAAATAGTTCATGCGTACCCTCAGAGCCTCACATAAGGAATGAAAGGAATCAATTTCTACCTCTGATGCTTTTTGAAGTGTCTCTATATATTCGGCGAATTGGGGATGGTCTATCTGTATTGCCCTATCCGGACGGAAGGACATGCTCATCTTTGTAGTGGAGTCGCTTTGCGCTAACATCTGATGTTTTTCAAGGGAATCGATCGGATCATCGGTGGTACAGACCACCTCGACATTCATCCTGCCAAGGAGGTCCCGGCAACCGAAATTCTCTGATTTCAATTGCTCGGATGTCGCGTGATAAATGTGGTCTGCTGATTTCCCATCGAGAAGTTCAAACCGATCAAAATACCGGGCAAGTTCCAGATGGGTCCAATGATAAAGGGGGTTTCTAAGGGTAAAGGGAACAGCTTCCGCCCACTTCTGAAATTTCTCACGGTCTGCGGCATTTCCGGTAATATATTTTTCATCAATTCCCAGCACTCTCATGGCACGCCATTTATAATGATCCTCTGCGATCCATGCCTGAGTAATGTTGCTGAAAGTTCTGTTGTCCGCAATGTCTGCGGCACTCAAATGATTGTGGTAGTCAATAATTGGCATCCCGGCGGCGTAATCGTGGTATAATTCTTCCGCGAATTTACTTTCGAGTAAAAACTGGTCGTGTATGAATGGTTTTTTAGCGATCATTTAGTGATATAAATTGTCAGCCCTGCCTCGTTTTCCTACTTTTCGTCCCTTGGCAGGATATGCGAAACAATCCTTGCAAAGACATGGATTATTCTTGTTGGAAAAAAAGAAATTCCGTTAGGACCTGGAAGTTAAGAAGATTTATTGGTAAAATCATATTCCCTACCGTCGCTTGTCCGGGGAATACTTTCAGGCCTGCAATAGATGATGATACTCAGTATTTGTTTTTCGTATCTTACGGGTTACATAGGTGTCAGTACGCTATGATTGGTAACAAGTATTTCTATATCCTCCTATGGCTGTCGCTCGCTCTGAGGGGACAGGTCCTGATGCCTCCGATTCAGAATTACCCTATTTTTGAGTACCAGGCTGCCAGTAAGAACTGGGGATTGAGCTCGGATGAAAACGGCGAATTGTTTGTAGCCAATAATAAAGGCCTGTTGCACTTTAATGGCGAGAAATGGACACTTTACAAGCTTCCCCATAATACCACCATTCGTTCTGTATTGCACGTAAAAGGCCGCATTTATACAGGATCGTATGAGGAGTTTGGCTATTGGGTCAAAAATGCGATCGGCAAGCTTGAATACACCTCCTTAACCCACCTGATCCGAAATCACACTTTCACAAATGAAGAGTTCTGGCAGATAGTCCCACATAACGACAATATCCTTTTCAGGTCATTTTCAGGGATCTATGAATACAGAGATGATACGATCAGGGTGATAGACACCCCATTTGTTGTCAGCTATCTGAGCGTTCACAATGACGAGGTGTTCGTAGCGGGGGGCTACGAAATGCTTTTCCGTATTTCCGGCACAGATTGCATCCGACTCAGGAACGATGAGTTGCTGGATAATAAGATCGTCATTGATATGGATAGTATTCCGGCAGGCCTTCTGATAGGGACCAAACTGAATGGCTGTTACTTGTTGAGGGACGGGGTGTTACAACCTTTTGAGGCTTCTATCAATGAGGAACTTAAGCAACATCAGCTCAACCAGGTACTCCCATTGTCGGATGGCAGAATTGCTTTCGGCACCATTAAGAACGGGATGTATCTCTATGATCCTTCGAAGGATGCCTATCAGGTCTTAAACCGCGAATCCGGATTACAGAATAATACGATTCTTTCTTTACTTCAATATGAAGACCAGCTTTGGCTCGGACTCGACAACGGAATAGACAGAGTTCAGCTCAATAACCCGCTTACTTCCTATACGGATAATTCAGGCGTAGTGGGCACAGTTTATGATCTTGCAGTGCATGCTGATACCTTATACCTTGGGAGTAATACCGGTGTATATTACTTCCAGGGGGATCAACTCAATTTTGTGGAAGGATCCCAGGGTCACGTCTGGGATCTGGAAGTGGTAGACGGTGATCTTTTTTGTGGCCACAACACAGGCACTTTTACAATAAAGGAAGGCCGATTATCGCCGGTAACTTATATTTCGGGAGGCTATCGGATGGTGCCTATTCCTGAAGAACCTTCTGCAATGCTTCAGGGCACTTATACCGGGATGGCCAAATACAAAAGAAATGAACGCGGAGAATGGGAGGCAAAAGTCGTGGGAGGAATTTCATTTCCTGTAAAGTATTTATGTTTCGAGGACCTGCAGACCATGTGGGTGGCACATCCTTATAAAGGAATTTACAGAGTCCATTTAAATAAACAGAGGGATTCTGTATATAGAATTGAGGAATTCGGAACGGAAGTAATTCCCGATCATTATAATATCAAGCTATTTAAAATCAAGAACCAAATTGTATTTCTAAGTGATGGGATCTGGTATAAGTATGACCCCATTCCCGGAAAAATAGACAGATTTCATGAATTTCAGGAATACAATAACAAGGAGTTGCTCTATTATGACGAGGAATACTTTTGGTTTATTGACAATGAAGGCACAAAGGAAGTCATTCAAACCGATTTGAAATCGCGGCATTTTATGCTGGATGACAGACTGCTTCAGAAAAGACTTGCTCCTGATTCTGAAAATATAGTACAGTTAAATGACTCCATCTATTATTTTACGCTGATTGATGGCTTTGCAAAATTGAATATTTCCAGTTTCCGTAAGCAGCTTGGAAAAATGCAATTGCACACCCCGGAATTAAGCGTCTTCCGGGATGAACAAAGGTCATATTCCGTAAGGGATTCTGTGTTTGATATCCCCTTTAGTTCTTCCAGAGATATCCGGATTGAGGTGTCATCAGCCAGGCAGATCAGCCCGCGATATTTCTATACTTTGAGTGGTGCAAGAGAACAACAGGAATATCGAAATCAGGGCAACCTGCAATTTCAGAATCTGCCATTTGGAAAATACAGTCTCGAAGTGTTCACGGTCAATTTGCAAAATAATAAGTCGTCCCCTGTTATCATTAATTTTAATATTGCTGCCCCATGGTATTTTTCACTATGGATGATAGCCATTTATGTATTGATGGTATGCGGATGTGTTTTTCTGATTCGCTTGTATAATCGGAGAAAGCTTAAGAAGGAGCATGAATTACTAGTTATCAGGTTACAGAATGAGCAGGATGAGCACCTGGCTCAGATTGAAAGAGATAAGCTTGCAAAAGAGATCCGCCAGAAACAGAATGAGCTTGCCCGGAGCACGATGGATGTGGCGCGGAAAAATGAGCTCCTCTTAGAATTAAAGAATCTGCTTACTCTTAATAAGGACTGGTTTCCCAACCAACAGCGCTATAGACTTTTCATGAGAAAGCTGAACAATTCATTTGATGATGCTGAAGACTGGAATCGGTTTGAAATCAATTTCAAAGAATTGCACGAGGATTTTTTCGATACCCTATTGAGCCGGTACCCCGGGTTGAGTTCAAAGGATTTAAAACTAAGTGCGTACCTTAAAATGAATCTGTCATCAAAGGAAATAGCCCCCCTGATGGGCATTACTATTCGTGGAGTGGAAATTCATCGTTACCGCTTGCGCAAGAAGCTGGGTTTGGATGCCGGGCAGAATATCAGCAATTTCCTGATAACGCTTAGATAACCACTTTTTCCGAGCGCATAAATTGTTAAAATATCCACATCATTACTACATCAGAATGCTAATTTGTCTTACTTCAACTTTCATGAAACTACTGCAAGCCTAGCGCTCATGGTATTTTCGAGCTCCTTATATCCTGATGTACAATTTATGTAGTATAACCCCACGTTAACAACTCAGCAATTAGTAACTTAGTAAAAAACTAACTCCTTCATTGCACTATTATGAGAATTCGGAACACTTTTTTAATAATCTGCTTTTTATTGATCGGGATTGCTGCCCGGGCACAACAGGAAATTACCGTTGCGGGCCTGGTCACTGATGTCAATGGCGAACCTCTGCCCGGAGCAAGTGTTGTAGTTCAGGGAAGTACTACTGGGACACAAACTGATTTTGACGGAAATTTTACACTTCCTGCAGTTCCTTCAGACGGTGTCCTGACGGTTAGTTACATCGGCTATACGGCTCAGGACATTCCTATTGACGGTCAAACTACGATTAATGTCAGCCTGGCAGAGGATGCTCAGGCACTCGACGAGGTGGTTGTAGTGGGTTATGGTACAGCAAAAAAAAGAGATCTTGCCGGTTCAATTGTTAGGGTTGAGGGCGATGTAGTTGCAGACAAACCCAATGCTAACCCGGTTGCTTCTTTACAAGGAAAGGTAGCAGGTTTATCTGTAGTTAATTCAGGACAACCGGGACAAGAACCGGATATTCGTATTAGGGGTACCGTCAGTAGAAATCAAACCAAACCATTATATGTGGTTGATGGAATTTTTAGTCAGGACATAAGTTATATCAATCCAAATGACATAGAGTCCATTGAATTATTAAAAGACCCGTCTTCTTTGGCAATATTCGGAGTAAGGGGCGCAAATGGAGTAATACTTGTTACAACCAAGAAAGCAAAGGAAGGAAGGTTAAATGTCACTTTTTCAAGCTCCACTGGTGTCAAATATATAACTGGAAAACCTGAATTGGCAGATGCCGATTTATTTAAAACATTATTTGATGAACGATTGGTTAATGATGGATTAGAGCCGTATGGCTCCTATAATCTTTTTAATGGTAATACCGATTGGATTGACGAGGTAAAAAATGATGGAGCCATTGTTCAAATTGCTAATTTAAGTATTCAAAGCGGCAATGAAAAAAATAAACTAAGTATTGGTTTGGGGTATTTAAAGGAAGAAGGGGTTATACGAAATGAAGAACTGCAAAAAATTACTTTCAATGTAAATAATGAAGTCAACCTTTCCAAAAACCTTAAAGTAGGTATTGGCATAAATGGTGTAAAATCAGATTTACCAGGCGTGCCACCCAATAGCCCTTATAATTTTGGCGGTGCTCTTATTGCCACACCTGTAGTGAGTCCCTTTAATGCCGATGGCGTGTATAATCAAATGCCCATTGCCATTGGTGGAGCGCAAGTAGGAAACCCATTGCTAGTGGTAAACGAAAGGTTAACGCCTACTGTAGATGACTCATACCGTTTTGTCGGCAATATTTTCGCCGAGTTAAAATTTTTAAAAGACTTTACCTTTAGAACTGCCTATTCAGGTAATTATGGAATTGAAAAAGGAAGAGGACATTCACCTCTAACACCTGTATATGTTGCCGAGAGCGACGAAATTGCCAATTTTTCAGGACAACTATTGACAAGTGTTTCACAATATAATAATACCAAACAGGACTTTCAACAGGACTACTTATTAACTTATGCCAAGGAGATTGGAGATCATAGTATTACAGCATTATTGGGCTATACTTCGTTTCAGGAATATTTAGAAAACATTAATGGTTCGGTAAGACAATTGGCAGGCGGTGATCCTATTCCGAATGATCCAAGATGGTGGTATTTAAATGTGTTTCCTTTTGGCGATCAGGATACAAGGATTTCAAATTCCACACAATGGGATAGGGCCACTACCTCAGGTCTATTTCGTGTCTTATATAATTTTCAGGGAAAATATATTTTAAACGGGTCTTTTAGAAGGGATTCCTCTTCAGAATTACCAAAAGAAACGAGAGCTCAAAATTTTTGGTCGGTGGGGGCAGCCTGGGAATTAAGCAGGGAAAAATTTATGGAAAATAGTGTAATAAATTATTTAAAACTTAAGGGTTCTTATGGAGAATTAGGCAATCAATATAATGCGGTAAATTATCCTTATTTGCCTAATTATCAACTAGGGGCGTCCGCAATATTGGGTAATCCTCAAGGTGTGATTCCAGCTTATGTTTTAGCCTATAGAAATTCGGATGATTTAAAATGGGAAACTATTACTTCCTATGAAGCAGGTTTTGAGTTGGCAACTTTTGATAGCAAATTAAGATTTGAAGCGGCTTATTATAATAAGTTAACTAAGGATTTATTGGTTTTTGTTGCCAGAGGAAGTGAACAATTTTATACCAATGCCGGAGAAATCGAAAATAAGGGATTTGAATTTTCAACCACTTGGAACGATAATGTTGGATCGGATTTTCAATATTCAATAAGCGGAAATTTAGCCACTGTAGATAATACCGTAAATTCTGTGGTTGAACCTGGTTTTGAACTTTTTGCCGGACCGACCCGAACCAGTGAGGGTTTTCCAATCGGATCATTTTTTGGGTATGAAGTCGAAGGGCTTTATCAATCGAATTTAGATATTGCTGCCTCCCCGGCTAGTTCCTTAGGAACTTATGTCCCTGGTGACTTTAAATACAGAGATGTGAATGGTGACGGTGAAATAACAGAAGATGACAGAACGGTAATAGGAAATCCAACCCCCGATTTTACCTATGGCGCAAGTGCAAATCTTGCCTATAAAAACATCTCTTTAGATATAGATGTACAAGGGGTTTATGGAAACGAGGTATGGCGAAATTGGGGTAATGGAAGTACTTTCGCCCAATTTAATTACAGGACTGCAAGAGCAAACAGATGGATAGGTGGGGGGACTTCAAACTGGGAGCCCAGGTTAACGGAAGCATCTGGCTATAATAAATTAAATTCGACCTACAATATAGAAGATGGAAGTTATGTAAGAATCCGGAATGTTCAATTGGCTTATAATTTTGCGCCAATGGCAATAAAGGGCTTTGAGATAAAAAGTATGAAGTTATATCTCAATGCACAAAATTTATATACCTGGAAACACAATTCCGGATTTACTCCGGAAGCAGGCGGAACTCCAATTGAATTTAGTATTGATAACGGCGGATATCCCCTACCTGTAATAACAAGTTTAGGGTTTAATGTATCATTTTAATAACATTTAAGAATAAAAGTATCGTACTATGAAAAAAGAGGCATTCTTCATTATTAAATATGGGTTAGGTGTACTTCTTATATTATCATCTGGTAATTCTTGTACCAGTGATCTCCTTGACACCAAGCCATTGGGAGTTGCTACGGTTGGAGACCTTTCAACGGGTGGTTTTGAAGCCGATGCGTTCGGATTGTACGGACAACTGAGAGATTCAGGAGTTTCAGACTGGACGAGATATTGGTTCCAAAGTATTCGTTCGGATGATGCTTCAAAAGGGAGCTCGGCCGGCGATCAGGCGCAGGGCGGAAGTGATTTCAATGAATTTAATTATACCATTGCCAGTGACTTTAACAATGCGAACTGGAATGATCATTACCTGGTAATTAATGCCTGTAACGATCTTATCGATGCCATAGAAGTTTCCGGGTTAACGGATCCCGGCACTATTATAAATATGGCGGAAGCGCGAATGATAAGGGCATTCCTTTATTTTGACTTGCGAAGAGATTATGGGGAGGTTCCTATAGTTGACGAAAAAATTACAACTGTAACCGACGGGAATAATCCAAAATCCAGCGTCGCAGAGGTAGATGCTTTTATTGAAACTGATTTGGAGTTTGCAAGTGCGAATTTGCCCTTATCCTGGCCGTCGATTCATGTGGGAAGGGCTACGAAAGGATTTGCTGACGGTTTAATGGCCAAACTCTACTTATATCAGGAAAATTATGCTGCCTCGTTGGCCAAAAGTGAGGAAGTTATCAATTCAGGGGTTTATTCATTAGAGCCTTCTTACAAAGTGTTATTCGGTATTGACGGTAACAATACTGTTGAATCAATCTTTGAAGTACAACAGTTAGTAACAGCATCCGGCCAGCAATTTGGTAATTCGTATTACCAATCACAGGGAGTTAGAGGCACAGGTACATGGGACCTCGGCTGGGGGTTTAACGTGCCTACTCAAAATTTAGTCGATGCTTATGAACCGGATGACCCCAGAAAAGACCATACCATCCTGGTTTCGGGTGAAGATGATGGTGGTTATGGCGGTGGCATCCTGCCCGGATCTCCTCCGCTGGATCAATTGTATTGGAACAAAAAGGCCTATACGGAAGCCGCTGACAGGGCAAGATTTAGCCTGAATTTTAATCTGTGGGAAAACATAAAAATACTTCGGTATGCCGATGTTCTTCTAATGGCAGCTGAAGCCGCAATTCAAACTGGAAATACCGGTCTTGCAACAGGATATTTGAACCAGGTAAGGGCGAGGGCAAGAGATGGTGCAAACGTGCTTGCGGATGTAACGGCAACATTAGACGCCATCAAGCACGAAAGAAGAATAGAATTGGCCATGGAAGGGGAGCGTTTTTATGATCTGGTTCGTTGGGGCGACGCTCCGGCCATGTTAGGCGGTTTAGGCTTTGAAGCCAGAAATGAATGGTATCCGATCCCTCAAACGGCGATAGATCAATCGAATGGGGTATTGGTGCAAAATCCAAATTATTGATACCGGATAAAAATAATATTTGTTATGAAAAAGCGAATTCAATTACTTAGAAGAGCTACCTATTGAACCGTAGCCGTATTGTTAATGGCCGGCTGTCAGAATTTGGACACCCCTCCCTTCGGAGATTATGAATTGGATGCCGGGATAGTAACCATTATCTCTCCTGAAGAAGGGGCCTCCATCAAGGTTTTTGAGGAGGTTGCCTCCTTGGACATAGAACTCGAAGTTGATGATGATAATGTGGTAAGTGAGATCTCAATTGCTATAGATGGTTCTGAGATTACCAAATTAAGTGGCTTCAGTAATCCTCGTCACATATCTGAAACATACACTTATGATGGGTTAACGAATGGAGACCACACGTTAACGGTAACGTCCACGGATGTTAATGGTAAATCAACATCTGCTGAGGTTAATTTTAGCAAGGAACCGCCATATACACCAACTTTCGACGGGGAAATTTTGTATATGCCCTTTGATGATGATTATAGAGATCTGGTCGGCGGTAATCTCGCAGATCAGGTAGGATCACCAGGTTTTGCAGGTTCGGGCCTTGCTGGTTCAAATGCATATAAAGGTGCAGTCGACTCTTATCTGACAAGGCCGACAGATGGACTTCTAAATTCGGAATTCAGCGCGACCTTTTGGATAAATACAACTGCAAGCCCCGATAGGGCCGGGATATTGACAATTAGCCCGGAAGATACCGCAAATCCCGGAACGCCGAATAACAGATCGAGTGGTTTTAGATTGTTCAGGGAGGACGTAGGCGGAGATCAGGTGCTTAAATTGAATATAGGCAGCGGCGGGGATAATTGGTTTGACGGTGGTGCAGCTGCAGCTTTGCCTATAGGTGAATGGGCCCATGTTACAATAAGTATTGGCGCAACAGAGGCAACCGTATTTATTAACGGACAGGTTGTTAGTCAGGGAGGATTTCCCGGTCTCGACTGGACAGGTTGTGACCTGCTGTCTATTGCCTCCGGCGCCCCAAGGTTTGTAGAATGGGGTCATCTCTCGGAAGAAAGCCCTATTGATGAACTCCGTATCTTCAATAAAGCGCTGACACAGGCGGATATCCAGGCTATGATCAATTCGGCCAATCCGTACACACCCCAGTATCCCGGCGAATCGTTCTATATGCCTTTTGATAATGGATTTGTTAACCTCATTGGCAATATACCTGCTACACAGGCTGGATCTCCACAGATAGTCGCCGACTCCTATGAAGGATCAGGCAGCTATGCAGGGGCTACCGATTCCTATGTAACCTATCCCGCGGAAGGATTAACTACCCCTGAGTTCAGCGCCAGTATGTGGTACAGGCTGAATAATGATCCGGACCGCGGAGGCATTTTGGCAATCAGTCCAGAAGACCTAGCCAATGCCGCTTATCCTGATATTCAAAACAACAGGGCATCGGGTATCCGGTTGTTCAGGGAAGACGTTGGCGGAGAACAGGTGCTTAAATTGAATATCGGTAGTGGCGGTGATAATTGGTTCGACGGCGGCGCTGCCGCAGCACTGCCTGCAGGTGAATGGGCGCATCTCGCCATTAGTATTGGCGCAACCGAGGCCACGGTATACATAAATGGCGTTGTGGTTAGCACCGGAACATTTCCGGGGCTCGACTGGACAGGCTGTGATTTGATTTCTATTATGTCTGGTGCTCCAAGGTTTACAGAATGGGGTCATCTGTCCGATCTTAGTAATTTGGACGAATTGCGTTTCTTTAATAAGGCGTTGTCAGCTGAAGAAGTTGCTGCCGTATTTGGCGGGGAAGTTACACCGCCCTACTTTGGCGCCACTTTTTATATGCCATTCAATGGGGATAACATAGATAAAGCCAGCAATGTTCCGGCAACAGTGGTAGGAACTACAGGTTTTTCAGGTGAAGGTAAAGTAGGATCGGATTCTTTTGAAGGCGCTGCCGACTCCTATTTAACTTTTCCATCTAATGGATTAACCACCCCTGAATTTAGCGCTGTCATGTGGTTTAAATTAAACAATGCTCCGGATCGCGGAGGTATTTTGGCAATCAGTCCTGAAGACCTTGCTAATGCCGGTTATCCCGATATTCAAAATAACAGATTATCTGGCATCAGATTGTTCAGGGAAGATGTTGGTGGAGATCAGGTGCTTAAACTGAATATTGGTACCGGCACCGACAATTGGTTTGACGGTGGTGCAGCTGCCGCTTTGCCATTAGATGAATGGGCGCATGTAGCGATAAGTATTGGCGCGGCAGAGGCAGCAGTATATATAAATGGCGAAGTGGTAAGCAGCGGGGAATTTCCGGGGCTCGATTGGACGGATTGTGATCTGATTTCCATTATGTCAGGCGCTCCAAGGTTTTCAGAATGGGGTCACTTGTCTGACCTCAGTTATCTTGATGAACTGTACTTTTTTGATAGAGCGCTGACGCAGGAAGAGATTCAGACCATTATGGAACAATAGATTAAAGTAGAAACTCCAGCATTGAAATCGTAATGTTTTTGGAGTCCAAATACTTTTTTAGAGGTGATTTTTAGTAGTTAGTTTGATTTAGCTGCATTCCTTTCGG
Organism: Zeaxanthinibacter sp.; assembly: GCA_041743425.1. Classification (GTDB taxonomy): domain Bacteria; phylum Bacteroidota; class Bacteroidia; order Flavobacteriales; family Flavobacteriaceae; genus JTS-RE37. The sequence goes on along the minus strand of JBGTMS010000202.1, from coordinate 56,313 downwards.
GGTGCAGCTAAATTTTCCAAATTGATTTTAAAGTATGCCGCAATTAAAAAATAGGACATATTTAGCTTTGGTATCGTGTCTATTGCTTTTTCTTAACTGCAATACAGCGAAAAAGGATAATCAAAATAATGATGATTCGCATTTTCAAAAAGCTTATACTGATAACGAAATTTTAGATTCAGTTCAAAAGCAAACCATAAACTATTTTTGGGAAGGAGCAGAACCAAATTCGGGACTTGCACGCGAGCGTTTGCATATGGACGACATTTATCCTTCGTCCCCAAAGAACACAGTAACGACGGGCGGAAGCGGATTTGGTCTTATGGCTATTTTAGTTGGTATTGAAAGAGAATTCATTTCAAGAGAAGATGCTCTAAACAGGTATATTAAAATTGTAGATTTTCTTGAAAAAGCAGATCGGTTTCATGGTGCATGGCCACATTGGATAAATGGTGAAACAGGAAAGGTCTATCCCTTTAGCAAAAAAGATGATGGAGGAGATTTGGTTGAGACCGCCTTTTTGATTCAGGGCTTATTAGCGGTTAAACAATATTTTGAAGGTGGAAATGAACAGGAAATAGCGTTATGCAATAGGATTCAAAAACTGTGGGAGGGGGTAGAATGGAATTGGTATACTAAAGGCGGGGAAGACGTTTTGTACTGGCATTGGTCTCCGAATTATGCTTGGGAGATGGATTTTCCTGTTGGGGGTTATAACGAGTGCTTAATAATGTATGTATTAGCTGCTTCATCTCCAACATATCCGATAAAAGAATCCGTGTACCATAAAGGGTGGGCCCTTAACGGAGCAATTATATCTAAAGAAAAGTTCTATGATGAAGACCTGGTGCTTAATTATTATGAACATGATGATGCCCTCGTTGGTCCCTTATTTTGGGCTCATTATTCATATTTAGGCTTGAACCCAAAGGGCTTATCAGATCAATATGCCGACTATTGGAAGCTAACACAAAACCAGGCTAAAATTCATTACAAATACGCAATAGATAATCCTAAAAATTTCAAAGGCTACGGCGACAGTCTTTGGGGCTTAACCTCAAGTTATTCCATTGATGGATATTCCGGTCATAGACCAGGTGACGATCTTGGCGTCATTTCTCCTACTGCCGCCTTATCGTCATTTCCATATTCGCCTGAAGAAAGTATGAGAATGCTTAAGAACCTCTACAAAAACCATGACTCGATAGTTGGCAAATACGGGCCTTACGATGCCTTTAGCCTTCAGGAAAATTGGCATTTGCCAAGATATCTGGCGATAGATCAGGGACCTATCCCCGTTATGATTGAAAATTATCGTACAGGCTTATTATGGAATTTATTTATGAAAAATAAGGATGTGCAAAACGGGTTGGCAAAGCTGGGTTTTACTGCACCCACGAATTGAATTTCAGGTAAATTAACCGATCGTTTAATTTTTGGAATTAATATCAGGATTTTAATAAATTCATTCTCTTCCTTTAGCTTAGGAACTGTTCAGAATAGGTTTGCCATTTTAAAAACCGATATTATGGTTCTCAATTAAATGAGAAACAAACTTTATTCTATAAGAAATCCGAAAGTTGGGAAATCGCACTAGCACTATTTTTAAAAAGATAAATTAGAATAAAGAATATAAATGAGTATAAAGTGTACGGCCTTCTATCAAATGATATTTAAAAAAAGCCAATTAAAAATCACATATTTTGCTATTGCAGTCTTAATGATAGCTTGCAATAAACAACGCGATCTATATTCTGGCGATTTAACCGGCTATTTGCAGTTATTAGATCCGGAAAAAACTGGAATTGACTTTAACAATGCCATTCAAGAATCAGAAAAACTTAATCATTTTATCTATAGCCAAATATATAATGGTGCAGGAGTAGCTATAGGCGATATAAACAATGATGGATTGCAGGATGTATTCTTTTGCGGTAATATGGTTAACGACCGTTTGTACTTAAATAAAGGTGATTTTAAATTTGAAGACATAACCAAGAATTCAAGAATAGCGAAAAACTCCGGCTGGTCATGGGGTGTAACAAAGGCAGACGTGACTGCCGATGGGTATTTAGATATCTATATAAGCAGGAATGGAGCGTCTTTGGACCTCAATGATCGGATAAACCAATTATATATAAACAATAAAGACCTGACATTTACGGAATCTGCCATGTCCTACGGACTCGCTGATGCGGGGTTTTCTTCACAAGCCGTGTTTTTTGATATGGATAACGATGGGGATCTGGACATGTACCAGGTTAACCAGCCTCCGGACCCAAAGTTGTTCAGCCGCTATAAAATACCGAGAAGCCAGCAGAAATTCCATACCGATAAATTATATAAAAACGAAAATGGCAAATATAGCGACGTATCAAAAAACGCCGGTATTCAGAACACACTCGCACAGGGATTAAGTATTAGTTCAGCAGATTTTAATAATGACGGATGGATGGACTTGTACGTGTCAAATGATTATGATGAGCCGGACTTTATGTATTATAATAATGGCGATGGTACGTTTAAAAATGTAATAGATGAGAAATTCAGGCACATTTCTAAGTTCAGTATGGGGAGTGATGCCGGAGATATTAATAATGACGGTTTTATTGATTTAATGACCCTTGATATGGCCGCGGAAGATCACTATCGGTCTAAAACCAATATGGGGTCCATGAGCTCAGAAAATTTTGATCTCTTGATTAAATGGGGGAAACACCACCAATATATGTTTAATACCTTGCAAATAAACTCCGGTATGGGTAGTTTTTACGATGTGGGAAATATGGCAGGAATTGCAAAAACTGATTGGAGTTGGGGTGCGCTTTTTGTTGATTTGGATAATGATGGCTGGAAAGATATTCTAGTGACAAACGGGATAAAAAAGGATTTTCGCAACAACGACTTTTTAACCGAGGCATACCAGAAACTTGCTGATGGCGCTACGGATATTTTTGATTTGAGCAGGCAGGCACCTTCTTCCCCGCTTTCTAATTATGTTTTTAGAAATAAAGGGGATCTGGAATTTGAAAAAGTAACCAGGGAATGGGGTTTCGATGCAGCCGGATTTTCAAGCGGCGTAGCCTACGGCGATCTGGATAACGATGGCGATCTGGATATCATAACAAATAATATGGATGCCCCGGCATTTGTTTATGAAAATAAAGCAACCGGCAACTATTTAAAAATAAATTTTAAAGGTTCTGATAAAAATACATTTGGGTATGGGGCAAGAGTGAAAATACATCACGATGGAAAAACTCAAATTGGAGAAAACACGGTAACCAGAGGTTATTTATCATCGGTTGAACCTGGCGTGTTTTTTGGTCTTGGGAATGACACAAAAGTTGATAAAGTTGAAGTGATTTGGGCAGACGGAAAAGTGACTGATTTTCATGACATTAATGCTAATACAACTTTAATAGCCAAATATTCCAATTCAAAACGGGTAGAAAAAAAATCAGAGAAGACAAAAACACTTCTTACGCAAATCAAGGCATCAGAATTAGGAATCACATTTGTTCATAAAGAAAACGAATTTGATGATTTCTCAAGAGAAATACTTCTGCCACATAAACTATCACAAAACGGCCCTTTTTCTGCTGTTGCTGATGTTAATAATGACGGATTGGAGGATATTTTTATTGGAGGGGCAAGCGGGCAAAGTGGAATTCTCTACATACAGGATGAAAATGGCTTATTTACTGAAAATTCTTTTCAAACTTGGGAACAAGATAAAGATTCTGAAGACTTGGGATGCTTATTTCTGGACGTTGATGGAGATAATGATATGGACTTATTTGTGACCAGTGGGGGAAGTGAGTATGACAACGGGTCTCCTTTATTAAAAGATAGATTATACCTCAACAATGGAAAAGGAGAGTTTGAAAAGGATACAAACGCAGTTCCTGAGATTTATACAAGTTCACAGTGTATAAGAGCATCAGATATTGATTCAGATGGTGACATAGACATATTCATAGGTACCCGTCTCATAGGAGGCAAATACCTCACCCCGGCGAGTAGTTATATACTAACTAATGAAAAAGGAAAATTCACAAATTCAACTTCTAGTACCGCTCCACACCTGCAAAACATAGGCATGGTTACCGATGCCGTTTTTACTGATATTGATAAAGATGGTGATGATGACTTAATGGTGGTTGGCGAATGGATGCAAATAATTCTTCTGGAAAATCAAAATGGCGTATTTACAAACAGTTCGCAAGAATGGGGATTAGAGGATTCAAGAGGTTTGTGGTGGTCAATTACGGTAAGCGATATGGATAAAGACGGAGATGATGACTATATTGTGGGAAACCTTGGTAGAAATAATAAATTTAAGGCTTCCGAAGAACATCCTTTTAAAATTTATGCAAATGATTTTGACAATAATGGTACTAATGATATTGTTTTGGCAAATTTTTACAAGACCAATTATGTGCCGGTTAGGGGCAGAGAATGTTCCAGTCAGCAAATGCCTTTTATTTCGAAAAAATTTAAGGATTATAATAGTTTTGCTTCTGCCAGCCTTGTAGATATTTTACCTGAACAAGGGTTAATGAACGCCGTAGCCTATGAAGTCAGTAATTTTGAAAGTGTTATTTTGATTAATAACGGTAAGCGGTTGGTCCGTAAGCCATTAGCTATTCAGGCCCAGGTTTCCCCAATTAAATCCTCGATAATTGAGGATTTTAATAATGACGGTAATAAAGATATTTTGGTAGTTGGTAATCATTATTCAACAGAAGTTGAAACTATTCGCTATGATTCTGGAATAGGAACAATTCTCTTAGGGGATGGCAAAAATAATTTTGAGGCAATTGCTCCTACCAAAAGCGGCTTGTATGTTCCTTATGATAGCAGAAATGTTGCAAGGGTAAAGGGAAAGGACAAGAATTATATATTGATCACCAACAACAACGACAATCCGACATTATTTGCTTACGAAAAGTGAAAGAAGTTTGGTTTTGATAATCCGTCCTTGTATTGAAAATAATGAATAAAGTAAAAATAATTCTGCCAACACTTTTTGTAATATTCCTTTCTTGTTCTAAGAGTTCGATATATCAGGTATCAGAAAATCCAGATGTTCCGGCAGATGGCAATACCCAAACTGACGACGAAATTATGGATTTAGTGCAAGAAGAAACATTCAGATATTTTTGGGATTTCGCTGAGGCAACTTCGGGCGCCGCGAGGGAGAGATATCACCCCGAAAACCCATCACTCGATGCTCACGTTGTCACCAGCGGGGGCACCGGCTTCGGGCTAATGGCAATTATCATCGGAATGGAGAGAGGTTATATAACCAGAAAAGAGGGTCTTGATCGTATCGGTACGATCATCAGTTTTTTGGAAACCGCGGATCGTTACCATGGCGCATGGCCTCATTGGATGGATGGCCGAAACGGAAAGGTCATTCCATTCAGCGACCTTGACAATGGCGGAGATCTGGTAGAAACAGCCTTTCTTGTTCAGGGTCTTATTTGCCTAAAGGAATATCTTTCGGAGGGTGCAGAAAGTGAACAATCGCTGGCTACAAGGGCAGATGTGTTGTGGAAGGGAGTTGAATGGAGTTGGTATACCCAAAATCAGCAGGTCCTCTACTGGCATTGGAGCCCTGACTATGGATTTGATATCAACTTACAGCTAAAGGGATATAATGAGGTGCTCATCACCTATGTCCTTGCAGCCGCTTCCACCGATTTCAGCATTGAAAGAGAAGTGTATGACATGGGATGGGCATCAGATGGAGCCATTACTTCAGCCAATACAAAATATACCATCCCACTACTGGTAAATCATTCGGGAGCCACGGAATATGGAGGTCCTTTATTCTGGGCCCATTATTCTTATCTGGGTCTGGATCCAAGAAATCTTGCGGATGCCTATGTGAATTACTGGCAGCTAAATGTCAATCACACCAGGATCAACAATCAGTATTGTATTGAAAATCCCAAAGGCTATACTGATTACGGGGAGAATTGCTGGGGACTTACAGCGAGCTATACCAGAAATGAGGATGGCAGCCTTGGATATGCAGCCCATCGTCCCGGAGACGACCGTGGAGTGATATCGCCCACCGCAGCGATAAGTTCAATTCCTTACACGCCGGAGGCGTCGTTGGCAGCCATGCATTACTTTTATCTCCATAAGGACAAGTTGCTGGGGCCGGCCGGTTTTTATGATGCGTTTAGTCCTGAATATGATTTTTGGGTGGCAGAGGCCTACCTGGCAATTGACCAGGGGCCGGCGCTTATAATGATCGAGAATTACCGGACCGGATTGTTATGGGATCTCTTTATGGCCAATGAGGAAGTTAGAGGCGGGCTGGATAAGCTGGGATTTTCGTATTAAAACCTGCTTTAAAATGCATTATTCATTACCTTCTGTCCGCTCACCACTAAAACCCAACCGTTGAAAACGACGCTATACGCCCTTCCAATATTATTCTTCCTGTCCACTTGGTTTCTAGGTGCACAGGAAAAGCAGATAACCTACTGTAACCCAATAAATATTGATTACGGCTATACCCCCATACCCAATCTGTACGCCCAGGGTAAGCACCGAGCAACCGCAGACCCTGTGATCGTCAACTTCAGAGAAAAATACTTTCTTTTTTCTACCAATCAATGGGGATATTGGTGGAGCGATGACATGTACAATTGGAATTTTGTTCCAAGAAAATTCCTTATGCCCTACCATGACACTTATGACGAGCTATGTGCCCCTGCCGTCTTCGCGATGAAGGACGAACTCTATGTGATCGGCTCTACCCATGGTCCCACGTTTCCGCTGTGGAAAAGTAATAATCCCACCGAAGATGATTGGGAAATAGCGGTAGACTCACTGAAAGTCGGGGCATGGGATCCCGGATTTCTGTATGATGAGGAAAAAGACAAACTGTTTCTGTATTGGGGCTCAAGCAATGAATTTCCGCTCCTGGGAACGGAAATAAACACAAAAACGCTTCAGTCAGAAGGTTATGTGAAACCCCTGCTAACCCTCAAACCTGAGGATCATGGATGGGAAAGATTCGGAGAGTACAATGACAATACTTTTCTGCAACCGTTTATGGAGGGAGCATGGGTTACAAAGTATAAGGATTCCTACTACCTGCAATACGGCGCACCGGCTACAGAATTTAGCGGATACGCTGATGGGGTTTATGTCAGCAAAGATCCGCTCGATCTCTTCGTTTATCAAAAGCACAATCCATTCGCCTATAAACCTGGGGGATTTGCGCGCGGGGCGGGTCATGGGGCCACCTACCAGGACAATTTCGGAACCTGGTGGCATGTCTCAACGATTGTATTAGGACAAAAAAATAATTTTGAACGCAGGATAGGAATCTGGCCGGCGGGTTTTGATAAGGATGATGTCCTCTACTGTAATACTGCCTACGGGGACTATCCAACCTACCTGCCAAAGCAGGGCGCAGATCATATTACCGGATTATTTACAGGTTGGATGTTGTTGAACTACAATAAGCCCGTTCAGGTTTCTTCCACACTCGGGGGTTTACAGGCCAATTTTGCAGTTGATGAGGATATGCGAACCTATTGGTCGGCTGAGACCGCAGAAGCAGGGGAATGGTTTCAGACGGACCTGGGTGAGGTCTCGACAATTAATGCCATTCAGATCAACTATGCCGATCAGGATGCCACTTTGACTGGAAAAAGCTCCGGAGTGTACCATCAGTATAAGATTTACGCCTCCGACGATGGTAAAAAATGGCAGGTGTTGATTGATAAAAGCAAGAACACAACAGATGTTCCCCATGACTACATTGAATTGAAAAAACCGGGAAAAGCCAGATTTCTGAAACTTGAGAACATTAAGATGCCCACCGGAAAATTTGCTTTAAGCGGATTCAGAGTGTTTGGAAAAGGGGCGGGAGCAGCCCCTGTGGGAGTTAAGGATTTCATAGTGCTGCGCGCAGGAAAGGACAAATACGGCGAACGGCGGAGTGCCTGGCTGAAGTGGCAGATGAATGAGGCCGCCGATGGATACATGATCTATTTTGGAAAGTCGCCGGACAAGATGTACAACAGTATCATGGTCTATGGTAAAAATGACTATTTCTTTACCGCTATGGACAGGACAGATACGTACTATCTTCAGATAGAAGCATTTAATAGCAACGGAATTTCCGGTAAAAGCCCTGTGGTCATATCGGAATGAGATAGTGTAAACCAGCTTTCATGTAAATCACCAATGCTAATTTTAAAAAATTAGGGGAAAATGAAATATTTTTTAAGGATTACAGGATTATTTATAGTGTTTGCCATGTCAGTGATAATGCCGGTTAGCGGTCAAACCCTCGACATCCTCACCTATAATATAAGGTATGATAACCCGGGGGACAGCCTCAATAACTGGGATAACCGGCGGGAGTTTCTGATTTCACAACTACAGTTTGTGGAGCCTGATATATTTGGGACGCAGGAAGGTCTTGTACATCAGTTGAAAGCTTTAAAATCCGGACTGGAAGGCTATGACTATTTCGGAAAAGGTCGGGATGACGGGCAGGAAGGAGGAGAATTTTCAGCTATTTTTTATAATACGGAAAAATTGGAACTCCTGGAAAATCAGACATTCTGGCTTTCTGAAACGCCAAAGACACCATCCAAAGGCTGGGATGCGGCTATAAAACGGGTATGTACCTATGGTAAGTTTCGCGCCAGGACCGGTGGCAGCCTCTTTTGGGTATTCAATACCCATTTTGATCATATTGGAGAGGAAGCCCGGAAACAAAGCGCCATCCTCATCAGGAAAATGATCAAGCAGTTAAATCCGGAAGGAATCCCGGTAATTCTTATGGGAGATTTAAATCTGGAGCCGGATCATCCTGCTATTGTTGCGCTGGCCTCCGAAATGGATGATGCCAGGATTCTTGCAGGTGAAAAGGCTTTTGGACCTGAGGGAACCTTCAATGGTTTTGAATTTACAACCCCCGTAACCCGTCGTATCGATTATATCTTTTTATCTCCGGGGAATTTTAAACTTGAGAAATATGCCGTTCTGAGTGATTCGAAAGAATGCCGATACCCTTCAGATCATCTGCCGGTATATATCCGTGCAAAGCTGGAACAGCCTTAATAAGAGCGGGCTATCGAAGGAGAATCAGAAGAGCGCCTATGGCTGTTAGGAGCAGGATCATCCTGCGGTATAAAACCTCCTTAATGATCTTTACCAGATATATCCCAAAGATCAATCCGAGGCATACGCCTGGTAAAAGTACCAGATTGATCTTAAGTGTGGGAACAGAAATTGTATGCCAGACGAAGAGATGAAAAGGCAGTTTGCAAATATTAATAATTAAAAAGAGCCATGCAGCAGTGCCAATAAATTGATTCTTAGGAAGCTTCATGGCCAGGAAATATATATTTGAAAATGCCCCGGCCAGGTTGCCGATCATGGTAGTAATTCCGGCCATAACCCCCATGAACCCCGCAAATGCCCAATGTGTCGGGATAGATCTCGATTTCTTCCGATCCCACCAGTACATCATCACCACACTTCCCATGATGATTGCCACCATATAAACTTTGAAGGCAGTTTCCGGCAGATCTCTGCCCAGTAAAACCCCTATCAGCAGGCCGGCGAGCATCCAGGGCAGGAAACGGATAACAAAGCCCCAGCGGGTATATCTGTGATAGTAGACAACAGCGAAAATATCTCCGGCGATGAGTAGGGGCACCATCAAACCGGTAGATTCTCTGGCTCCAAAGATGAGAGCCATCAGGGTAACCACAACAATCTCCATGCCCTTGATTCCGGCCTTTGAAATACCCAGGATGATCGCAGCAATAAAGGCTGTCGTCCATGTAGTAAGGGAGATGTCACTGATGAAGGCCGACAGCTTGGTTGGATTTATCTTTTCAAAAACAAAAGTATCTTAAAAAATAATATCTTTATGCCACAACCTCAACCAGGCTATGGAATTATCTGCTCTAGATTTTACGTTCATCATCGTATTTTTTTCCATCGTACTGGCGATAGGAATTATTGTTTCAAAAAAATCAGGAAAGAATACTTCTGAATATTTTTTATCGGGCAGGACCATGCCCTGGTGGCTGCTTGGACTTTCCATGGTTGCCACTACTTTTTCTACGGATACTCCCAATCTTGTCACCGACATTGTCAGAACCAACGGAGTGTCCGGAAATTGGGTTTGGTGGGCATTTCTTATCACAGGTCTTCTTACCGTTTTTGTCTATGCAAAACTTTGGAGGAAATCAAATGTCAATACGGATCTTGAATTTTACGAATTGCGATACGGGGGGGCTCCCGCGAGTTTCCTGAGAAAGTTCAGGGCCATTTATCTCGGAGTGATATTCAATGTGATCACCATGTCGGCGGTTACCCTCGCAGCCATAAAGATTGGTGGTATTATGCTGGGGCTCGACCCCTGGGTTACAGTGGTAAGTGCAGGCCTTATCACCGTTACGTTTAGCGCCTTGGGTGGCTTTAAAGGGGTAGTTTATACCGATTTCCTTCTGTTCTTTGTGGCAATGGCCGGCGCGATAGGTGCTGCCTACTATTTAGTCAACATCCCTGAAGTCGGAGGTATTGCGGCCCTTATGGCCAACGAGAATGTCGCGGAGAAACTTTCCATTCTGCCTGATTTCAGCAATAGGAAAGCGGTCATTACTTTATTTATAATTCCTTTAGCAGTACAGTGGTGGAGTTCCTGGTATCCTGGTGCCGAGCCGGGTGGCGGCGGATATATTGCCCAGCGCATGCTGGCCGCTAAGAATGAAAATCACGCCATAGGTGCCACCTTCTTTTTTAATATCATGCATTATGCCCTCCGGCCATGGCCCTGGATCCTTGTTGCCCTGGCGTCCCTGGTAGTATATCCGGATATACCCAGTATTCACGAGGCATTCCCCAATGTGGCGAATGATAAACTGGGTCATGACCTGGCGTATTCCGCTATGTTGACTAAATTGCCCAGCGGTCTGCTGGGTCTGGTACTTGCCTCTCTGATCGCGGCATATATGTCTACCATTTCCACGCAGCTCAATTGGGGTTCTTCCTATATCGTTTATGATTTCTATAAACAACAGATCAATCCACAGGCTTCTGAGAAAAAACTGGTGGCCGTTGGCCGGTGGTCTACCGTGGGTCTTATGGTTTTAAGTGCTGCGCTGGCGTTGTTGTTACAGAACGCCCTTCAGCTTTTTGATGTCCTGCTGGTTTTTGGTGCGGGTACGGGCCTCATCTTTATACTCAGATGGTTCTGGTGGCGTATTAATGCCTGGAGTGAGATAACTGCCATGTTTGCCTCGGGGATCATATCCATCCTGCTTAAATTAACACCCCTGGGACCTTTCCTCTTTTCGGAGGATGGCGGTGTATTTCCGGACTGGTCGGAGTATCCATTTGTGGTTTTGGTGACCACCCTGATATGGTTGTCAGCGACCTTTATAACCCGGCCTGAATCCAAAACAGTACTTCAGAATTTTTACAGAAAAATCCAACCCGGAGGTCCTGGATGGAAAAAGGTGCTTAATGAGGCCAGGGCTGAGGATGCAGGGATTGTAAATACAACGGAAAAGTGGAGTGTTCCCTCCGGGATTACCGCCATGTTGATAGGGTGTGTCCTTATTTACTCCTGTATGTTTGCCACAGGATACTGGATCTATGGGCATTATACAACCGCCCTTATCCTGACTGCCATTGCCGTTATTTCGGGGATCCTGCTGGCGAGGGCATGGAACAAAATGAAAAGGCATATTCTGTAAGATCCTGTTAGTGGAAATTTCCTTCCTCTCAATGCCAATAGAGACCCTACCCCAATTAAACTATCTTGGATAAGTACTGTATTATTATATTTTTATGGCACGCCACAAAGAAAATTTGAAAAAAAATCAAACACGCGATTATCACAGCCACTCTTCCATTTCTCATTGAAAAAAGCGTATTTTAATTACGCCTCTTACAAATATGAGTAATGAATTTCTAGGCAAGAAGGACCAAATCATCAGGAAAGTTTCGAATAGGTAAAATTCATAAAGACGATTGAAAGAAATTTAGAGATAAAATGATTTCTACTTTCCTTCTAAATTGTTATCTGGAAACAATAAAGAGGGGCTGTACAAATAGGCTTAGAGATTAACTTTGAAATATATTCCTCGGACAGTTTGGATTTTATCTGTTGTAAGTTTGCTGACGGACACAGCAAGCGAAATGTTGTATCCCATATTGCCTATTTATTTAAAGTCAATCGGTTTTTCTGTTGTTCTTATTGGAATTCTTGAAGGTGTTGCAGAGGCAACGGCAGGAATTAGTAAAGGATATTTTGGCAAGCTTTCTGACACTTCGGGTAGACGCGTTCCATTTGTACAAATAGGCTACGCAATTAGTGCGATATCTAAACCTTTGATGGCTGTTTTTATCTATCCTCTTTGGATTTTCTTTGCAAGGACACTTGACCGTTTTGGCAAAGGAATACGAACTGCAGCAAGAGACGCAATTTTGTCTGATGAGGCAACACCCGAAACAAAAGCTAGTGTTTTTGGGTTCCATCGTTCTCTGGATACTTTTGGAGCAGTTTTAGGACCCTCTTTGGCTTTGGTTTATTTGTATTATTTTCCGCAAGACTATGAAACCTTATTTTTGGTTTCATTTATACCCGGACTTTTAGCGGTTTTGGCTACAGTATTTCTGAAAGACAAGATAGCGACGGAACATAATCTCAAGAGTACCTACAATATTTTTTCCTTCTTAAAATATTGGCGTGTAAGCCCGGTAGCATATCGTAAACTTCTTTATGGCCTTCTTATTTTTGCATTATTCAATAGTTCTGATATATTGCTTTTGTTAAAAGCAAAACAAACGGGACTCGATGATACAATGGTGGTCGGCGTTTATATTTTTTACAATCTTATTTATGCCTTATTCGCTTTTCCTATTGGCATTATTGCCGACAAAGTTGGACTAAAAGCAATCTTTATTGTTGGACTTTCTTTATTTGCAATAGTGTATTTTGGAATGTCTATCAATACCAATCTGTATTTGTTCTTTGGTCTTTTTTTCCTGTACGGAATATACGCTTCAGCAACCGAAGGAATTTCAAAAGCGTGGATTTCAAACATTACCGAAAAGAAAGATACCGCAACAGCAATTGGAACCTATTCTGGATTTCAAAGCATTTGCACAATGATGGCAAGTTCGATAACAGGTCTTCTTTGGTTTCATTTTGGTGCGGCGACGGCTTTTATAACGACAGCCATAGTTACATTAGGTGTAATTCTTTATTTTCTTACAATTCCTGAACCAACCACTTTTAAGATTGAGAAATTATATTCATAACAAAAAGGTACTGCTAAACAAAGTACCGAATGTATCAAAAGTACAAAAGAGCCATCTTCATAACGGTAGGATCTTCAAATCCAATTATTTCTGATTAATAGGCTGTTTTGCCAAATGCCCACCTGATAGTTGCCGGAAAAACGGAAGCCCAGGTACCAGGATCGTGCTTTCCACCCTGTATTTCCACATAGGTAATGTCACCGGGGAATGAATAGCCCTTTTCCTGTAGCTCCCTGATGACGTCCTGTGTATCCTCTATAGAATCTATGATCCCGTTCTTATTCCTGTCCGCTGTTTCATCCGCCGTTCCGCACTGTAACCAAAATGCCAGATGCGGGTGGTAAGTCCCGCGTTTTATAATATCGAGGATCATTCGGCTCCTGTCAGCCATATCATTCCTCTGATAGGCTCTGTTGCGCCACCAGAACGAGCCGCTAAAAACTGCGGCCTTTCCAAACTGCTCCGGATGTGTGTATACTATGTCAAAGGCGGACAACCCTCCCAGAGACATCCCGAAATATACCCAGTCCTCGGTCTCTGAAGAAAGTTTGAATTCTTTTTTAAGGAAAGGAATGAATTCTTTGAGAATAAATTGTGAATATTTTCCAGCGTTTGCACCCCGTCCTTTAAAGTCCGCTCCGGAAGAAACTCCGTAATCCTGTATACGTTGCCGGTTGGTCTCTATACCTATATAAAGAAAGGGCCTGATTCCGGGATCATGAAAGGCAGAATACAAGATTTTTGCAAGGCTCATTGCTGCATAATCCTGCCCGTCATTCATAAGAAGTACCGGCAGCACAAGATCCTTATAATTCTGCGGGGCCGACCAGATGAAGACAAGCTTTCTGCCCAGGATTCTGGAATAAAAGGTCTGTTTACCACTTAAAATTTCAAGTTCCGAACCCATGATTTGTTGTCGAAGTTGCAATAATAAGGAATCGCTGAATTATATGGGACGGCAACCTAAATTAAACTAATTTAGCCCGCCCTATTTTGTTGTAGGATTAACATATTTAGGGTACTTTTAGTAATATGGCTCAAGTTCAGCACCTGAAATACTATTCGAACACCCTGAGCAGGGATATCAATCTTGAAACCACCGGGCATTGGGGACATCCTGTTTTAATGTTTCCATCTTCAGGAGGACATTATACTCAAAACACGGATTTTGGACTGAATGCCTCTGTAAGGCGTTTTGTTGACGAAGGCCGTATCAAACTTTACAATGTGGAGACCATTGATATGCTCTCATTTTACGAGCATTCCTTGTCATCGGAAATAAAGATTCACAATTACGAATTATACATGCAGTTTTTGCAGCATGAATTAATCCCCTATATCCAGCGGGAATGCAAAACCCATCGGGTTGCGGTAGCAGGCGTTAGTTTTGGGGGATACCACGCGGCTAATACGGCATTCCGTTTTCCTGATCTGATATCTCATTTGTTCTCCATGTCCGGGGTATTTAATATTCGTAATTTTGTACCTCTTTCAGACGATATGCGGATCTATTTTAATTGTCCGGACGAGTTTATGCGCCAGGAGGAATCGTGGAAGTACAATCATCTGCAAATTGTCCTTAGCACTTCTGACTGGGACAGCTGCAAGCCCAAAAACCAGAAAATGGCAGATATACTCAGCGCGAAGGGCATCCCTCACTGGTATGATGAAAAGCAATGGATAGATCACGACTGGCCTTTATGGCGGATGGTCTTCCCGCAATATATCAGCAACTATTTATAAGGAAACAATCGATTATTGACATAAAAATAGAAGCCATGGTTAGAAGAATCGGAATTTTGTTCGGGATGGAGGATACATTCCCCTGGGCATTCATAGACAAGGTAAATGAGTTGGGAAAAGGAGAGGCGGTGGCCGAGCCCGTCCTAATTGACAAGGTTCAGCAGGGAATTGATTACGGATACCATGTAATTATAGACCGGATTTCACAGGAGGTCCCGTTTTACCGGGCCTATTTGAAAAACGCATCGTTAATGGGCACGGCAGTTATCAACAACCCTTTTTGGTGGAGTGCTGATGAAAAGTTCTTCAACAATTGTCTCGCCCTGCAAATCGGCGTGCCTGTTCCCAAAACTGTGCTTCTGCCCTCCCATGAAAGACCGGACGATACTACAGATCGATCATTCCGAAATCTTAAAGCCCCGCTCGATTGGGATTATATGTGTAATTATATTGGTTTTCCTGCCTATATGAAGCCACATTCCGGCGGCGGATGGAAAAGTGTCTACAAAGTGGAAAATCAGGATGATCTCTTTGCCAGACATGCCGAAACAGGCCAGCTTGTGATGATGCTTCAGGAAGAAATAGTCTTTGAGGATTACTACAGGGTTTATTGTCTCGGCCAGAAGTATGTGCACATTATGCCTTATGAACCGCGGAATGCATTTCAT
Source organism: Zeaxanthinibacter sp. (assembly GCA_041743425.1). GTDB lineage: Bacteria > Bacteroidota > Bacteroidia > Flavobacteriales > Flavobacteriaceae > JTS-RE37. Next base: position 40,576 of record JBGTMS010000202.1, on the reverse strand, counting down.
GAGCGTTACGTTACTGAACCGAAAACCAGCGGGCAGGAACACGTTAAACTGATGAAAACGGTCCATGACTATACCATCAAACTTAACAAGGCTTTGGGATACGATTTTAACACCGTGGAATTTGCCATTCGGAATGGCATTCCATATGCCATCGATTTTTGCAATCCTGCCCCTGATGCAGATGTGCATTCCGTTGGGCAGGCGAATTTTGACTGGATTGTGGAACATGCAGCCAAATATGCTATCGAAACGGCCCTTGCCCATAAAGGAAAACAGAATAACAGTTCCTGGGGAAGTTTTGTCAAATCTGCCGTATCGCCTGCCCCGCCGCCGTCCAGAACAAATAAGCTGAAAACCGCAGAGCAGGCTCGCAAAACAGTAGTTAAAACTTCTACAAAGACTTCGCCCTCCGTAGCGGCCAAGATGAAAAAGGAAAAGACGAAAGCGCCCGGGTCTGCTAAGAGAAGTGACGGAAACAAGCCAAAGTCCCAAGGCAGTCCTGCGAAAAAATCAAAGCATTAGGCAGAACAGCTAAAATCAGTACAGGGCTATGAAAAATTTTACACTTGGGATAGAGGAAGAGTTTCAGATACTGGATCACGACACCCTGAAACTTCGCTCCCACATGTCCAAAATTATTGATGGGGGCAAGGTGCTGTTGAAGGAACGCATTAAAGAGGAAATGCATCAGTCCGTAGTGGAAATGGGAACCAATGTCTGTGAAAATGTGCAACAGGCCAGAGATGAGGTCACCTATCTGAGGCAACAGGTCATTGCACTTGCAGCAAAAGAAGGACTGAAAGTGGCGGCCGCCGGAACCCATCCGTTCTCTTTCTGGAGCGACCAGCTTATCACTCCAAATCCCCGATATGATGCGCTTATTGCGGAAATGAAGGATGTCGCCCGTTCAAATCTTATTTTTGGAATGCATGTTCATGTAGGGATCCCGAACCGGGAGGAAGGATTGCAAATCATGAATATTGCGCGGTATTTTCTGCCTCACTTGTACGCGCTTTCCACAAATTCCCCTTTTTGGGAAGGCAGGGAAACCGGGTTCAAATCTTTCCGCTCCAAGATATTTGACAAATTTCCCAGGACGGGGATACCTCCCTATTTCGCGAGTGTCGCTGAATACGACAAATTCATCGAAATACTGGTGAAGACCAGGTGCATTGACAATGGAAAGAAAATATGGTGGGACATACGACTCCACCCTTTTTATCCCACGGTGGAATTCCGGGTGTGTGACATGGTAATGACTGTGGACGAAGTTATATGTATAGCTGCACTTATGCAGTGCATTATTGCGAAATTGCATTTACTACATCAAAAAAATCAGAGCTTCAGATCATACCGACGTGTACTTATCAATGAGAATAAATGGCGCGCTGCCCGGTGGGGTACAGAAGCACAGCTCATTGATTTTGGCAAGGAAGAAGAGGTGCCATTCAGTACCCTGATCAATGAACTCCTGGAGTTTATTGAAGATGTCGTCGATGAACTCGGGTGCAGGACCGAAGTTAATTACGTTTATCAGATGCTGGAAAATGGGACAGGGGCAGACAGGCAGCTAAAGGTGTTTAATGATACCGGGGATCTCCATAAAGTGGTGGAGTACATTGTTGCCGAAACCGCAAAAGGGATCTGAGCCTTATTTTTATTCAGGTCAGGTAAAGGAGATGAAAACGCCTGGATGCCCGGGGGTTGACGGGAATGGATCAGTGTTAACTGAAAAATGTCCGCACATCCATTGCCGCGTAAACGATTATGGTAAAAAATGAAACAAACCTATAAGATTGCCATTCTGGATATGAATGCCGGTCAGCCAAATGAAGGAATGCGTTGCATTAAACTTCTGGTAGGTGGATTTTTATCACAGGAGCACATTGGGGGTACTTTTGATACTTTTGATGTGCGTAGTGCCGAGGAAGTTCCGGAGCTGGAAGCCTTTGACATCTTCATTTCATCCGGAGGCCCCGGATCACCATTAATAAGCGGGGCCGCATGGGAAGCCAAATATTTCGCCCTTCTGGATGGGATACTTGAACATAATTTGCTAAACGCGACTAAGAAGCACCTTTTTTTGATCTGCCATTCCTTTCAGCTGGCATGCCTGCATTGGGACCTGGCTAAAGTCACCCGGAGAAAGTCCACCTCGTTTGGCATCCTTCCCATCTATAAAACCCAGAGTGGCGAAATGGAAACGCTGCTTCATGGGTTAAATAATCCCTTCTATGCGGTTGATTCCAGAGATTACCAGGTGGTCGGTCCCAGGGAATGGAAACTTGAGACACTTGATGGTAAGGTCTTATGCCGGGAAAAAATACGACCGCATGTACCGCTGGAACGGGCAGTGATGGCCATAAGGTTTTCAAATGAGATCTTCGGAGTTCAGTTTCACCCGGAAGCTGATGCCGAAGGGATGCTGCGCTATTTTCAGAGGGAAGATAAACGAACAGTGATAACTTCGGTATTCGGGAAGAAGAAATACCTTGATATGCTCACCCACCTTTACGATGAGGACAAGATCCCCAGAACGAACAGCATCATTATTCCGCGATTTTTGCAGCAGGCAGCCGACGCAATTGATCAATCAAAAGTAACATCGGTATGATTTCACCAATTAGAGAAACTTTCAACGAGGGATACAAGCAGGAATTCTATGAAAATCTGCAAAAGGAAGTGCTTAATACTTTTGGAGAACCCTGTGGTTTCAGGATTTCCGAAACTCCGGTTTTTATAAGCAAGGCGGTAAAAGACAAGGTATTTGAAGCCTGCGATGCCATTCTCGATCAGCTTTCAAGAATAGATCTGAATTCAATACGCCGCAGGTTTGTTCCCGGGATTACACCCTCCTCTCCGTTACCTGAGAAACCGCACTTTCTGGCCATCGATTTTGGACTGTGTTACGATGACACAGGAGCCGTGGTACCACAGTTGATAGAATTACAGGCCTTTCCCTCCCTGATGTACTATCAACCTTTTTTAGGGAAAACTTTTAAAATGCATTACCCCAACCTCCCCGCAAAGGGATTTCACTTTTTTTTTGAGGATCTGAACGAAGCTGAGTACTATGGCCTTCTCAGAGAGCTAATTCTTGGAAAGGAAGCAGCTGAAAATGTCATTCTGATGGAACTGTTCCCGGATCAGCAGAAAACCAGGATCGATTTCTGGGCCACTAAACAAATACTGGGTATTGAGGTAGTGTGCATGACCCAGGTATTGCGTGAAGGAAGAAGCCTGTACTACATGAATCAGGAAAGGAAAATTCCCATTCATCGAATTTATAACAGGGTGATACAGGATGAATTACAGCGTCATCCCGGATTGGAAACGGCCTTTACCCTGCAGGATGATTTGGAAGTGGAATGGGTTACCCACCCGGATTGGTTCTATATCATTTCCAAGTGTATTATGCCGCTTTTGGACCATAAATACATTCCGAAATCCTATTATCTGAATGAACTTCCAAAGGGATTGCCATTGAGTGACTTTGTGCTGAAACCTTTGTTTTCCTTTGCTGGTACGGGTATCAATCTGGACCCGACACCCGAGGCAATTGCAGCAATCGAGCATCCGGAGGACTACCTGGTTCAGAGCAAGGTAACCTATGCCCCTCTCATCCGGACAAAATCCGGTTCTAACTCAAAAGTAGAACTGAGGATCCTCTACCTGAAGGATCCGGGAACAAACATGATGAAACCGGTGATCAATCTCACGCGCATGGGGAAGGGAGGACTTATTAATGTGTCGCATCAAACTACTGATACCTGGATTGGCTCCTCCATTAGTTTTTTTGAAGACTAAATTAGACTCGCTTCTATTGTTGCCTCTGCTGCAGTAATCTGGCAACATATTTTCCTATGACGTCAAATTCCAGATTCACCACTGATCCCACCTTGTAATTTTTAAATAAGGTGTGGGTGTATGTGTATGGAATGATGGCCACACCAAATTCATTAGTAAGGGAATGGGTGATGGTCAGGCTAACCCCGTCAATGGTAACAGAACCTTTCTGCACAGTTATAAAATCCGGGGAGGGATCATAGGTAAAGGTAAAGCTATGACTGCCATTTTTTTCACTCATTTCTGTACACACAGCCACCTGATCCACATGTCCCTGAACCAAATGCCCGTCAAGCCTGGAACCCAGTACCATCGCCCTTTCAAGATTAACAAGGGAACCCTGTTTCAGGAGGCCAATATTGGATCGCCGGAGGGTCTCATCAATGGCAGTTACCGTGTATGCCCCTGCTTCCGTACTGACCACGGTGAGACAAACTCCGTTGTGGCTTACACTCTGATCTATATTTAACTCCTGCGCAAAGGATGAGATGAGGGTCAGGTGACGATTCCCGCCCACTGTTACTATCTCCTTAACTTCACCCAAAGATTCAATAATCCCCGTGAACATGTGTCAGTAAATTTAAGTAGTTTTGTGCATTAAAAGAGACCACAAAGGTAACAGATATAATGGAGGAAGAGGAAATTATTAAACTGGGAATTTCCATAGGAGACCTGAATGGAATAGGTTGTGAAGTGGTTCTGAAAACGTTCGAGGATTCACGGATGCTGGAATTCTGTACCCCGGTCATCTTTGCCTCCAATAAAACGATTTCCCAACAAAAGGCCGCATTGGGGCTTGATATTGCCTATCATGGGATACAGCAGGCCACCGGAATTCTGGATGGTAAGATCAATGTGGTTAACGTCTGGAAAGACACCACCGAATTAGCCTACGGTAAAGCGACAGCAGAAGCCGGGGACCTCGCCATACAATCCCTCAAAGCAGCAGTCGCTGCTTTAAAAAATATGGAAATTGACGTCCTTGTAACGGCGCCGATCAACAAAAAAAATATACAGAGTGATACCTTCAACTTCCCCGGGCATACGGATTACCTCGCACAGGCACTTGGCGGTGAAAGTCTGATGTTTATGATTTCCGAGGGGCTTAAAGTCGGTCTCCTTACAGATCATGTGGCGGTAAAGGATGTGGCCGCTGCGATCACCCCCCAACTCATTCGAAAGAAGGTGCAAATTATTGAAAAGTCCCTCAAAATGGATTTTGGCATCCAAAAGCCAAGAATTGCATTGCTGGGCATTAATCCACACAGCGGTGATAATGGCGTCATAGGAAGGGAAGATGATGAAGTTCTGATCCCTGCTATCCGGGAATTGGCAGCCTCAGGCCTGCTTATTTATGGGCCTTATCCAGCTGATAGTTTTTTTGGATCGGACACTTATAAACGATTTGATGCAGTTCTGGCGGCATACCATGACCAGGGATTAATTCCGTTTAAGACACTTTCTTTCGGGAATGGTGTAAATTTTACAGCGGGACTTCCCGCGGTCCGAACTTCTCCTGATCATGGCACAGCATATGAAATTGCCGGAAAGGGAATCGCCGACGCGGGATCATTTAAGGAGGCGGTCTATATGGCAATCAAAATATTTAATAATAGAAGGGAATATAAGCGGCTTACCGGGAATGTTCTTAAAAAGCATAAATTGGGAAGATAAATGGTCCTGCATTTCCCGGGCCATACTCCTAAATTTCTTGCTGATATCATTGGGATTGTATAAAAATAAATTATCTTTGCACCCCTTAATCAAGTGTACCAGATGACGATGCATAAGGAATACGTTATTCCTTTCTCCGGACTAAAGGAAGGGAAACACGAATTTAAGTTTTTGATTGAGAATAAGTTCTTTGAATCCTTCGATTATCAGGAATTTAACGGGGCACGAATTATTATACAGCTATCGTTAAATAAATTGTCCACTATGATGGAATTGAAGCTGAAGGCGAAAGGGGTGGTCAATGTGGATTGTGATCTTACAGGTGAACCATACGATCAACCCATCAAAGCCCTGCTTGAGATCCTGGTAAAGTTTGGAGATTCATACAATAATGAAGACGATGAGATTCTGATCATTCCTCATGGGGAAAATCAGATCAATATAGCGCAGTACATTTATGAAATGCTTGTGTTGGCAGTACCCCAAAAGCATGTGCATCCCGGGGTTGCGGACGGCACGCTCAAATCAGAAATATTAGACAGGCTCGAGGAGCTGAAACCAGGAGAATCTGTCATAAATAAAGAGAAAACAGATCCCAGATGGGATGCATTAAAAGATTTATTAACGGATAAATAAGTTGCAAAAATGGCACATCCAAAGAGAAAAGTATCCAAAACAAGAAGGGATAAGAGAAGGACTCATTACAAGGCTGTAGCTCCTACACTGGCTAAAGATCCCACTACCGGCGAAATGCATTTATATCACAGAGCGCACTGGCATGAAGGAAAATTATATTATCGAGGTCAGGTGCTTATTGACAAAGCGGAAGAGGCAACGGCCTAATTACCCGGGCCGTAGTTATACTAACTCCCTATTCTTAAGATAGGGATTTTTTTCTCGCCATAATGGCGTAATCATTTTTTGCTGCATGATCGCAAGCCTAATCACAAGCAAGTTCTCAACGCATTTTTTTATTTGAAATATTTTTTGACTTTTTATATTTTGCTTCCCAAAAACTCGTATTTGAGGCAAAAAGTCGCAAAAAATCACTACTTTTCACCAGTTTTGGTACATTTCTTCAGTTTTCCTGATAAAAACCCATTTTAGGATGAACAAACTTTTGGCAGCTATAACTGCTGTGGGGGCTTATGTTCCTGATTTCAGACTAACCAACCATATGTTGGAATCCATGGTAGATACCAATGACGAATGGATTACAAGCAGAACCGGAATCAAAGAAAGAAGAATACTCAAGGATAAGGATAAGGGCACTTCCTTCCTGGCCATAAAAGCTGCAGAAGATCTCATTAAGAAGAAGGATCTGGACCCCGCTACAATTGACCTTGTTATTCTGGGGACGGCCACGCCTGATTTACCTGTTGCATCGACGGCAGTTTTTGTCGCGACTGAAATCGGGGCGACCAATGCGTTTGCTTTTGATATGCAGGCGGCCTGTTCTAATTTTTTATTCGGGATGTCAACTGCCGCGGGCTATATAGCTTCCGGGCGCTATAAAAAGGTTCTTTTGATAGGTGCAGACAAAATGTCATCCATTCTGGATTACACAGACCGTACCACCTGTATTATTTTTGGTGACGGGGCAGGGGCTGTACTTTTCGAACCCAATACAGAAGGCCTCGGATTGCAGGATGAATATCTCAGGTCGGATGGCACAGGTAGACCGTTCTTAAAGATTGAGGCGGGAGGGTCGCTATTACCGGCTTCAGAAGAAACGGTACGAAATAAACAACATTATGTCTATCAGGACGGCAAGTCTGTTTTTAAGTTTGCCGTTTCCAACATGGCAGAAGTGGCAGCCCTTATAATGGAAAGGAATGGTTTATCCCATGATGACGTTCACTGGCTGGTACCTCATCAGGCTAATAAACGTATCATAGACGCCACCGCTCAGAGAATGGGTGTGGCTGAGGAAAAGGTAATGATCAACATACAGAAGTACGGCAATACAACTTCTGCTACGCTGCCTCTGCTGCTGGCTGACTACGAGAATCAGCTTAAAAAAGGGGATAATCTGGTATTTGCCGCTTTTGGCGGAGGTTTTACCTGGGGGGCCATCTATTTAAAATGGGCATATAATTCTTAACAGGAATCGTTCAACGTAACAAAACAAAGGATCATGGATATTAAAGAGATTCAAAACTTAATAAAGTTTGTGGCCAAATCAGGAGCTAGTGAGGTGAAACTGGAAACGGATGATATTAAGATAACGATACGGACAGGTGCTGCGGGATATTCGCCGGAACCGGGCTCCTATCCACAGTCAATGCCAATGTATCCTTCGATCTCAAGCGCTCAGCATCTACCGCCGTCAAATGCTCCGGTCGTTTCAGACAGTGCTCCGTCAAGAACTGAAACAGGTGAGAATCCTAAATTTATCACAATCAAGTCTCCTATTATCGGAACTTTTTACAGGAAATCCTCGCCTGATAAACCTCCCTTTGTCGATGTAGGGGACACCATTTCAAAGGGCGAAGTGCTTTGTGTCATTGAAGCAATGAAGCTATTTAACGATATTGAGTCCGAGGTTTCTGGGAAAGTTATAAAAATTCTGGTAGAAGATTCCTCCCCTGTGGAATTTGACCAACCCTTGTTTCTGATAGATCCATCCTAGTAATGTGAGCGGCAGGGCATAGGAGGTTGATTTATCCTGCAGTGCAACATGACGTTTCCTATATAGTATCCACCGGTAGAAATCGATAGTTATGTTTAAAAAAATACTTATCGCAAACAGAGGGGAGATAGCGCTTCGCATTATCCGGACCTGTAAGGAAATGGGCATTAAAACAGTAGCAGTCTACTCAAAAGCCGATGAGGAAAGTCTCCATGTTCGTTTTGCAGACGAGGCGGTTTGCATAGGCCCGCCCCCGAGCAGTGAATCCTATCTCAAAATTCCAAATATCATAGCTGCTGCAGAGATTACCAATGCAGATGCCATTCATCCCGGATATGGTTTTCTATCGGAAAATTCCAAATTTTCGAGAATCTGTGCGGAACATGAAATCAAGTTTATTGGCGCATCGGGAGATCAGATTGACCGGATGGGTGATAAAGCCACTGCCAAGGAAACTATGAAGAAGGCAGGAGTACCTACCATCCCTGGCTCTGATGGTTTGCTCAAGGACATGGGCGATGCTAAAAAGGTGGCTAAGAAAATGGGCTATCCGGTAATGATAAAGGCCACAGCCGGTGGAGGCGGAAAAGGCATGCGGGCTGTCCGCAAGGAGGAGGAGATGGAGGATCTTTTTGAGAGCGCGGTAAAAGAAGCTCAGGCCGCCTTTGGGAATGGTGCCATGTACATGGAAAAACTGATAGAAGAGCCACGTCATATAGAAATACAGATTGTGGGAGATCAATATGGAAAGGCCTGCCATCTTTCAGAAAGGGATTGCTCCATTCAGCGACGACATCAGAAACTCACCGAAGAAACCCCGTCTCCATTTATGACTGACAAACTCAGAGATAGTATGGGGCTGGCCGCTGTTAAGGCTGCAGAGTTTATAAAATATGAAGGAGCGGGAACTGTAGAATTTCTTGTGGACAAGCACAGGAACTTCTATTTTATGGAGATGAATACCAGAATCCAGGTAGAGCATCCCATTACGGAACAGGTGATCGACTATGATCTCATCAGGGAACAAATATTAGTGGCAGGTGGCGTTCCTATCTCAGGAAAGAATTACTTCCCTAAATTGCATTCTATCGAATGCCGTATCAATGCGGAAGATCCCTTCAACGGCTTCAGACCATCTCCCGGAAAAATAACTACCCTCCATACACCCGGCGGACATGGGATAAGGTTGGATACCCACGTTTACAGCGGGTACACCATCCCCCCAAATTACGATTCCATGATTGCAAAACTCATCACGACCGCCCAAACCAGGGAGGAAGCGATAAATAAAATGAAAAGAGCCCTGGATGAATTTGTTATTGAAGGAATTAAAACCACCATCCCCTTTCACAGACAATTAATGGATCACCCAGACTATCTGGCCGGGAATTACACGACCGCTTTTATGAATGATTTTGTTATGAATCCGCCAGTGCAGGAATGATCCTGCCGGGATAGAATCTCTTCTAATAACAGTTTGAATGGCCGGGCGGCATCCACTCTTACAAGATTGGTGATGTCCCTCTACCAACACCTCGCAGGATGCTGAAGAACGTAAGCTATTGGGAATATAAGACATGGCTTGCCAACATCGACTTTACAGTTGTTGGAAGCGGCATTGTGGGGTTGAATTGCGCCTTAAGACTCAGAGAACTTTTTCCTGAGGCCAGGATTCTTATACTGGAAAAGGGCAGTCTGCCGCAGGGTGCAAGTACAAAGAATGCGGGATTTGCCTGTTTTGGAAGTATTTCGGAGATCCTCTCAGATCTTGAACATCATTCGGAAGAGGAGATAATATCATTGGTCGGGAAGCGATGGGACGGAATCCGGGCTTTGCGAACCCTTCTGGGGGATAAAGGGATTGGCTTCGAAAATCTTGGGGGTCATGAGCTTTTTTTAAAAGGACAGGTGGGCATGTTCGAAAAATGCCTTGAAAAGCTTGCGGAAATTAATGAATTACTCACTCCTGTTTATGGAGCTCCTGCCTTTCACCTTCAGCCTAACACCTACCGATTTCAGCATATTCAGGAAAACTATATCTCAAATAATTTTGAAAGCCAGATAGATACAGGCCTTATGATGGCCTCCCTGCTGGCCCTGGCTCAAAAAAAAGGCATCATCGTTTTGAATGCTGTCCCGGTTCTCACGTACGTAGAAGGTTTTGACGGGGTATCAGTCAATACGGAGCACTTCGATTTTCTTACCGGAACCCTTCTTTTTGCAACCAATGGATTTACAGCCGGACTGGTGAAGCAGCCTGTAATCCCTGCCCGGGCACAGGTGCTCATTACCAAGCCAATGCCGGGGCTTAAGATTCGGGGCACCTTCCATATAGAGGAAGGGTATTACTACTTTAGAAATATTGACGACCGCATCTTACTGGGGGGTGGTAGAAACCTCGATTTTAAAACTGAGGAAACGATGGAATTCGGCGAGACCGCAATAATTAAGTCAGCGCTTGAAAGACTATTGCGGGAGGTGATCCTGCCTGAAATATCAGTTGAAATAGATCGATATTGGAGTGGCATCATGGGAATTGGGGAAAAGAAAGAGCCTATTGTTCAACAACTCTCTGAGCATGTCTATTGCGGAGTTCGGTTAGGGGGCATGGGCATCGCTATTGGAAGTTCAATAGGCCGGGAACTTGCGGAACTTGTTACTGCCGACAAATCGAGAAACTGAAATGCAATCGTCATGAATTCAGCGGAAATTAAGCAACAACTTTACGCACATTGCCGCAATTATGTCGATGATAAAACGGGAAAACTCCGCACACAAATTAAAGATCTCAAGGATTCTTTGGAATCGGAGACCAGAAGCAGTGCCGGGGATAAGCACGAAACAGGCAGGGCAATGATCCAGCTTGAACGGGAGAAATTGGGCGAGATGCTGAGGGAGGCGGAAAGGAACAGCCTGGTTTTGCAAAAGGTGCTTTTGTGCAAGGATACCAGGATCGCGGGTCCCGGGACTGTGGTGAGAACAAACCTGAACCATTACTACCTTTCCGTCCCGGCCGGTAAATGTGTTGTAAATGAATGGTCTGTTTTTTGTATCTCTGTGCAATCGCCAATAGGTATTCTTCTTCTGGGAAAATCGGAAGGCGATTCGATCATCTTTAACAACCATCGTATCACCGTCCTTGAGATCTTTTAAGGGAAAATGTCGTTAAGAAACTGGGAATTTCCGCTTTCCCGGTGTTGTATCAAAATACTATATTAGGGTCTACTTAAACCTCAACTCAATGAACAAGCTATGAAGGCGTTCAAAATAAAAAGCGGAGTGCTCATTGAGGAATCCGGCTCTTACTATCTTTTAAGTGGGTTGGATTGGGATCCATTTATCAATGATGATAAGGTGCTCATAAATACCAGGGAAAAGCTGCAAGATGCTCATAAAATTGAGAATCCTGATCCCTTCTTAAAAAATGAGCTCGAGGCGCCGGTGAAGAGCCAGGAGATCTGGGCGAGTGGGGTTACTTATTATAATAGTAAGATGGGAAGGGAGGAAGAATCAAGGGAGGCCGGGGGCAATAATTTCTATGCAAGAGTTTATGAGGCGGATCGCCCTGAACTATTTTTCAAAGCCATGGGTTACCGGGCCATCCCGCATTCGGGGATGGTAAGAAAACGCAGGGATTCCACATGGGACGTTCCGGAACCGGAATTGACCCTGGTCATCACTTCCACCGGTAAAATCATAGGATATACTATTGGCAACGATATGAGTTCCAGAAGTATTGAAGGTGAAAATCCACTTTACCTGCCTCAGGCCAAGTGTTATGATGGCTCTACTTCTCTGGGACCATGTGTGTTGCTCACCGAAGAACCACTGCCGCTCTCCACGCATATCTTTCTTTCCATCCATCGTTCCGGAAAGGAAGTTTTCAGCGGAAAAACAGACATAGCGCAGATCAAGCGGAAATTTACTGATCTGGTTCGTTATCTTTATATGGAATCTACATTTCCCCATGGGAGTCTGTTGCTTACTGGAACTGGTATTGTTCCTGCCTCAGGGTTCAATCTCCTGAGTGGGGATCACATTCAAATAGCGATCGACGGCATTGGCGAACTGGTGAATACGGTGGCATAAGACCATTTATTCTGTCGGGAAATCAGGCTTTTGACGATGGCTCTTTTTCTCCGCGCTTATTTTCTTAGCCTTTAGTCTTTTTCTTATGGCTCCGGGTCCGGGCTTTGTCTTCTTCCTTTTTTTGGGCACCTTTAATGCATTCTCCAAAATGGTAAAGAACCGTTCTATTCCTAACTTCTTATTTTTGTGCTGACTCCGGGTGGTATCGGATTGCAGGATGAGTACATCTTCCCGTGTGAGCCTGGAAGCGAGTTTTTCAAGGATTCGGTTTTTTTCTTCCCCAGTGAGGCCAAGTGATTCGCGGACATTGAAACTGAGTTCAATTTTTGAAGCTACCTTATTTACGTTCTGACCGCCGGCTCCACTACTCCTGAGCCCTTTGACCTGTATTTCCGAAAGTAAAGAATCTTTATTCAAGTAGCGGAACTTAGGTGTTGATTCTTTTGTTTAGTGTTTCAATCGAAACATTTAAAAAAACCTTTGTTCCGGGGCTTAAATCCTTATCAGAATTGAAATAGATCCTTTGGTCTTCCGCCATCCCCTCCACCAGATAATAACCCCCCATCAAAAATGACTTCCGGGTTTCAACTTCCAGTCCGGAACTCTGGGAAATCTTAAATTCATGGGCATACACTATGATCCTCCTTTTGGTATCCGCATAAGACTTAACAATATTAACCGGAATTCTATTGGCCTCCCCAAACAAGGATGCAATGTAGAGATTCTGAGGCTTTTCGTACAGGGTCTGTGTTAATTCGTCGGCTATAATTCGGGTATCCCTTAAAACAATAATCCTGTCTGCAAAGGGAAGAACATCATTTGTATCATGGGTAGCGGTCAGGCAGGTGATACTTTTTTGCTTGAGGTAGTCAAAGAGATTTCTCCGAAGACTGTTCTTGCTAAAGTTATCAATGTGACTGAAGGGCTCATCCAACAGTAGAATCTCCGGCTCCTGTGCCAATACACGCGCCAAAGCAACTCTTTGCTGCTGGCCTCCGCTGAGGTTGCCAACCTTCACCTGCGCATAATCACTTAATTCAATCATTTCAAGAAGTTCCTGCGTTCTCCTTTCCATTTCCTCAGGATGAAATACCGAGAGGAACTGGCTTATATTTTCACGCACGGAGGTGAAGGGCATCAGATCAAAATCCTGAGAAAGATATTTCATGAAAGGCTGTCCAGGGACGAGTGTATGACTAGGACCCAGAATACGAAAGGCGTCCCAATGCACCTCCCCTGAATTCAGGTCGAGCAACCCGTAAATGATCTTTAACAGGGTGCTTTTACCACATCCGCTTTCACCGATAACGGAGACATGTTCGCCCTTCTTCAGTTCGAAGGAAATGTCCTCCAGGACCAGCTCTTTGTCGTAGGCGAAAGATACATGGGACAGTTGAAGCATTCTTACAGATATTAGTTTGACAGCTATCGCTCTTATTACAGAAAACGGAATGTTTTCGTTTATAGCGCCCTCTTACTCCTTAAAATCTTTAACGACTGCTTCATTGGGAAGTTTTTCAAAACCCATATTGTACAGAGTGAAAGCCAGCCTGTCTGAATATAAATCAATAGCTTTACTCACAGGCGTTCCGGCGCCGTGGCCGGCATTCGTTTCGATACGTATCAGGGTGGGATTCTTCCCCGATTGTTTTGACTGGAGTTCTGCAGCAAATTTAAAACTGTGCGCCGGAACCACGCGATCATCATGGTCTCCGGTGGTGATAAATGTCGCGGGATAATGAACACCTTCTTTTATATTGTGCAGAGGGGAATAGCCTCTGAGATAATTGAACATTTCCACACTGTCTTTTGACATCCCATAATCATAGCCCCACCCTGCACCGGCCGTAAAGGTATGATACCGAAGCATATCCAAGACCCCAACGGCCGGTAAAGCCACTTTCATAAGTTCCGGACGCTGGGTCATTGTCGCACCTACAAGCAACCCGCCATTTGAACCCCCGCTAATTGCCAGATAGTCAGAGGAGGTATATTTTTTTTCAATAAGATATTCTGCCGCTGCGATAAAATCATCGAAAACATTCTGTTTATTGAACTTTGTGCCTGCATTGTGCCAGTCTTTACCATATTCACCGCCTCCTCGTATGTTGGGTACTGCATAGATTCCACCCTGTTCCATCCAAACAGCATTTACGATGCTAAATGTTGGAGTGACGCTGATATTAAATCCGCCATACCCATAAAGAATCGCAGGGTTCTTTCCATTGAGCTCCAATCCCTTTTTGTGGGTGATGATCATAGGGATCCGGGTTCCGTCCTTAGAGGTATAAAACACTTGATTTGATTCATAAGCCTTTGGATCAAAGTCGATGTCCGGCTTCCAATACTGGCTGTATTCTCCTGTATTGACATTGTATTTAAAGGAAGAAGTAGGGGTACAATAGTTTGTAAAGGAAAAATAAAATTCCTCATCCTTTTTCTTGCCCCCAAAGTCATCTGCCGTTCCGGCGCCAGGCAAAATCACTTCCCGGATGAATTTCCCCTCGTAGTCATATTGTAATACTTTAGAAATCGCATCAACCATGTATTCTGCGAAGAAAAAGCCGCCGCCTATGGTTGGACTCATCACATTATCAGTCTCAGCAATAAACTCTACCCAGTTCTCAGGGGCGGGGTCTGAGGCATCAACGGTGACCACCTTTCTGTTAGGGGCATCTTTGTTGGTCTCTATATACAGGCGGGATCCCTGGTTATCAAGAATGTAGCTATCCGAATTGCTGTCTTCCAGCAGGGTGACGATAGGACTGTCAGCCTGGCTGAGATCTTTCAGGAATAGTTTATTGCCCGAAGTGGAATTTGAAGCCGTTATTGAGAGGTACCGTTCATCCTCAGTAAGACCGCCAAAAATATAACGGTGTTTTTGGGCGGCATTACCTCCGAAAATAACGGGATCCTCGGTTTGCCTGGTGCCGAGTTTATGATAGTATAACTTATGACTTTCGGTCATGGCACTCAATTCACTGCCTTTTGGTTTATCGTAACTCGAGTAATAGAAGCCATCATTTCCCTGCCATGCTATCTGGCTGAATTTAATGTCAACCAGCGTATCGCCTAAAATTTCTTTGGTCTCCGTGTCGCAAACAACCGCCTTCCGCCAGTCACTGCCACCTTCGGATATTAAATAGGCCACCCTTGAGCCATCCCTCGTGAAGTTCAGGCCTTGCAGCGAGGTGGTTCCATCCTCTGAAAAGGAGTTGGGATCCAAAAAGACCTCCGGCGTATCTGTGCCATTTTTTTGACGATACAGAACACTCTGATTCTGTAATCCGTCATTCCGGTAGAAATAAGTAAAATTCCCTTCCCGGAACGGGGCGCTGATTTTCTCGTAATTCCAAAGTTTTTCGAGCCGCCGTTTCAACGAATTTCGAAAAGGGATTTCCTCGAGATAATCAAAGGTGACTTTATTTTCTTCCTTTACCCAGTTGGCCGTTTGCGGACTCATGTCATCTTCCAGCCAGCGGTAAGGATCAGGCACTTTAGTGCCAAAGTAGGTATCTGCGCTATCAACTTTTGCCGTATTGGGATAATTCACTTCTATTCGTTTTTTTTCGACGGAGGTCTCACAGGATACAAGGGCGACCACCATTAAGAACAATGACATTTTTTTTTTCATCCTCACGGTTTTGACAGCCGCTAAAAATACCATAAAAAAACCTTTGGACTGAGATCGTTCCAAAGGTTTTAACAGATTTTTAGTTTCCGATTTCAGAGTAATTTTGCAGCCAGCAGGTATTCTGCGATCTGAACGGCATTGGTTGCTGCCCCTTTTCGGAGGTTATCCGCAACGATCCACAGATTCAGGGTATTGGCCTGCGATTCGTCGCGCCGGATGCGTCCTACAAAGACTTCATCCTTGTCATGAGCCAGGACAGGCATTGGATAAACATTTTTTTCAGGTTGGTCCTGCACCATCACACCGGGGGTTTCCTGTAAAAGTGCCATGACATCCTCGATGCGGTAATCCTTGTAAAACTCGACATTAACGGCCTCAGAATGTCCGCCGGCAGTGGGGATACGCACAGCAGTTGCTGTTACTGAAAATGTTCTGTCATCCAGTATTTTTTGAGGTTCCCTGGCAAGTTTCATTTCCTCTTTGGTGTATCCATTTTCCGTAAAAACATCGCATTGCGGCAGGGCATTCCGGTGGATGGGATGAGGGTAGGCCTTTTCTCCCTCAATACCGGCAATTTCATCCTCCAATTGTCTGACAGCTTTAAGACCGGTACCCGAAACGGATTGGTAGGTGCTCACCACAACGCGCTTCATCCGATATTTTTTGTGCAAGGGAGCCAGCACCATAACCAATTGGATCGTAGAACAATTAGGGTTGGCAATGATTTTATCTGTTTTAGTAAGCTCGTGGGCATTGATTTCAGGTACAATTAATTTTTTAGAAGGATCCATCCTCCATGCAGAAGAATTGTCAATTACGGTGGTCCCATGTTCGGCAAATCTGGGGGCCCATTCCAGGGAGGTGGAACCTCCTGCTGAAAAAATAGCCAGATGCGGTTTTGCTGCCAGCGCTTCCTCCAGGCCGATAACTACATATTCCTTTCCCAGATAGCGCATTTTTTTGCCTATGGAACGTTCGGAGGCAACAAGCATCAATTCAGAAACAGGAAAATTTCTTTCGGCGAGCACTTTCAACATCACTTCCCCTACCATTCCGGTTGCGCCGACTATAGCTACTTTCATAATCTACTTATTTGGATCTCAAAAGTAGTATGCCCGGGCATGTCTGCCAAGCATTCTTAGGATTTTATTAAATATATAACAAAATGTTATATATGTTACGTCGGAAGGACGGTCAAAATAAATACCGCCGCCGAATGTGCGCAAACATCGGACAGCGGTTTTAATGAATAATTGCAGTGTGGCGGTGAACCAGCCTTACGATAATTTCTTCATGGAAAATATTAATTTTTTGCTTTTAGCAAATCCCGGATCTCAGCGAGTAACTGCTCTTGTGTAGGCCCCTTCGGAGCCGGTGCCGGGGCGGGTGCTCGGAATTTATTATATGATTTCACAATCATGAACAATACAAAACCAACAATGACCAGATTGATAAGCGTATTGATCCAGGCCCCGTAACGGATGGCACTTGCCGGTTTCTCAATGCTTCCGTCAGCTGCCACCGTGGCTTCCGATAAAACGATCTGCATATCTGAAAAATCGACACCGCCGGTAAAATAACCGACAATGGGCATCATGATATCATTTACAAATCCATTCACGACAAGACCCACAGCTCCTGCCAGTAAAACAGCAACTGCGAGATCAATCACATTGCCGGTCATAATAAATGCTTTAAATTCCTTCCACATGGGTAAAGTGCTTAAATTAAAATTCGGTTTTATTCGCGTACAAAGTAATTAAAAATAGTCGGAATTCCACTTCTAAAGTCAGGAGCTGATTGTCTTATAAATGCGACGGACCCTGGGAGATATTCCTGTTAACAATTCATAGGAGATGGTCCCGCCTGAAGCCGCCAGCTCTTCAGCGGAATGACCTGATCCGAATATAATCACTTCGTCTCCTTCCCTGCAACTAATATCAGTTACATCAATCATTATCATATCCATACAGACATTCCCTATAATTCGGGCCGGTTTGCCATGGACAAATACAAAAGAGGCTCCGTTGCCATAATGACGACCAATTCCGTCCGCATGTCCAAGTGGCAGAGTGGCTGTCTTCCTTGCCAGCCCGGATTTAAAAGCGCGGTTATAACCTACTGTTTCGCCCGGCTGAATGGTGTGTAATTGTGAAATAATGGTTTTGAGCGTGGCAATGGGTCTTAATTCCGGATCCCAGCGAACATCATTGCCGTACCCATAGATACCAATTCCGCTTCTGACCATATCATACTGAGCTTGCGGATAGTTCAGAATCCCTGAAGTGTTTAATACATGGCGAAATGGCCGGTACCCAAGTAAGTTATCCGTTACGGAAGCCATGTTTGCGTATCTTTCGAGTTGTGAAAGCGTAAAGTCTGACTCTTCTTCGTCTTCAGACGCCGCCAGGTGTGAGAAAACGGATACTACCTTCAGGGCATTACTTTCCTTTATCTTCGCAACAACTTCCTCAAGAAATCCTTCATTGAATCCGAGCCTGTTCAAGCCTGTATTCAATTTCAAATGGATGGGATAATCACTCATTCCTCTGGCTGTCACATGTTCCTGAAATTTCTTGAGCACATGAAGACTATATATACTTGGTTCCAGACAGCGGTCAATGAGGGTGTCGAAATTCGCAGGTAAGGGGTGCAGTACCAGGATTGGAGATTTAATTCCGGCATCTCGAAGCGTCACACCTTCCTTTCCATAGGCGACAGCAAAATAATCTACACCAAGAGATTCAAGTTTTTTAGATACCTCCTGGGCGTCACTGCCATATCCAAAGGCCTTAACCACAGCAAGAAACCTGGTGGTGCGTTTTAATTTTGATTTTAGGTAATTGTAGTTATGTTCCAGTGCCTTCAGATCGATCTCCAGCACAGTTTCTGTTGTTTTTGGCATTGAAATGATCTAATTGAAGGCCATAAGTGTTCTGTTGGTTAACCCCTCATACCCTTCCGTAAGTCAGGCGCGTTTTCCACTTCCTCAACCTGCACTTCCATCTGATTAATTTTTTCCCTGAGCATCGCTTTATAAAATGCGGCCCTGCTTAAAGGTTCGTATTCCCCGGTCTGACCCAGGACGACTAATTTTTCACTACTCGACTTTCGAAAACTATAATTTGCAAGGTTGCCCGTTCTGGTACATATGGCATGGACCTTCGTTACATATTCGGCGGTCGCCATCAATGCCGGCATGGGACCAAAAGGATTACCCTTAAAATCCATATCAAGACCTGCAATTACTACCCGGACCCCCTGATTGGCGAGGTCGTTGCAAACTGAAACTATCTCATCATCAAAAAACTGGGCTTCATCAATTCCCACCACATCACAATCATCTGCCAGGAGTCGGATATTTGCGGCTGCAGGTACCGGGGTCGAGCGGATCTCATTCTCGTCGTGTGATACTACCATTTCTTCGTGATACCTGGTATCTACAATGGGCTTAAAGATTTCGACCTTCTGTTTCGCGAATTTTGCCCTTTTCAGACGGCGGATCAGTTCCTCTGTTTTTCCTGAAAACATGGAACCGCAGATAACTTCTATCCATCCGAATTGTTCTTTATGATTAACAGTGTTTTCGAGAAACATTTTGTAATTTTAGACGAAACTGAATGGCTTCGCCGTTATAAAATAGAAATATATCTGTGCATAAAAGTATTAAAAAAGAAGCACCATTGTGTTGAGGTTAAATAAAAAGAAATGAAGCGAAAATTGAAGGAGGAACTTGTTAGGTTGTCCACGGACATCATTACCTCCAGAGGAATGAAGGAAATTCCTGAGTTGTATGAAGCCGCAAAAAATCTTTATGAAAAACTGCTGGTCCTGAAGTTTATAGATGAGAAATTGAACGATGTTGAAATAGATGTATCTAAAAATTCCCTGGCCTCCAAGTTTGAGAAAATGGCGAATGCCGTCATGAACGAAAATAAACAGGTTCCCGAAAGCAATCCGCATGAAGAAGACATCATTATCCCCGGAATTGATACGATCAAGGACATGGTCTCGGAAATGCCAACCAGCGGGGAAGTGGACCAGCTATTTGCAGAATTCGTCGCGAAGAAGGACTTTATCAAAAATGACAAAGAGCACATAGGCCAGGAAGTAAAGAAAAGACAGCGGGAAGAGCTCAAAACCAGGTCTTTAAATGACCAGTTGGTCAAAAAAGAGCTGGCAATAGGGCTCAATGACAGACTGGCGTTTGTAAAGCATCTCTTTAATAACAGTACCGAAGATTTCAATAGGGTCATTTCGCAACTCGGGACCATTGATACGGAGGAGCGGTCCATCGCGTTTATTGAAAATATGGTCAAGCCTGACTATAACCAATGGGTGGGTAAGGAAGAATATGCAACGCGATTCTTGGTATTGATTTCCAGAAGATTTTCCTGAATTCATTGGAGTTGCTTATCTTGGAGTCCATTACAATTCCTTTACGTTTGACTCCTAAACATGTATTTTACTGTTTGCAACCTTCAGCGAATTCTTCTCTCCCCGCAAAGCATATGTCAGCGGAGTGGCATTATCGTCCCCTTTTTTCTGATTCTACCATATTTGACAAGCTGAGGCTCAATGGGTAAATTATTTTTGGTTCCGACACCAATTGGCAACCTTGAGGATATTACCCTACGGGCCATTCGCATCCTGAAAGAAGCCGATCTCATTCTTTGTGAAGATACACGAACAAGTAGCAAACTTCTGAACCACTATGGGGTCAGTACGCCCATGCAGAGCCATCACATGCACAATGAGCACAGGTCGGTTGAGGGCTTGATTCGAAAGCTAAAAGAAGGGGCCAGCCTGGCCCTGATTTCCGATGCAGGGACGCCCGGGATTTCTGATCCTGGGTTTTTGCTGACCAGAGAATGTATTGCCAACGGAATTGAGGTCGAATGTCTTCCGGGAGCCACCGCGTTTACTCCGGCACTCGTTGCAAGCGGCATGCCCAGCGACCGATTTGTATTTGAAGGATTTTTACCCCCGAAGAAGGGAAGACAAACAAGATTGGAGCAATTGGCGGACGAAAGCAGAACGATGCTATTTTATGAATCCCCTCATAAATTATTGAAGACCTTGACTCAGTTTGTTACAGTTTTTGGTGCAGATCGGTCCATCGCTGTTTCCCGGGAACTCACCAAATTATATGAAGAAACCAGGAGAGGAACCACGACGGAAGTACTGGAATATTATTCCAGTCATCCTGTCAGGGGTGAAATTGTAATTGTGGTTGCCGGAAAGAAATAGGGGATATCGACTCCTGTTCATCGGGTTGTCTCATTAAATCGAATCCGCATTCTGTAACGGGACGAAATCAAATAGTTTACTGCTGAACAGGCCCCGATCTGAAAGCTTCAGATCAGGAATCACCAGGAGAGCCATGAAGGACAGCGTCATAAAAGGGGCGCTCAGGGTCGCCCCCATCTTTTTGGCAAGGGCGTCCAGCGATGCATAGGCCGCAGCAGTTTCCCATGCATCCGCACCGCTCATGAGGCCGGCCACCTCCAGTCTGAGTTCACGTTGATTTTCCTGATCCACCGCGCATATTCCCCCCTTATTTTTAATAATAACATTGACTGCTTTGCAAATCATCTCGTCTGAGGTACCTACAGAAATAATGTTGTGGGAATCATGTGCGACACAGCTGGCAATTGCCCCGTAACGCAAACCAAAATTTCTTATGAAAGCGATAGCCGGGGCGGCCTCATGGTATCGATTAATCACTGTGATCTTTAACAGGTCGCGATCCGGGTCCGAACAAAAACCTCCTTCCCTTATGCTGGGTTTTACAAAGATTTCCTTTGTTGTCAGTGCGCCGTCCGTAGCCTCAATTACCCGTATCTTCCCGGGCCTGGCCGCCGCAAAAAAATCAGAAGGTTTTTTGACCTTGGTCCCGAAATTATTCAGACTACCTATAGATACGCTTTCAATGGCTGATAATCCATTGTCCATTACCATTTGTCCGTCAATAAAGGTTTGCAATACCCTGAAATCATCCAGATCCCTCACACGGATAAAGTCGGCCGCGTCCCCTTCCCGCATTTGCCCGACGTTCATTCCGTAGTGTGAAACCGGATTTATACATGCAACCTGCAGCACCTTAAACACATCCATTCCAAGGCCAACTGCTCTGGCACAAAGGCGATCGATATGTCCGGAAATAAGCTCATCGGGGTGTTTGTCGTCAGAACAGAACATGAGGTTTTCATAATTTTGCGGAAGCAAGTCAATCAGGCTATCAAAATTTTTGGCCGCGCTACCTTCACGGATAAGAATCTTCATTCCAAATGCAAGCTTTTCAAGGGCTTCTTCTATGGTGGTACATTCGTGATCCGTACTAATACCTGATGCGATGTATTTTTCGCACTCCCTGCCTCTAAGTCCCGGAGCATGGCCATCTATGGGTTTTCCGGATGCCTTTGCATACATAATTTTCTTAAAAATTTCGCTTTGTCCGGAAAGAATTGCAGGATAGTCCATAACCTCCGCGAGATAGTGGATATCAGGTAATGCCATCAGTTTTCGGATGCCCTCTGCATCAATGGACGCCCCGGCTGTTTCAAATGAGGTCGCGGGAACACAAGAGGGTGCGCCAAAATGAAATTTAAATGGTGTCTGCCGGCCGTTGTTTATCATAAATTCAATCCCGGGAATACCGAGGACATTTGCAATTTCATGAGGATCTGAAACCGTTGCGACGGTACCGTGCATGACCGCCATCCTTGCGAATTCTGAGGGGATCAGCATGCTACTTTCTATATGGATATGAGCATCGATAAAGCCCGGAAGAATATAGCTGCTTTCCCCATGCATTTTTTCCTCAATGGTGATTATTTTACCATGTTCCATGGTTATTTCTCCGGGATAAATGCGATGGTTCGCTATGTCCACCAATTGGCCTCTTACCTTCTTCATTGTCTAAACTACCCTAAAAATTATTGCCGCAGGAACCCGCTATAATTACAGATGTTTGCCCTTTTCCCAACCCCGCTTCTCCAAATATTTCATTCCGCTTTCAATAGCCCCAGATTCCAGGGTGGTTGCCATGGAATCATTCCACCGGTTCAGATATCCAAAAAGGGAAATAACCCCCAGCATCTCAACTATCTCCCCTTCATTCCAGTACTCAGCTATTCTTGCCCTGAGCCTGGAGTCGACCCCATTTGGTATTTGAGATGCTGCCAGCGCAAAATCCAGAGCTGCGCGTTCTGCCTCCGTAAACGCCTCATGGTTCCGGTAGTCCCAGAGATGATGCAACTTTGAACTTTCGGCTCCGTAACGCTCAGCCGCTCTGATAGCGTGCGCCTGGCAGTATCTGCAGCCTGCAGTTTCACTACTTACCCAGGCTATCATTCTTTTCAGAGCGGAGGTCACCCTTCCGTCATTGGTCATTACTGCTTTGTTTAGCTCAATAAATGCTTTTGAGATAGCAGGTCTGTGCTGCATAGTAAGTATGGAATTCGGACAAAAACCGAGGGTTTCATTGAAGAAATTGGCCAGGAGTTTTGTCTCCGGATCCTGATCAGGGTTGAGGGGAGTAACGAAGGGCATGGTCCTTATATTTTATTGTATTTTTGTCGTCTGCAAGAAACAAAAAATATGAGCACGACAACTCAAATCAGTTTGAAATGGTTGGGCCAGATGGCCTTTGAAAGTACCAATCCTTCGGGGATCACACTAAAAATTGATGCCAGTCCGGAAGACGGGGGTGAAGGGCAGGGATACAGACCGAAGGCATTGATGCTTTCCAGCCTGGCAGGCTGTTCCGGACTCGATGTCGCTGCGCTTATCAGGAAAATGAAACTGGAGGTGAAAGAATTTAACATAGAAGTAGTGGCCGGACTCACTGAGGCCCACCCCAAATACTATGATCAAGTTACCATAGAATTTCATTTCCACGGGCAGAACCTCAATGAGAAAAGTCTCAAAAAAGCGGTAAATCTATCGGTTGAGAAATACTGCGGCGTTATGGAAATGTTCCGCAACTTCGCGAAAATACAGATCAAAACATTGTTCCATAAGTCGGCTTAGGCATTTTGAAATAAGAATCAGCAAATAAGAGCAGGGCAGCGGGTACCAGGCAAAATTGTGCATGTTTATTTCGGGGCAGGGAGTTATATTAGTAATGTAGTAGATTGTATCGAATGCGCTGGACCTTGAAACCTAAAACCGAAGAGGAAGCTCTTGCTCCGTTGATTCGTTCGTTGAATGTAACCCCACTGGTCGCCCAACTACTCTTTCAACGCGGGATCACGAATTATGAAGAAGCGAAAAAATTCTTTCGTCCGGAACTTTCGGATTTGCACGATCCATTTCTCATGAAGGATATGGATGCGGCTGTGGCAAGGATTGAGCTTGCGATTTCGAGGAATGAGAATATCCTCGTTTTCGGGGATTATGACGTGGATGGGACTACGGCGGTGGCCCTGGTATCCTCTTATTTGCTGCAATTTAATTCAAATGTGGCCACCTACATCCCTGATCGTTACATTGAGGGTTATGGAATTTCATATCAGGGAATCGATTATGCAGCGGATAACAATATCAGCCTCATCATTGCGCTGGATTGTGGCATAAAGGCCATTGAAAAGGTGGCATATGCCCGAAAGCTTGATATAGATTTTATTATTTGTGACCATCACCGGCCAGGTGCCCAGCTACCTGAGGCCATTGCCGTTCTTGATCCGAAAAGGGTAGATTGTTCTTACCCTTATAAGGAGCTTTGCGGTTGTGGAATCGGATTTAAACTTATTCAGGCCCTCGCCACCCGAAGACAGGTGTCGGTGGAGGAACTCTGGCCATATCTTGATCTTGTCGCCACCGCAATCGGCGCCGATATCGTTCCCATAACCGGCGAAAACAGAATACTCGCCTACTTCGGACTTAAAGTCATCAATGAATGTCCCAGAGTTGGATTTCAGGCCATTCTGAACCAAATCAACAAAAAAGTTCTCACTATCACGGATCTGGTATTTATCATCGCCCCCAGGATCAACGCGGCAGGCCGGATAAAACACGGACAACATGCTGTAGACCTGCTTACTGTGAATGACGTTCAACAGGCGGCTGACTTCGCTGCCGGAATAGAGCGCTTCAATACAGAAAGAAAGGGTCTGGACCAGGAGATTACCCTGGAAGCGCTGCAACAGATCCGTGCAAACGAAGAAGAAGATAGGCATACAACGGTGGTATATAAAGAATCCTGGCACAAAGGGGTCATTGGAATAGTGGCATCCAGGCTTATTGAAACTTATTACCGCCCCACGCTCGTTTTCACCAAAAGCGGCGACAAACTTGCGGCATCGGCAAGGTCTGTAAATGGTTTTGATATCTATGAAGCCCTTGAAGAATGTTCAGAGACCATAGAGCAATTCGGCGGTCATAAATATGCTGCAGGACTTACCCTGCTGGAGACGCAGTTCGAACACTTTAAAAAACAGTTTGAAGAAGTGGTTGCCCGGAGAATGGATCCGGTAATGCTTACCCGGGAATTGAAAATTGATGCCATGGTGGAACTCAGGGACCTCAACCCGAAACTCCTGAGAATCCTGGATCAATTCGCCCCTTTTGGACCGGGCAATATGCCACCGGTTTTTATGGCCGGAGAGCTCACGGATACAGGCCTGGCAAAAACGGTGGGGTCAGGGGATCTTCATTTAAAAATGAACGTTATACAACCCGGGTCTGCACCGGTTGGCGCCATTGGCTTTAATATCGGACATAAGCTTGATTTGGCTGCCAACAAAAAGAAATTCTCCGCCGTTTTTTCCATAGAAGAGAATGAGTGGCAAGGAAAGAGAAGTCTTCAACTTAAATTAAAAGATATCGCGGCTCATTAAGGAAGCTCAGCCGCGGGGAATGAAAATTTTTCAAGCCGGAGATTCGTGCCATCAAAAACGGCATACGTAAAATAAGTAATCCAATCTCCCAGATTTATATATGTGGAACTTGGCGACAGCGCTATTTCCAAAGGAAGATGTCGATGACCAAAAACAAAATAATCATAGTGTCGCGATTCCAGTTTTTTACGGGCGTATTGTACGAGCCATTCCCGGTCTTCACCCAAAAACTCAATGTCTTCATCCCCTGAGATCAGTTTGTTTTTAACGGAAAAGAATTGTGCCAGCTTCACCCCCCAATCAGGATGTAACCACCGGTAGCTCCATTTTGCCAGGGGGTGGGTAAATATTTTTTTCATTCGTTTATATCCCTTATCGCCGGGACCCAAACCATCTCCGTGACCTATGAGAAAGTGAAGGTCATTGATCAGGAATTCCTTGGGGCTATGAAATACAGGGATATTCAGTTCTTCTTCAAAGTATCCGTCCATCCACAGGTCATGGTTTCCCACAAAATAATAGATCGGTATGCCGGAATCTGAAAGTTCGGCAAGTTTCCCGAGGGTCCGTGTAAATCCTTTGGGAACAACCGTCTTATACTCAAACCAAAAATCAAAGAGATCTCCCAGGAGGAAAAGAACCCCGGCATCTGATTTAATGATATCAAGCCAGGCAACAAATTTCTTTTCACGTACCAGACTTATGGCTTTTGAAGGGGCGCCGAGGTGATTATCACTTGCAAAGTAAATCCTTTTGTCTGGAGGAAGATTGAGTAGTTCCATTAGGGGCTAAAGTTACACATTGAGAACTTTACTGACAATCCGTCCTGTTCAAAAACAATTGCTCAGGTCTCGCTATAATTCTGCATCCTGTCCGAACGTCATCATATCATTTCAGTTGTCGTCCGCATGCCATTCGGCGAAAGCGGTTTCGGTCTCGCGTAGCTGCAGGGAATGTAAAGCAATCTGCTCCGGTAAGCGCACCTTGATTTTTTCTGCAAAATCTGCCACCATGTTTTCACTTGTCGGCTGATAATCAGCAAAGATAACCTTGTGCCCCCTGGCTTCTAACTCCCTGGCAAGAGACAGATGTGGCGTATTTGCGTTAAACACGGTAGCGTGATCAAAGGGATCAACGACTTCTTCTTTGATGATCCTCTTCAGGTCGCCAAAATCAATGACCATCCCAAGTTTTACATCATTGGCATCTGTAATGGGCGTACCTATAACCGTCACTGACAATTTGTAGCTATGACCGTGGACGTTGCGGCATTTACCGTCATATCCGTATAAGGCATGGCCTGTTTCAAAAGTGAACTGTTTGGTGATTCGTATTTTGTTCATGACCTCATAAATAGCTGTCAGATGGATTGCCAGGGGTTGCACGGACCTGTTGTGGCTAAACTACTTTCTCCTGTGTTTACTGTTACCACGCATCCGGTTGATAATATAAACTACTACAACGAATACCGCCACAAACAGGAAGATGAAATTCCCATCCATATATTAATTCTTACTATTCTTTGTTAATAATTTTCTGCAAAGCCTTCTTTGCAGTTTCAGACAAGGCCAGCCGGCCGGATTGTTCAGCCCGTTCCGGTAAAAGTGATTCCCAGTGGGATGTGCCTGTCCAAAGGGTTTCTTTTAAAGCGGCAAGCGCCTGTGGGCTATAGTCAGACAGAGATTTTGCGAAAAAGTACAGTTCTTTATCCATTTCCCTTATATCTTCATACACTTCTGAAAAGAGCCCCTTTTCCTTTCCCCAGTAAGCACTCTTCCATTCTTTCGGGGCCAGGGAAAGCTCGGCCAGACCTGAAATTCCAACTTTTCGTTCCACTGCCGGCGCGATGACGAGAGGTGCAATGCCAATACTTATCTCAGAGAGTCGGATGGATGCCGCGACAGTGGCATATACATAATCACAGGCAGCAGCCA
Organism: Zeaxanthinibacter sp.; assembly: GCA_041743425.1. GTDB lineage: Bacteria > Bacteroidota > Bacteroidia > Flavobacteriales > Flavobacteriaceae > JTS-RE37. The sequence continues at coordinate 12,925 of JBGTMS010000202.1, read as the reverse complement.
GACCCACACCTCCACCAACTACTTTGCCCTGCACCCGTCCTATGATTGGCTTTTTACACAAACGCATCGCATTGATGAGGTTCGCAAACCCACTAAAAAAGAAAGTGCCTTCCTCTAAACTGGAAATACCTGACATCTCATCCAGGGAAGCCCCGGAACAAAAGGCACGATCTCCTTCTGATTGAAGGACGATAACAACAACTTCCTGATCTTCAGATAATTTATTCACTGCCTCCGTGAGACGATCCAGAAGGGGCCTTACAAAAGAATTTCCGGCCGGGTGTCCAAATTCCAATACGGCAACCCCTTCGTTTGTTTTGAGATAGAGACTTCCATTGATTCGATCAGTAGTCATTAGGCAGGGAAAAATGGGACCAATAGTATTCAGCTTACTAAATTAAACCTTTTGCAAGAGCGGCCGAAATTTTTGTCTGAACTTCCAAACCAGGGCGATGCTCCTGATGAGCATCCAGACAACAAAGGCGACCCAGATACCATACAATCCCAGGTCAAGGATTCTGCCTGTAAATATCACGGGTATAAATCCTGCCACGGTAGCGCTCAACAATACATTCCTCAGATACCGCATCTCTCCCAAACCTTTAAAAAGGCCATCAAGGACAAAAGCTACGCTGTTCATTGGGAGCGCTAGGAGGACAATGAAAAAAATTGAATAAAACGATTCCAGCACAATGGTTTCATTTGAAAACATAAGCCCCACCTGTTTATAGAACAGGAAGCCCAAAAGCATCATCAGCAGGCTAACGACTACGCCACACAATGTAATTTTTGACGCAAGTTTCCAAAGTCCGGGGTAGTCTCTGGCACCCAACATCCGCCCACCCATGATATTGCCTGCCGCTCCGTAACCATCCACAAAAAATGCCGCAAACAACCATAAATTAATTGCAATAGTATGAGCGGCAATATACCGGTCACCCAGGGCAGTGGCTTCCCTAACGGCAAGGATCAAAGCCGTATTAAGAGCCAGTGACCGGATAAACAGGTTGAGACTCATGAGTACCAGCCGGTTCAGTTCGGGATGTAAAGGCAAGGCCGGTATCAGGCTGATAGAGGTCTTCCATCGAAGTAATAGGTAGGCCATTACAGCCATTACTCCCTGGGATATCAAACTGGCCCAGGCGGCACCTTCCAGGTACATTGGTTGTATGTACCCTGCAATCCCGTATACAAGTATATAGTCCAGAATCACATTCAGGAGCGCACCCGTGAGTGCTATGATCATGGGCCAGAAGGTGTTTTGCAAGCCAGTAAAGATGCCCATTACCGCAAAGACGAATAAGGTGAGGGGAAATCCCCAGACCCGGATGGAATAGTAGGAAATACAGTACTCCAATATTTTTCCTGAAGCATTCAGCAGACTGAAAATATCCTCCACAATAAAAATGGTTGAGAAGAGTACGACGAAACTCAAACCAAGGTTAAAGCAAATAGCTTGTGCCGGCAGACTTCTCATATCTTCTATTTTGCCTGCTCCCAGGTTTTGTGAAAGGATGGCTGATATGGCACTGCGTGTCTGCCCGAGAATCCAGACCAGCATTGATAAAAATGAACCTACTATCCCGGCAGCGGCCAGTGATTCCAGCCCGTCATATGGAATATTTCCAACAATTGCCGTATCGGTGATTGAAAGCACAGGCTCGGCGATACCTGCAATGGTTGCCGGTATCGCAAGGTTGTTGATGGCTTTAAGCGTGATAGGACCTCTCAAAAGGCAGCGCTATAGTACTAGTTCATAACAGTAAAAGGGAAATTCACTCTGGGCCGGAAAAAATACATCTCCCAATTTACAATACCCGCGTTGCTCATAAAACTTCTGGTTTCTTTTGTTCCGGCTAAAGGTATCCAGTCGTAAGGAAACTACTCCCCTTTTCCTGGCATAATCTTCTGCAAAATCCATCATTTTTACTCCATAGCCTTTACCTTGCTGACTTGGGTGTACCGCCAACCGGTGAATATAAATGTGGCGGGAGTTAGGTGTCAGCCATGTGATAGAAGCATACTCACTGTCCATCTTTGTGGAAATTGTGATCGTTCCCAGAAGGCTATCATTTTCTTCTATTATATAAAGTTCATTTCTGAAAAGATCCGTTTCAAAATCTTTTAAAGACGGATAATGCGCATTCCATTGGAATATTCCCTGTTCGGCCATAAATGTGGAACAAGCTTTCGTTAGAGCCAGAATTTCAGGGATTTCTGATATCTTTGCACGTCTCATCATATGCAAAATGTTAATTAAAGCCCTACATTTATAGTTCAAAACTGTATTCCCTATGAAGAACATTCTGGTACCAATTGGCACCTCTCCTGATTCTCACGAAACGTTGCAGTACGCGGTCGATTTTGCAACTGAATTTTCCTCGGAACTCTATGTCATGGGGGTATTCACAGTTACCAGCGGCGCTGGTGATCTTACGAATATCGGGAAAAAAGTGGCTAAGAGCAGTGAAGATTATTTGCGGGAAGTTATTGAGAAGGTAGATTCCAAGCAAGTAATCATAAAGACCACGACCTATAATGGAGACCTTGTGGATGGCTTAAAAGAAATTCATGATACGATTGGGGTTGATTTGATTATTGTCGCCCCTCGCAGCAATGAAATCCGCGAAGAACTCTACCTGGGCTATACCACCGGCAGGATAGTGAAACGGACCAATATTCCCACCCTGATTGTACCTAAAGGAACTGTCTTCCGGAATTTTGGTACCATATTAACTGCCTTCAGTTCGGGAGTAATGAAGGGTAAAAAGGTGTTGGATCCCTTAAAAACCATCAAAGATCGGTTCCAGTCAAAGGTCAATCTGCTTCTGGTAAAGAATCCTGGTTATACGGAAGATGATCTGAAAATTAATGTTGCCCTGATGGACATTAGTTCTCAATTGACCATTACCGAACATGCCACCACCTATCTCGGCGTATTGGAGCATTTGCAATCACAGCATCCTGATCTTCTTTGCGTTTTTCGAAGGAAAAGAGGCTTTTTCAGCAATCTGTGGGAGAAGAGCACCATTCCGAAATCCGAATTCTATGCCAGGATTCCAGTGCTTGTTTTGAGTGTTAAGAAGTTCTGAACCGTCTGAAAATAGTTAGGGCCGGATTTTGATACTTTTGTAAAAAGTAGTTTCTTTGACCCCTCATTACCGCAAGGCCCTGAATACACCCATGGGGGATTAGCTCAGCTGGCTAGAGCGCTTGCATGGCATGCAAGAGGTCACCGGTTCGACTCCGGTATTCTCCACAAAAACCTTCCTTTAACGGATCACAACCGGCTGAAGGAAGGTTTTATTATTTCCCCCGAAGCCGCGTTAAGGGGCTGCCTGTCTAAATCTTCAAAAACGCTTATGGTATGACGGGTTTCCTACCGAAAAAGTAACGGACTTTTAATTTAAGAAAAGTATAACTTTGCTGACTTTCAGGGAAGGCAGGTTCCTCGTAATTTCACTTAAACGATTTCCCTATGACAGATTTAACGAATAAGGTTGCCTATATCACCGGTGGTTCGCGCGGAATTGGATTTGGAATAGCTGAAGTCCTTGCGCAAGCCGGAATGCGCGTTGCAATTAGTGGAAGGAGCCTGAATACGGTACAGGAGGCAGCGACTCACCTCGGATCTGCCGGCAAAGTACTCGCAATACAGTCTGACGTAACCCAAGTTAAGGACGAGCAACATGCTGTCCAACAAATTATTGAAAAGTGGGGGCAACTTGATGTGGTTCTTGCCAATGCAGGCCTTGGACATTTTGCACCGGTGGATACCCTGAGCTTTGAAGAATGGAACGCAATGATAAACACCAATTTAAACGGGGTATTTCACACCTTAAAAGCATCGATTGAATCCTTAAAGAAATCCAAAGGCTATTATATTACTCTGGCCAGCCTGGCGGGGACCAATTTTTTTGCAGGGGGAGCCGGCTATAACGCAACCAAATTCGGGGTGGTCGGATTCACACAGGCAGCTATGCTTGATCTGAGAAAATACGACATCAAAGTCTCAACTATTATGCCCGGTTCAGTGGCTACACATTTTGGAGGGCACACACCCTCCAAAGAGGATGACTGGAAGATTCAGCCGGAGGATATCGGACAACTGGTTGTCGATTTGTTACGAATGAATCCAAGGACTTTACCCAGTAAAATAGAAGTCCGCCCCAGCCGCCCTGATGCCAAATAATTATAGCGCGGATTCTATAAAATCCACTTCAGGATTGAATATTTCGAGGAGGAGCCTGGCAAGTTGCTCCCTGAATAATTCAAGTGTTGGCGTATCAATCAGAATGATATTGGCGGAACTTCCTTTTTTATCCCTGGCGCTCAGGGGTATCCAGCCAAGGCTCAGATTTTTAAAAGGGATTACACCTGCCTCTACAGGCAGTCCTTTGTCCGCATAAAGCAAAGCATAGCAAAGCAGTTGAAAAGCCTTATCCAGATCGGCGTCCCTGATAATTTCGTTCCAGTCGATAATGGCGAGTTGTGGCACCCTGACATTACCTGTCTTATAATCCACAATGCGAAGCGTTCCGTCCCTTTCTTCGATTCTGTCAATGTTGCCTTTGAGCAGCACAGGAAATGGTATTCCTGAAATATTCAGCGACAGGGTGAGTTTTTCCTCAAGGGCCAGGATTTTTATCTGATGGTGTTTCACGGCCTCAATTTCCAATAGTATATAATTGGTGATATACCTTACTATGACATGGAAGGCAATAAGATTCTTTCCATGAGGCTTAATTTCTCGCGGGTAAATGATGGCAAACTGAGCTTTAACTACGGTCTCTATCTCTGGAAGTAATTCCTTTAAGCCATCAACAGACAATAAACGATTTACCCATGTCCTGTACAATACTTCCATGGAATGATGGATCAAACTGCCAAAAGTGTTGGCTGCCATGGTAGTCTCGATGCCTGGATCTTCACGTATTCCCAGGATGCTTTGCTTATAAAATGCGATCGGATTCCGGATATAGGTCGATAGAGAACTTGGAGATATTCCGGTAGAAGCGATCAACTTCAGGCGCTGCATTACTTCCGGATCTTTTATGATTCTTTGTAATGTGATTGGAGCCGTTTGAAGTTGCGGAGTGGCAAGTATATGTTCTACATCGCCGGGACGGTTTTCATCAAGTAATAGTTGAGAAATAAACCTGCTCATTTCCCCTCCTTCCAGGACGTCAGGCTGTGTATTGTATAAAATATAAACAGCGGTCGCCCGTTGAAGTAAGCGATAAAAATGGTAGGTGTATACGGCATCTTTTTCCTTATAGGTAGGCAAGCCGTATTGCTTTTTGACATCAAACGGAATAAACGAATTATTTGATTTTCCCGAGGGGAGAATACCTTCGTTTACTGAAGTAATTATCACCGTTTCAAAATCGAGGTTCCTGCTTTCCAGCATCCCCATAACCTGTATACCTTCAAAAGGTTCCCCGCGAAAGTCTATTGTTTCCACTTCAACCAATTCTCTGAACAGGCTATAGAGTGTTCTTAAGTCTTCTACATATGGAAAAGATACAAGCATGTCCTGCAATTGGTTCAGGAGGATATAAAAGCGATAGAGGTACTCGAGGGTCAAATTATTACCATTCGCCTCTGCATTCGTACGGATATGGCCAATAAGTTCCAGGCATCGTGTAATAAAGTTCGCCGGATCAACCGGGGTCTCAAAAAACAAGTGAGACATATTGATGCCGCAGTGGGTCTGCAGGGTCTTAATTTGACTTAAATCTATCCGTCTCAACTGATGTTTTTTAGCCTCCAGCCGAACCTTTAGCAGCTTTGAAACGTCTTTATGCGGGAATGAAAGCTGGATGAAATTATGGCCAAGGAAAGCAAATACATCGTTTGAGGTCCAACCCTGCTTATCGGGATTGAGATAGAGTTCAAAAAACTGCTCGAACATTCCTGCCATTGGAGTTTTGGCCAAAGGATACCCCATGGTTATATTTACTTTGCTGATCGTATCCGGGATGCCATTTAGCAAAGGATTAAGCAGGCTCTCGTCCCCCAGCACTATCGCTATGTTACGGAGCTCCTTGTGCTCGTTCAGCTGCAGTTCCCTTAGCAGGGATCCAACATATTTTACCTGAGAAACCTGCTTGGGTACCCCTACAATACGGATCTTCTTTTTGTCCAGGAAATAAGAACTGAGGCCTTTTAGGGAACCATTCTTAAAATAGGGCCAATCGCGTTGATGTTGCCTTATAAAGTACCCTGCTTCATGAATGACGTCCTTTATGAAGTATGTATCAGCATCCCAATAGATATCGGAAGAGGGTGATTGCAGAATTTGCTGGATCAATAGAGATTCCGCAGTATTAAGGGCATTAAAACCAACAAAGATGTGCTTCTTATGTTGGGCTGTAGATAAATAGGCTGTGATGTTCTCGCAGGCCGTTCTATAAATCAGTCCCTGGTGTCCAATGCCCCTCGACAGGAGACGCCCATTGAAATTTCGATAAAGCGATTCCAGGTTGTTCCAGAACCTGATGTACGCTGTCATCATTTCTGATTTTTCGGCCTGGAGGTACCAGTGATTCACTTCCTGAATGGCCGAAAGATAATTGAATATTTCCTCGGGTGGGACAAGATACCTATCCACCTCACTGAAATCCTGTAGAAGTATCCTGCCCCATTTGGAGAAGGAGTAAAAAGATTCTTTCTTGCCCGGGAGATGGTCGAGATAGGCCTTATACAACTCAAATTGCTGCAGGGTGGCGGAGGCGGGTTTGAGGCCAGAAATAGATTCCACAAAAGATTCTGTGCTAAAGATATCTGGTGAAAACAGCGACGACGCAGCCGTTTTGGCTAGGCACCTTCGTAAATAGTTCCCGGCACGCTTACTTGGGAGGATAAAAATGAGGTCATCCGTTGAACCATGCTTTTGCCAGACATCTTCCACTACTTCTTCCAGGAAACTTTGCATACGAGTCAAAAATAAAAAAAGCCCCGGCGAATCCGCCAGGGCTTTTCATATTTATTTAGAAGGGAACTCCTTATTTCACTAAGTTGATCTCAGTCCTTCTGTTTTGCTGTCTTCCAGCCTTAGTATCATTGGTAGAGATCGGTTTTGACTCACCGTATCCAAGGGCAGTCAACCTATCAGATGCCACACCTTCCGCTATAAGGAAATCCCTGACAGAGTTGGCTCTCTTTTCAGATAGAGACTGATTCAATGATTCACTTCCTACACTATCAGTATGTCCTTCCACAGTAAACTTAGCGTTTGGATACTCGTTAAGAATTCGGATGATATCCACAAAAACTGCAGTGGAAGAAGGATTCAAACTGGCTTTACCTGTATCGAACAAGATTGTTCTGGCATATTCATTCAACTGCTTCTGAACTTCTTCAGTCACTTCAGGACATCCTTTGTTAGCAACTGTACCGGCTACGTCTGGACACTGATCGTCTTTATCCAATACACCGTCACCATCCTGATCTGGCCATGGGCATCCTTTGTTTTCAGCAGGACCTGCTTCAGTAGGACACTCATCATCTTTATCGGCAACACCATCACCATCTCCATCAGGACATCCGGCCAATGCGGCAAGACCAGCTTCATTTGGACAAGCATCATCTTTGTCAGCAATTCCGTCCCCATCAGTATCAGGACATCCATTCATTTCTTTTGATCCGGCTTCGTTAGGACAACTGTCCTTACCGTCTTCTATGCCATCTCCATCTGTGTCAGGACATCCGTTGAAAGCCTCAAGACCTGCAACTTCAGGACAGGCATCATCTTTATCATCAATACCATCTCCGTCTGTGTCGGTTCCTCCAAATTTGATGGAGATACCGCCAAGATGTTGGAAATGCTTAACACCGTAATCCTCAAAAACATGCTTATACTGAGTTTGGAGCGTAAGGCCGATATTTTCAGAGAACCAGAAGTTTAGTCCGATACCTCCGTTAACCGTTCCTGCACCAATCTCGTCCACCCAAGTGTAACCACCACCGATTTCAATGAATGGATCAATAACAGTATTTCTTAAAATTTGATATTTGATTGTACCATCAACAGCATAGTGAGAAAGATCATCAGCACTGACATCGCCCAGTTTATCAATACGATTCAACGAACCTCTAACACCCAGTGCAAATCCATCGCCAACAGACTTACTCACTGCTACATAGGAGATAGAAGGTAGAATATTCCAGTGATCCGAAGCGTTGAAATACTCACTAAATAATGTACCAGTAGGATAGGAAGCGTCCTTGTCGTTAGTTGGGTAAACGTCTATGGCGTTGGCACCAAAGCTAACCTGCCAGGGATTATTTTCATCCTGCGCTTGTACGTTGTTAAACCCTAATATAAGTAGGCCAACAACCAATAATCTGCTAAGCTGTTTCATGTTCAAATTTTTAAGTTTAAGTGTTTATTTGCTGCAAATGTAAGTTGTTAAAAATTATTAACAAAATCAATTTCTCATTTTTTTTGTTGCATTTCATATGGTAAAAAGAGCATTTAAACGATATTTAATGCCTTGCCTACCTCAGTAAATGCGAGGATCGCATGATCCAAATGTTCTGTTTTATGAGCGGCCGATAATTGTACTCTGATCCTTGCCTTGCCTTTGGGTACAACCGGGTAGAAGAAGCCAATAACATAAATCCCTTTCTCAAGCAGCATACCTGCCATTTTTTGAGCCAGTTTTGCATCGTAAAGCATGACTGGAACAATAGCCGAATCGCCATCAATGATATCAAATCCGGCCGCCTTTATCCCCTTTTTGAAATATCGGGAGTTTTTGTCCAGTTTGTCACGCAGGCTTGTATCATTTTCCAGCATCTCAAAAACTTTGATAGATGCCCCTACAATGGCCGGTGCGAGCGAATTGGAAAATAAATAGGGCCTTGATCGCTGCCTCAAAATTTCAATGATTTCTTTATTCCCTGTGGTATATCCGCCCATTGCGCCTCCCAGAGCTTTTCCGAGGGTTCCGGTTATGATGTCCACCCGTCCCAGGACCCCTTTTTCTTCCAATGTACCGCGACCGGTAGCTCCGATAAAACCTGCTGCATGGCATTCATCAACCATGACGAGGGCATCATAACTTTCCGCCAGCCGGCAAATCTCGTCCAGAGGGGCAAGCAGGCCATCCATGGAGAATACACCGTCGGTTACAATTATTTTATACCTGCAATTGTCCGCATCCGCTTGTTTCAGCTGGATTTCAAGGTCTGTCATGTCGCTATTTGCATAGCGGTATCTTTTCGCTTTGCATAAGCGGACACCGTCTATTATGGATGCGTGATTCAGACTATCTGAAATAATCGCATCCTCTTCCGATAATAAAGGTTCAAAAACCCCGCCATTGGCATCAAATGCGGCTGCATACAGGATTGTATCTTCTGTACCATAAAAGGCAGCTATTTTCTGCTCAAGTTCCTTGTGAATGTCCTGAGTGCCGCAAATAAAGCGGACTGAAGACATGCCGAAGCCATGACTTTCCAAAGCATTTTTGGCCGCTTTGACCACCTCCGGATGTGAAGAAAGACCAAGATAATTATTGGCGCAAAAATTAATCACCTTTTTCCCGGAAGACACTGTAATCTCTGCTCCTTGTGCGGAAGTGATGATCCGCTCTTCTTTAAATAATCCTGCTTCCCGGATATTTTCCAGTTCCCGTTCCAGATGCTGTTTAATTTTTCCGTACATGCGTTATGCTATTAATTCCAGATCTATGGCTTCAGTACCAATGTAGACGATGATTTTATCTTCAATTTCGAAACCCATTTCCCTAAGTGCGGTCGCGTACGCCTCTATTTGTCGCGAATACAAAGAGTTTCTGTTACCCGTTTTATAGTCGATCACAGTAACTTTACTTTCTCGGATTACGATCCTGTCAGGTCGTAAAAGTAGCCCATTTTGTGTAATAATATCAGATTCATTCCTGATGATGGGTCCTTTTTGATAACTGGTCTTCAGCAAGGGATGCGACATGATGCGAAGGGCCATATCCCGAAGTGGGATCAGCTCGCCCGGAGTTAGTAACCCTTGAAGCCGCATCTCGTCCAGAGCCGGTGGCAGATCATCCTTTGAATGAATCAGGGACATCAGGTGATGTATAAGATTTCCTCTGCTTATCGCTTCAGACCTGTTGCTGTCCCATAGCATTCCGGAAACGGTAAGTATTCTGAAAAGCGGATTATTTCTGTGACTATAAATAAAGGGAATTGTTCTTTCGCTATTTTCTTCTTGAACCATATCGGTTGAGTCAGGCAACGCGCCCATGGAATAGGTCAGTTGGGTATCCGACCAAAGTCCTTTCTGCTGCAAATAATAGATAAACAGCCGGGCGTAATTTTGCATCGGCGACCCGTTTTTTTTCAGGTCTTTCTCCGTAATGATGAACAGGCCGCTAATGGCCCGAGTCAGCGCGACATAAAGGACATTAAAGGCATCAAGTTCCAGTTTCTGTTCTTCTTCCTCATACTTTCGCGCAACAATGGCATTATACCCGGAAACCTCCTTCTTTTTACTGATGAGAACTTCCTTGAATCCCTGCGGATTCTCCATATCCAGAGACACCCAGAGTTTTGAATTTTTGGAATCCCTTACCGGGGTATTTGCAAAGGGGAAGATCACAATGGGAAATTCAAGACCCTTAGATTTGTGGATGGTCATTATCTGAACTGCATTCAAACCTTCCGGTGCAACAATGCTCAATTTTTCCTTTTTCTCATCCCAGTAATTCAGAAAGGTAAAAACCCCCGAACCAGTCTTCTGTTCCACCGCAAAAACTTCATCCAGGAAATAGGTCAGGTAAGCATCCGAATTCCCGGCCAGGCTAAACTGTTTAATAGCATATTCCAGACCATCATAGACTGTGGAACGTTTGAAAAATTCGATGTCAAATGCGTATTCTTCCAGTAGGGCACGCGAAACGAATTCCAGCTTAGTTCTGAGATATTCATGCCTGGCCAGGTTGTTTTCTGTAAGGAAATAAAGTAGTTGGTACCGGTTCTCAGCATCTTCGGGATGAACGCTATAAGTTAACAGACCTATCAGGAACCTGATTTTATTATCCGAATTGAGAAGGAGGGTTTCGGATGAGATGATCGGAATTCCCTCCTCTATCAGAATACCTGATAAAAGAATCCCGTGAGCTCTGTTTCTGGTGAGGATACAGATGTCACTGTAGGAAAACTTATTATTTCTGGCCAAACGAACGGCCTCAATTACTTTCCTTCCATACGCTTCAGGAACTGCCTCACCATTGTCTTCCAGAAAATCTATTTGAACCAGCCCTCCTTTTCTGAAATTGCTTTCCTGCCGGTTACCCTCTTTAAACATCTGGGCGTAAGATGGATTTTCAAGTAATGGGCTTATCAGCGTAAAGAAATCATTGCTAAAATGAATAATTTCTTCGTGGCTGCGCCGATTCACCTCCAGATTCTTTACCTCTGGCGCTACAACAAACGGATGACTCAGGCCTTTGCTGAGATCCAAAAATTGTTCGGCCCTGCCCCCTCGCCAGCGATAAATAGCCTGCTTGGCGTCACCTACCAGAATGACAGAGCCCTGCCTTCCCCGTGCATCCTCACCCTCCAGGGCGTTGCTGAACAATGGGATCAGATTGGTCCACTGAAGTTCGGAAGTATCCTGGAATTCATCCACAAAATCATGGCGGTATTTTTCTCCGAGACGCTCATATATAAAGGGGGCAGGCTGACTTTTTATTTCTTTTGAGATGATCTGATTGAAGGCTGATATCGGCAACAGGTCCCTTTCCTCGCGAAGGAATCGGATTTCCTCCTGTATAGCACTAAGCACGGTAAGAGGCACCAGGTTATTATAGATGTTCCTTAGAAATGCATAGCGCATGGACTCGGATTTAATATGCTGGAAGCGCCTGTTGAATTCAGGATGGAGCGTATCAAGGGTTGCTTTAATCGTATCCGGACATTTTTTTGCATAGAGCGGGAGCATATCAAATTGATCTTTCCAGGAGGTCTGATAGTCAAACTGAAGATCGCCACTTTGTATTTTTTTAATAAACTTTGGAAAATAGCCGCTGCTGAAATCGGAATCTTCAAGTCCATTTTCTGCTATGATGACTAGGATCTCCTGTGCCAGCTTCACCACATCTTCCTTTATTTGACGCATGGTCCTTAGAAGTACCACTTTTAAGTTCAGGAAATCGTCCATCGACCTTCCTTCCAGGTGTTTTAAAGGTTCCTGGTGATTTTCCTCAAAAATCAGTTTTCCGATGTTCTTCAGGTCGAATGTGATGTCCCAGCTTTTGTCATCCCCAATTTTTTCCAGTGCAAAATCAATGAGCACCCCTGTGAGTTTTTGATCATATCCTGCCCTGGCTATGAGATTTTCCACAGCTTCCTCCAGCAGCAAGTCGGTCTCAATAACCACTTCAAAATTCTGTGGGAGTTTGAGATCCCGCGCAAAAGTGCGGATGAGGCGGTGGTTGAACTTATCGATGGTAGAGATGTCAAAAAATGCATAATTGTGAAGAAGTTGCTTTAACCGTATCTGCGCCATCTGTTGAAGTGCCTGAGGATCCAATTCCAGTTCAGACAGTATTGCGGTGAATAAGTCAGACTTGGTTGACTTTCTGAATTGATCCAGACTATCCAGGATCCGGGTTTTCATTTCATTCACTGCCTTATTTGTGAAAGTAATGGCGAGTAACTCCCGAATGTTCCCTGATGAATCGGGAGCCAGGAGGAGTTTCAGATATTCTTTCACCAGGGTAAAGGTTTTACCCGAACCGGCAGAAGCAGAGAAGATTTTGTAGGGATTGGACAGCAGTTTATTTTAATTGCAAAATACGGAATCTGCTGCTGTTCTTAACAAATAATTAGGGGATTATATATGTTAAAAACCGTAAATTTGGGAAACGAGAATAATAACTTAAAAACACAGAATATGGCTTTTGAACTACCAGAATTA
>JBGTMS010000201.1:0-16652 GCA_041743425.1 Zeaxanthinibacter sp. | reverse complement strand
TCTCCAGGGCCTATAGTTGCGAATTGGCTTACCAAAGCTTTTCGGAATTTACGGGCAACATCAGTGAAGAAAAAAACAAGCTTCTTTTTGAAAAGCTTGGAACCCTATATGCCCTGCACGAAATCAGGAAGGATGCCTCCTGGTTCCTGGAACAGGGATACCTGGGAAATAATAAATCAAAGGCTATCAGGCAAAGGGTAGAAAGGCTTTGTTCTGAACTCCGGCCCCATGCCGAGGTATTGGTCAATGGTTTTGGCATCCCGGAACACTGTCTGACCGCGCCCATAGCCAATTAGTTATTCCGCTTATAAATTTCAGAAGTATCCAGGAATTCATGAATGGTAATTTCCGGATTGCCATACAGGTAGGTTTTGGCTGATCCCCGCGAGCTCAATTCAAATATTTCAAGGGCATACACTCTTACACTGGGGGAGTCTTCGAGATAGGTAATCGCAGTGCCGGCTTCCATACGTTCCGCTTTTAGCCCAGCATTGCCATAAAGCTTCAATTGCAGGGTATCGGCCGTGCCTTCCAACTGTGCAGAAGCATTTTCATGCATTTCGACAGCATGGCTTTCAGCGACCGAATAAATCCGGACATCAGCCTTATCTTTCAATAAAACAGTAAGGGAATCGCTGTCCAGATTGAGATCGCCTGAACTGGAACCTTCCATGGTCAGGAGTATCATTTCTGACTTGGCATTTAACTGAATTTTGGCGGTTCCGGAAGTATTCACAATGAGATTCTCCGCAGAAAGGATGTCCTGCATCACGATCTTCCCGTCCTTCAGGTCAAGCGAATTCAGATTTTCGTATTCAATGGTAATCTCCAGCTTCTTCCTGGCTGTGATATTGTAAAAGGAGCTGATGATGAGCGTACTGTCTTCCACCTTGAACTTCAAAACATCAATCAGGTTGTCATCGGCTACCAGGGAATACGCGGACCCTGACGAGGGTTGTAACATCACCTCCAGATCATCAATCAACTCTATAGCATTAAAAGGAGGAAGGTCTTCACGGATTTCGGTAACAATTCTATTGCCCTTTATTTTTGGCTTTCTCTGGCCACATACCGTAAAAGTTGCCATGAGCAGGGTTATCAGGAGTAATTTTTTCATTATTTAAACATTGCTTCATTAAGTGTACCGGTCGCTCTCAATTCCTGTGGTTGGCCGTTACTAAGATATTACAAAAAGCGGGAAGTAGGGTGCCTGTCCGTGCCAGCAAATAAAAAAGCCCGTCGGAAGACGGGCATAGATTATAAGACACTTGCTGCGCTAATGATGCATTTCTTCTTCGCCTTCACCAATTGGCACGTTCTGGGGTACAAAATCCTGTCCCGGAATAATATATTCCCCGTGGTCATCCACCTTACTGTAATCATATGGCCAGCGGTAGACGTGTGGAATATCGCCGTGCCAGTTCCCATGAAAATGTTCCAATGGCGTTGTCCATTCAAGCGTAGTGGCTTTCCAGGGATTTTGAGACCCACGACGACCATAAAATATACTGCTTACAAAGTTATAGGCAAATACCAACTGGGCCGCAGCGGTAATCAGGGCGAAAACAGTCATGAGGACCTGAATGTCAGTTAGCTCGTCAAACATCGGGAAAGCTGTATTTTCATAATATCTTCGAGGCACACCGGCCATGCCCACAAAGTGCATCGGAAAGAAGATTCCGTAGGATCCCACGGCCGTTATCCAGAAGTGCACATATCCCAAGTTTTTGTTCATCATCCTGCCCTGGAACATCTTGGGGAACCAGTGATAGACGCCCGCAAAAAGTCCGTATAGGGCAGAAATACCCATAACCAGGTGAAAATGCGCCACTACAAAATAGGTATCGTGGACATTGATATCAAGGGTACTATCGCCCAAAATAATCCCAGTCAGACCTCCTGTAATAAAAGTGGAAACCATACCAATGGAAAACATCATTCCAGTATTCAGTTGTAAGTTTCCTTTCCAGAGGGTAGTGATCCAGTTGAAGGCTTTTACTGCCGAGGGAATGGCAATCAATAAGGTTGTGAAAGTAAATACGGAGCCCAGAAACGGATTCATGCCTGAGATAAACATATGGTGTCCCCAAACAATGGTGGATAAAAAGGCAATCGCAAGAATGGAAGCGATCATGGCCCTGTATCCGAAAATGGGCTTTCGGGAATTAACAGACATTACTTCTGAAACCATTCCCATGGCAGGAAGGATGACGATATAGACCTCCGGGTGCCCCAGAAACCAGAACAGGTGTTCAAACAATACCGGGGATCCACCCTGATAATGTAGTACTTCTCCCTGGATGAAAATATCGGAAAGGAAAAAAGAAGTTCCGAAACTGCGGTCCATAATGAGTAAAAGTGCGGCGGATAACAACACCGGAAAGGAGATCACCCCTATAATAGCCGTAACCAGAAATGCCCAGATGGTAAGGGGCAGGCGGGTCATAGACATCCCTTTTGTTCTGAGATTGATAACAGTTACAATATAGTTCAAAGAACCCAATAGGGAAGAAGCAATGAAGATCGCCATGGATACCAACCAGAGTGTCATTCCCATCCCGGAGCCCGGCTGGGCCATTGGGAGTGCACTTAAAGGGGGGTATATGGTCCATCCTGCCGCAGCCGGTCCCAATTCGACAAAAAGAGAGCTTATCATGACCACACTGGATATAAAGAACATCCAGTAGGACAGCATATTTAGAAATCCTGAGGCCATATCTCTGGCACCGCATTGCAAAGGAATCAGCAGATTACTAAAGGTTCCGCTCAGTCCTGCTGTCAGTACAAAGAACACCATGATGGTTCCGTGGATGGTGATAAGGGAAAGGTAAATGTTTGCATCCATGACTCCTTCCGGAGCCCATTTCCCAAGAAGGGTTTCAAACACGGGCATTTTCTGACCAGGCCATGCCAGTTGCATCCTGAATAATAAGGACATGGCGATACCGACGAAGCCCATAATCAAGCCAGTTATCAAATATTGTTTTGAGATCATCTTGTGATCCTGGCTGAAAATGTATTTGGTTACGAAGGTCTCCTTATGATGATGTCCGTGATCTTCTGAGTGATCATCAGCATGTTCGTGTCCAGTTCCTGACATAATCAATAATTTGTATTAATTGTTAATCGGTTTAATGTCTCTTTATTCTGAGGAAGTTACTGTCTTACTAAATGTTGTCTGACCTTCCATCCATTGATTGTATTCTTCTTCAGTTTCCACAACGATCCTCATCTGCATATTGTAATGTGATCGGCCGCAGATCTTATTGCAAAGGAGCAGGTAATCATACTCCCAGGGCTCGGAATTCGGTTCTCCTTTAGCTGCCCTTTCTGCCCGGATCTTATTAATTCTCCTGACTTTTTCAATCACATCTGGGTTCTTCCTGATGTCTTCGGTGGTGGTTATTGGGGTAAATGAGAATTCGGTGATCATTCCAGGAACACAGTTCATCTGTGCCCTGAAATGAGGCATATAGGCTGAGTGAAGGACGTCCTGAGACCTGAACCTGAAATTTACTTTTCTTCCCACAGGCAGGTGAAGTTCCTTGACGATGACATCATCGCCGGCATTTGGATCGGATTCGTCCAGTCCAAGCACATTCGAACGGTTGATATCGATCATCCTGACATTGGCACCACCCAGCACGTTATCGGCACCACCGTACCTAGCTGTCCAGTTAAATTGTTGTGCATACAACTCCACAATGAGCGGATCATCGTCATCATTCACGTCCATAATATTCGTCCAGGTGTAGAGGCCCCATAAAATCAGGCCGGCCAATACGATAACAGGGATGATGGTCCAAATAAATTCAAGGCGGTCATTATCTGCATAAAAGAGCGCCTTCTTCCCTGTTTCACCTCGGTATCTATAGGCAAAATAGTGCAGAAGGGCTTGTGTAATAGTCTGAACAATAAAAATGATCACAAAGGAAATCAACATCAGGTAATCATACTCCGCGCCATGAGCGGACGAGGCGTCAGGAAGAAGAAATTTAGAGTATTTCCAGAAACTGAAAATGGTGATGCCATATATAAAAATCAGAAAAGCGAACATCAGGTACCCATTGTATTTGTTATCCCTGTCTGATGCAACTCCTGAATACGCTGTTTTAATTTGGGACAATTCAAATATTTTGGTCATTTGCCAAATTGCAATTGCCACTAGAACTAAAACAACAATGGTCAATAATGTAGTCATCGTATGAACTGGTATTATACTTTAATCTTTCTAATAATGAAATTGCCTGCTCTCCTCGATAAAAGGATTTCGCGTCACCTGCAATGGTGCCGTCGCCAGTGCCCGGAATACCCAAAAAATAAACAATCCGGCGAAAAACATAATGGCGCCGATTTCCGGGATGCCTATATACCACTGATCTCCCACTGTTCCCGGCATGACCATAATGAATATATCAAGATAATGTCCGCAAAGGATCACTATTCCGGCCATGATAACGAACCAATTGACGCGCTTGTAATCACTGTTCATCAGCATGAGGAGCGGAAAGACAAAATTCATGACCACCATCCCGAAAAAGGGCAGCCGGTAATCTTCGATCCTGGTGACAAAATAGGTGACTTCTTCCGGGATGTTGGCGTACCAGATCAGCATGAACTGCCCGAACCAGAGATACGTCCAGAAAATACTGATCCCAAACATAAATTTCGCCAGATCGTGAATATGGCTGTTATTCACATCCGGCAGATATCCCTTTGATTTAAGGTAAATGGTTACCATTGAAATTACAGTGATTCCGGAAACAAACATACTCGCAAAAAGATACCAGCCAAAAAGGGTGCTGAACCAGTGAGGGTCAACACTCATGATCCAATCCCATGACATAATGGACTCAGAAACGAGATAGAACACCAGAAAAGCAGCAGATATTCTAAAATTCTTTTTAAAGAATCTGTTATCATCAGCGTCGTCCTGAGCGAGGGAAAACTTCCTGGAATATTCCCGGTAAAGGATCCAGCCGCCGAGAAAAATGACGGCACGTATCAGGAAGAAGGTCGGGTTAAGATATCCTGCTTTATTTTGAAGTAACTCGTCATGTGCCATAACTTCCGGGTCCATCCAGGAGAACATGTGATTAAAATGTAAAACAGAGAGTACAAGTAGCAGGAATACGATAATGCCTCCCGGAACAAGGTAGGCGGTAATCCCTTCCATTACCCGGAACAATAATGGAGACCAGCCTGCCTGGGCCGCACGTTGCACGGCATAAAAAGCCAGTGCGCCCAGGGCAATCATAAAGAAGAAGAAAGCGGCCACATACATGGCTGACCACGGACGGTTTTGCAGCTGATGCAAAAGATGTTCATCATGATCTGCACTGTGTTCACCACTATCCGCCATGGCGGCATGTTCGCCATCTCCATGGTCTGTAGCACTTTCTTCGCCGTGTTCTCCTCCATGAGCTGCCACCATCTCTCTGGCTTCTTCTACCGTTGCCGGCATGGTGATGAAACCATATGCCATTCCGAGCAATCCCGCGATCATCAGGATAATGGAGCCTGTCTTTAGCCTGTTTGAAATAGTGTACATATGCTGCTTACGTATTATTTTGTTAGGTCCTCCTTCAGTTTCATAACATATTCCGATACCTTCCACCTTTCTTCATGATTCAGTTGACCTGCATAGGAACCCATGGCGTTCAGGCCGTAGAATATAGTATGGTAAGTGCTGCCGGCTGAAATATTTCTGGCTGCATCCGAATAACTAGGTACCCCGAGGATCTTTTCCCTTGTCACCAAAATCCCTTGTCCATCCCCCTTGTCCCCATGGCAAAGTGCGCAATAAATAGTATAGAGTTGGCCTCCTTCTGCCAGATTCGCCTCTGTGCCCAGTGAATCCAAAGGACTGGCCTCCAACCGCGCCAAATCCTTGCCTGTCGGGTCATTCGCAAAGGTGTACGGAACATAGCCTCTGGGAATCGTGTTTTCTGCAGGCTGCATGGCTTCCATTCCCTGAGGCAGGAAATCAACCTCTCCATAGGTTTCATATCCCACCGGTTCATACATATTGGGCATGTACTGGTAATTGGGACTATTGTCACTCTTACAGGAAGCCACCAGCAATAAGACTGCGAAGACACCACCTAGCTTGCTTAAATTCTTCATACCAATATGACTACTTTTCTGTAACATTTATTTCAATTGCACCTGTATCCAAAAGTAAATCTCTTAACACAACTTCGTCGTCATGCACACCTATTTCCATCACGAAATGATCATCTGTTGTCCTGCGGTCGGGATTCTCTGCGACCTTAAAGGGCCAAAGCCTGCTCCTCAGATAAAAAGTGATCACCATGAGGTGGGCCGCAAAAAATACAGTCATCTCAAACATGATAGGTACAAATGCAGGCATATTCTCGATATAACTGAAACTTGGCTTTCCCCCTATGTCCTGTGGCCAGTCTACATTCATGATGTAATTCATCATCACAATAGATACGGTAAGTCCCAGACAGCCATACATAAAGGATGTGATGGCAATCCTGGTCGGTGCAAGCCCCATTGCCTTATCGAGTCCGTGTACCGGAAACGGGCAATATACCTCTTCTATATGGTACCTGGCTGCCTTTACCTTTTTGACAGCGTGCATCAGCACATCGTCATCATTGTAATAGGCATGTATTACTTTAGTTGCCATAGTTAATTGTTTGAATTAAGTTGTTGCGCCTGTCCGGCCCAGTCATCCCTCTGAGCCCTGCCCGGGAAGGACCCGGTTATGTTATCAAGAAGTTCATATTCTCTGGTGGTCATACGACCCAGCTGCTCAAAAGTATATATCCCGATCTGGTTTAGCGTCTGTTCCATCTGCGGCCCGATGCCTTTTACCTTCTTCAGGTTGTCCGGACTCTGGTTGCGGGCATCAAAAACCCCGACCACATCCAAAAGGGAAGCCACTTGCGGTTTCCGAACGATAATTGGTGGTTCCTTTTCAATAACAACAGTGGTCCCGGAGCTGGCTATCCCGAGAGGACTACCTACAGGATACAGCGGAAGTCCGGCCGCACGTAACCTCTTGTATCTTTCTCCGGAAGACTTGAGTATGGATTTCACTTCGGCCTGTGCAATCACAGGGAAGGTTCTTGAATACAAAAGGAATAGCACAAAGAAAAATCCGACTGTTCCAATGAAAATCCCGATGTCCACAAAAGTGGGTGAAAACATGGTCCATGCAGACGGAAGATAATCCCGGTGCAGAGAGGTTACAATGATCACAAATCGCTCAAACCACATCCCTACATTCACAACAATGGAGATTATAAACGACACCACAATACTGGTGCGAATCCTTTTGAACCACATTACCTGCGGTGAAACCACATTGCAACTCATCATAAAAAGATAAGCCCACCAATAGGGTCCTGTAGCCCTGTTCAGGAAAGCGTACTGCTCATATTCCACTCCCGAGTACCAGGATATAAAAAGTTCTGTAATATAGGCGCATCCTACGATAGATCCGGTGATCATGATGACAATATTCATCAACTCTATATGCTGAACGGTTATATAGGCCTCGAGGTTGCAAACTTTACGCATAATGATAAGCAACGTCTGAACCATGGCGAATCCTGAAAATATAGCCCCGGCAACAAAGTAAGGAGGGAAGATGGTGGTGTGCCAGCCCGGGATGACTGAGGTCGCAAAGTCAAATGATACGATGGTGTGCACAGAGAGTACAAGGGGCGTCGCCAAACCAGCCAGAACAAGTGAGACTTCTTCAAAACGCTGCCAGTCCTTTGCACGGCCTGTCCATCCAAAGCTGACGATGCTGTATATTTTCTTCTGAAAAGGTTTCACAGCCCTGTCCCTTATCATGGCAAAATCAGGGAGAAGTCCGGTCCACCAGAAAACCAGGGAAACGGACAAATAGGTTGATATGGCGAATACGTCCCACAGCAACGGGGAATTGAAGTTTGGCCATACCGAACCAAGTTGATTCGGAATGGGTAACACCCAATACCCCACCCAGGGCCGACCCATGTGTATAATCGGAAATAAACCTGCCTGAATAACGGAGAAGATAGTCATAGCCTCAGCAGACCGGTTGATCCCCATTCTCCATTTTTGCCTGAAAAGAAGGAGTACCGCAGAAATGAGTGTTCCGGCGTGGCCAATCCCTACCCACCAAACAAAATTGGTGATATCCCAGGCCCAACCCACGGTTTTATTTAAACCCCAGGTTCCAATTCCTGTGCTGATAGTATAAATGATACACCCAATACCCCAGAGAAAAGCCGCAAGTGCAATGGAAAAAACAATCCACCATTGCTTGTTGGCCCTACCTTCCACAGGAGCCGCAATATCTACCGAAACCTCATGGTAGCCTTTGTCTCCGAGAATTAAGGGTTTACGTATTGGTGCTTCGTAATGCGACGCCATATATTCTTAGTATTGATAGGTTCTTTTTACGCTTATGCCTGATCTGTATTTCTAACCTTTACATGATAGAATACATTCGGTTTTGTCCCGACACTTTCCAATAAATGGTACATACGATCGCTCTCTTTTAATTCAGCGATCCTGCTTTCCTCATCGTTGATATCTCCAAACATGATGGCACCGGTATTGCAGGCATTGGAGCAAGCGGTCTGGAATTCGCCATCTTTTATAACCCTTCCGTCTCTCTTGGCATCGAGAATCGTCTTTTGGGTCATTTGAATACACATGGAACATTTTTCCATCACGCCGCGGGATCGCACGTTCACGTCCGGGTTAATTACCATCTTGCCGAGATCGTTATTCATGTGATAGTCGAACTCCTCATTATTATTGTATAAAAACCAATTAAAGCGTCTTACTTTATACGGGCAGTTATTGGCGCAGTACCTGGTACCGACACAGCGATTATAAGCCATATGGTTTTGTCCCTGACGACTGTGAGAGGTTGCCGCAACAGGACAGACCGTTTCACAGGGAGCGTGATTGCAATGCTGACACATTACGGGCTGAAACGCCACCTGCGGATTCGCAGAGGGATCTTCCATTTCCTCAAAACCGAACTTGGAATCTATCGGCCCGGATAATGCATCCTTTTTAGAGTTGTCTCCTTCAAAAGTTTCTTCTGAAGAATAATACCTGTCAATGCGTAACCAGTGCATATCCCTTGACTTGCGAACTTCCGCCTTTCCTACTACCGGCACATTGTTTTCCGCATGGCAGGCTATGACACAAGCCCCGCACCCTGTACAACTGTTGAGATCAATGGACATATTGAAATGGTGCCCGATGGATCGGTCGAAACCTTCCCAGAGGTCAACCGTGGTAGCAGGTACTTCCCGATGATTCAAAGAAACCTGGGGCACATGATTCCACTCCGAATGGTCCCTGGTATTAAATATTTCCAGGGTGGTCTCCCTGATAATATCCCCTCTTCCCATCAGTGTATTATGTAGCTGCATACACGCAAACTCATGTCTGCCACCTGCCTTCTCAAGAGAAACGCTCTGGATGTTAGAAAAACCCTGATAGAGGGGAAATGCATTTACCCCTGTTTTCATTTCCGCCTTCATTCCCGTTTCGCGGCCGTAGCCAAGCGCAAGTCCTATGGTTCCCTCTGCCTGTCCGGGTTGTATAATCACCGGAACATTATTCACACTGACACCGTTCACTGTGAGGTTGGCATAGCTCCCGTCCATGCCACCATTTGCCACGTGCTCATTTTCGAAGCCACCCTTTTCAGCATCTGCTTTGGACATGGTGATATAATTATCCCAGGAAACCCGGGTTAAAGGATCCGGAAATTCCTGCAGCCATGGATTGCCGGCCTGCTGCCCGTCACCCATCCCGATTTTGGAATAGAGAATTAGCTCCATCCCATTGTTTGTCGAACCTGTCAAATTTCTTATGGCAGAAGCAATGGGAATGACCGCTGTTTCAGCTGTCACCTCTGCCGTACTTGTAGGTTCCTTATCAGTTGCTGACGGGGTATCTATGGCAGGGTCCGAGGTAGTAATCCTGGCCTCCGTGGCGGAGGTCGCATCAATTATAGGATTCCCAACCGATGTGAACACCCCGTCCTGAAGGGCTTTGTTCCAGTCGCCACCATTAAGAATACCGTTTTGCCAGGTAGTTTTTACATAATCGTAATAAGATTGATCGCTTCCCGTCCATTGTAACAGACTGGTCGCGAACTGCCGGGTATCAAATAATTCCCGTATGGCAGGCTGCATCAGACTGTACTGTCCTTTTTGCATCTGCAGGTCTCCCCATGATTCCAGATAGTGATTAGAGGCGCCGGCATAATCAGTGATGGCCGTTGTTTCATTCCAGTTACAAGAAAAAGTAATTGAAAAATCGACTTTTTCCATCCCTTCCAGAAAAGCAGCCGGGTCCGGCAGGCTATACATAGGATTGACGCCATCTATAATAAGTGCCCCTATATTACCCGCATTCATATCAGCAACAAGTTTACTGACGGCCTTGATATTTCCCTGTCGGATATACCTTGGAGTTGCAAAATCACAGGCCTGACTTCCAAGGAGTTCATTGATAGACAAGGCAACCGCTTGCGCATTTACATCTTCAAGTCCTGTAACCACCACCGCAGCCCCTTTGTTCTGCGCGATGTTTTGTACCAAGGTGTCCAGCGTCCTCTCAATGGCCTCGGGCAATTCGCCGCCAACAGTGGTTCCGTTTAATTTGCCATACAGTCTGGCCAGTGCTATCTTCTGGTTGGTCGGACTCATAGGGATACGGGTATCCGCGTTCGCTCCCGTGAGGGACATATTCGATTCAAACTGAATGTGCCTGGACATTTTACCATTAGCGGGTACACGTCCGGTGGCATACCCTTTATCAAATCCACCTCCCTGCCAGTCGCCGAGAAAATCTGCGCCAAATGAAATAATGAGGCTCGCTTTTTCAAAATTATAAGAGGCCAGGGCCCGTTCTCCATATTGTGCTTCAAAGGCGGAAAGAGCAGCGTCTTCGGAAATAGCGTCATAAATGACATGATTGACATTTCCGAAAGTGTTTCGGAAATCACCGATCAGGCGTGACATCGAAGGGCTGGCATAAGTTTGGGTAAGTAAGGCGATTTGTTTTCCACCACCCTTAAGTGCTCCGAGTTTGGCTTTAGCGGCTGCATCAATGGCAGCCCAATCCACCGGTTCTCCCTGGCCTAAAGGCCCCTGAAGTCTCGTACTGTCATATAGGGAAAGAACGGAAGCCTGTACTCTCGCGTTGGCTCCGCCTCCGATACCTCCCTCAGTATTGTTTTCAATTTTTATGGGTCTTCCTTCCCTGGTTTTGACAAGAATTCTTGCAAAGTCAAAACCATTGGCCATAGTGGTCGCGTAATAATTTGCTATGCCCGGAATGATTCTCTCGGGCTGTACCACATAGGGGATGGATTTATGTACCGGCCCTTCACAGGCAGCCAGGGTGGCTGCAGCGGTACTAAAACCAAGATACTTTAAAAAATCCCTTCGATTGGTGGTGCTTGCGGAGAGCTTGTCCTTATCCCCAAGAAATTCGTCTACGGGAATTTCTTCCACGAATTCACGTTGTTTCAGCTTCTCAATAATGGAATGATTCGGCACCAGTTCCGCCTCGCTCTTCCAGTATTTTTTATTTGATGCCATACGATTTATCTGCTTATTTCTTATTAATAGTGGCACTTTCCACATTCGAGTCCGCCCATCTGCTCTGCCGTAAGCTGAGCGACGCCATATTTCTTTGACAAGGCTTCATGTATTTTCTCGTAATATTCATTGCCCTCTATTTTCACATTGGTTTCCCGGTGACAATTGACACACCAACCCATGGTAAGCGGAGCATACTGATACATAACCTCCATTTCTTCGACAGGGCCGTGACATGTCTGACATTCCAGTCCTGCGACAGAAACGTGTTGAGAATGATTAAAATAAGCAAAGTCCGGCAACTGGTGGATTCTGACCCACGATACCGGCTGTGATTCCCCGGTGTATTTTTGGTTCTCTTCATCCCAGCCCACCGCTTTGTATAATTTTTTTATTTCGGCCGTATAAAATTCGTTGGTGTAGCCATTTGCCAGATCTTCAGCACTCGGACCCTCAGGATTCCCTGTGTATTGATAGATAGATTTGTGACAATTCATACAGACGTTCAGCGCCGGAATCCCGGAATGTTTGGATACCCTTGCGGAAGAATGGCAATATTTACATTCAATTTTATTATCTCCCGCGTGAATTTTGTGGGAATAATGGATAGGCTGTATTGGCTGATAGCCCTGATCCAGGCCTATTTGCATCATCCATCCATAAGCAAAATAACCACTTGCCAGTATAAGGAAGATGACGGTGACCAATACTAGAAATTGATTCTTTGCGAAGGCCTTCCAAATGGGCGTTCGGGAGACCTGCTTTTCCTTTTCAATTACAATCCCGCTGGCCTCAGCAATTCTAATAAGCGTTTTATTGACTAGGAAGAGCATGACCACCAGCAGACCAAAAACCAGAGCCAGGGCAAGGAGGATGATCTCATTTGAAATGCCTGAACCTTCTCCGGTGGTAACAGGAGTTACGACAGTCCCTGCTTCTGTGGCAGGGCCTGCTGTTTGTGCCGGTGCGGACGTATAGGCGAGAATATTGTCAATATCTTCATTGGACAGCGTCGGAAAAGCCGTCATCGCCGTCTTATTGTATTCATTGTAAATCTTATTGGCGTAGGCATCACCGGAGGCGATCATCGCCGGGCTGTTTTTTATCCAGGCATTAAGCCATTCACGATCCAGGCCTTCATCTTCGGCAAGTCTGGTCTCAACATTGGCCAGAGCAGGCCCGGTCATTTTTCGTTCGAGGGCGTGGCAGGCAGCGCAGTTTTGGGTGAAAAGCTGTTTTCCTTTAACAGGATCCGCGGAACTTTCGGGAACTTCAGCCGCTGTCTCTTCCGGCGCTGGAGATTCTTCTTGTGAAAAAAGGGGGTTGGAAAGGAGTAGGAAAACTACAAAACAAAAACCAAAATATTTAGAAAATTGATCGCGGTACGGAACCTTTTTCATACTTGAATTATTTCTGTCGAAATTTTGCACGATACATCCGTAAATCTGGCGAAATACGTTTGGTTATCGTGGCTCAAATTGAGGACAAAAATACGACATAGACTTTATTTTGGAAATGTTAAAGGATTGATAATTTCTAATTTATACCAATTCTAAATAATGCCGAAACCACCGTCTTATTAAGTAAAAAATTACCTTTGCACAGTGACGCGCACATTAATTGCGGAAAAAACATGAAAAGGCTTCTAACGATAATGATCATTGCCGGTCTGCACCAAATGCTGCAGGCTCAGAGTGGGCGAATTACCCTGGTCCAGGATGACAAAATCACACAACTTCTGGCGCTCTACAAATCAGTAAGTTCTACCGCTGAATTTTACACAATTCAAGTCGGTTTTGGCACTTATGCCGAAGCTGAAAAATTAAAGTCGGAGGCCGAGGTTGATTTCCCGAAATGGTTTTCAAAAATCGTTTTTGATTCGCCTACTTACCGCGTACAGATCGGGCAGTTCAGATCAAAAATGGAAGCTGAACGGGAGTTTCTGGAAGTACGTAAGAAATATCCGGCAGCCCTGATCCTGAAACCAGAAAAGTGATCGTAGGAATGGCGGATAAAAATCACTCTATCCGCAACAGCATTAAAGTACCGTAGTCTCCCGCATATATTCTGATATTGGGAATCCACCTAATAATAAGCAGTAAGAAGTTCTGAAAGAAAGTCGTCATCTCCGGAATGGATCAATGATGAAATAATTTAGAGGGTTTTCTTAACGGCGACTTCCTGGAAGGCCTCCACGATATCATTTTCGCGAATGTCGTTGTAATTTTTTATCTGGAGCCCGCAATCGTATCCTTTGGCCACTTCTTTCGCATCATCCTTAAATCGTTTAAGCGAAGACAGCTCTCCTGTATAAATGACCACACCATCCCTGATCAACCTCACATTAGAGTTCCGGAATATCTTTCCGCTGGTTACCATACAGCCGGCAATGGTACCCACTTTGGAAATTTTAAAAGTTTCCCGAATTTCTGCAGTTCCTGAAATCTCCTCTTTCATAACCGGAGACAACATGCCTTCCATGGCATCCTTCAGATCATTGATGGCGTCATAAATAATGGAATACATCCTGATATCAATCTCCTCCTTATCAGCAATGTCTCTGGCATTGCCCATAGGCCTGACATTAAAACCTATGACGATGGCATCTGAGGCTGAGGCGAGAAGGACATCCGTTTCCGTGATGGCACCAACGCCTTTGTGAATGATATTTACCTGGATCTCATCAGTAGACAATTTCTGGAAGGAATCGGTAAGGGCCTCCACCGAGCCATCCACGTCTCCTTTGAGGATAATATTGAGTTCTTTAAAGTCGCCCAATGCAATTCGCCTCCCTATTTCATCCAGGGTGATATGTCGCTGTGTCCTCACTGATTGTTCCCGGAGCAACTGACTCCTTTTGGCAGCAATCTGCTTGGCTTCTTTTTCGTCCTGAAGGACATGGAACTTATCTCCTGCCTGCGGCGCCCCATCCAATCCAAGGATGGATATCGGAGAGGCAGGACTTGCGGATCTGACCGGTTTTCCCCGTTCATCATGCATGGCCTTAATCTTTCCGCTACAGGTTCCGGCCAGGACATAGTCCCCAATTTTAAGAGTTCCTCCCTGAACAAGGATGGTCGAAACATAGCCTCTGCCTTTATCCAGAAAGGCCTCAACTACAGTTCCGGAAGCAAGCTTATCCGGATTTGCCTTGAGCTCAAGTAATTCAGCCTCAAGCAACACCTTTTCCAGAAGCTCCTTTACCCCTGCTCCTGTCTTGGCGGAAATATCGTGGGACTGGATTTTTCCTCCCCAATCTTCCACCAATAGATTCATGTTCGCAAGGCCTTCCTTGATCTTTTCAGGATTGGCTGAGGGTCTGTCTATTTTATTAATGGCGAAGATAAGGGGTACTTGTGCTGCCTGCGCGTGGCTGATGGCTTCCTTGGTCTGTGGCATGATGTCATCGTCCGCCGCTATTACTATAATAGCAATATCGGTAACCTGGGCACCGCGTGCTCTCATCGCTGTAAAGGCTTCGTGACCGGGCGTATCAAGAAAGGTGATCTTCTGCCCTCCATCGAGCATCACTGCATAGGCCCCGATGTGCTGGGTGATACCACCGCTTTCTCCTGCAATAACATTTTCTTTTCGCACATAATCCAGCAGGGATGTTTTTCCATGGTCAACATGTCCCATAACCGTCACAATCGGAGCTCTGGGTTTCAGATCCTCGGGAGCATCCGCCTCTTCCTCAATGGCATCTTCAATCTCCGCCGTAACAAATTCGACTTCATAGCCGAATTCATCGGCAACAATAGAAAGGGTTTCGGCATCCAGTCGCTGGTTCATGGTAACCATGATTCCCAGTGCCATACAGGCCGATATAATATCTGTTGTAGGTACCCCCATCATGGTGGCCACCTCTCCGGCGGTCACGAATTCCGTGACCTTTAAAATTTTACTTTCCAGTTCCTGTTGCTCCAGATCTTTTTCGGTCTGTTGCCTGTGCATGTCCCTTTTGTCCCTGCGGTATTTGGCCCCTTTTCCTTTTTTAGATTTCCCCTGTAATTTCTCCAGGGTTTCCCTTACTTGTTTCTGAACTTCCTCCTCAGTGGGCTCTACTTTGGGCATGGAGGCGAAACGTTGTCCTTTTTTGGCCACTGTCTTGGGCCGCCCATTACTGGGGGCCCCATTTCCACTGACAATCCGCTTTCTTCTTTTACGCTTGTCAGCGGCATCAGATTCCCTGGGTTTTTTTACAACTTCTGGCTTCTTCTTGGGTTTGTCAAATTGGGATAAGTCAATTTTATCCCTCATGATCTTAGGACCAGATAGCTTTTGATACTGCGTTTCTATAGCCTGAGGTTCCTCCGGCATTTCTTTCTTAGGAGCTTCCTTAACCGGCGCTTCCATAACAGGTTCTTCCTTTACAGCTTCTTTTTTGACTACTGTTTTCTCGACCTCAGGTTGCACTTCCTCCTTGGGAGGAATGGCTTCAATTACCGTCTCCGGCTCGGGCTGCACCTTCTTCTTAGGACTGAGATCTATTTTTCCAACCTGTTTTGGTCCTGCCAGCGCTGACTTGGCTTTCACCACCTCCCTTGAGGCCGCCCTTTTTTCACGTTCAATCCGCTTTTCCTCCTGCTCGTTTTCCAGCTGAATTCTAAGGGCTTCCTTTTCTTTTCGCTTCTCCTCTCCAACTTCTTTGGACGCAACTTTTTTGCTCATGTCCGTCTGGAACTCATCCAGCAATACCTGGTATACTTCATCGGAAATTTTAGTAGTAGGCCTGGAATCTACTTTGTGGCCGTTGGCCGCTAGGTAGTCCACTGCCCTTTCCAGTGAAATATTGAGTTCTCTTAAGACTTTATTAAGCCTAATCGTTGCATTATCTGACATAAATATGTGTTCCTAATCTTTAATTTCGCCGCTAATATATGGCTTAATCTTCAAATTCTTCTTTTAGTATCCTGACAACCTCCAAAATTGTCTCCTCCTCCAAATCAGTCCTTTTCACAAGGTCATTGACATCCTGTTCCAGAACGCTTCTGGCGGTATCCATCCCGATCTTTTTCAATTCGTCTATGATCCAGCCTTCGATTTCATCAG
>JBGTMS010000200.1:0-3378 GCA_041743425.1 Zeaxanthinibacter sp. | reverse complement strand
ATTACTAAATAAAGATTTCGCATATAATACAGACTAGCTTAATAGTCTTTTATCGTGTAGTCATTGAATGTTAGTGGGAAGAAAAACAAAGAACTCTGCTCCTTTATTTAATTTCCCTAGTGCTGTAATGTATCCACCGTGGTTCTCCACAATTTTTCGTGCAATTGCAAGTCCGATACCGGTACCATCATAATTCCGGCCGTGGAGTCGTTGAAAGATCCCGAATATTTTTTCACGGTATTCATCCTCGAAGCCAATCCCGTTATCTTTGATGGAGATACATATTAAGTTGTCGGCCGCAACATTTAGTTGACGTGCCATTTCTACGGTGATTTCTTTCTGTTCAATGTTAAGCTTTGGAGTTTCTATCTCCTTGTCTCTGAACTTAAGACCATTGCTGATTAAATTTTGGAAAAGCTGGCGCATCTGACCGGGGACGGCATTTATATTTGGCAACTTTCCGACATAAATCTCAGCATTTTTTTCCTTGATCGAAATTTCGAGATCGTCAACAATACTACTTATGATTTCCTCCAGGTCGACATTCTCTTTTACAAGCCCGCTATTAGAAAGTTTGGAAAGGGATAATACATCTTCGATAAGTTTCTGCATTCGTTCCGACGATGAGATGATCTTGAGAAAGTAATTGTGTTCAGTTTCTGATAATTTTGAATGGATTTTATCCAGCAAAATGTTTCCAAATGCCTGGATTTTTCTCAAGGGTTCTTTAAGATCATGTGATGCTATGGATGCAAATTGAAGTAAATCAAAATTTGAACGTTCCAATTGTATGTTGGAGTCCTTAAGCTGACTCGATTTCACTCTCAGATCCTCAAAGTTACGGGCAATCAAATCATCAGCTCGCCTTTTATCGGTGATATCAGTGTGCGTTGTCACAACCCCGTCGAGCATTTTCACAACGCTTACATTGTACCATTTATCGTCTATCCGGTTTTGGAAGTCAAAGCTTCTGCTCTTGCCTGTTTCAACTACATCTGAGTACATCTTAAAGTATTTTGAAGCCCTGTCAGCAAACAGCTGCAGCATTGTTTTACCTACGATATCGATATTTCCTAATCCAAAAATGTTATACGCTGATTTATTGAGGGCGAGGTACTCGAAATCAACAATTTTGTTTGAGGAATCCCTTACGGCTCTTTTTGCGGTAATACCATTGGTCGAGCTGTCAAAAATACTTTGAATGATGTTGTTAAGTTTCGTTGCTTCAGAGATGTCCGTAAAGTTAACAACCACACCGTCTACCGATTTATCCCTTCTCAGATAAGGAGAGATCCTTAATAAAAAATATTTACCGTTTGACGCGGAGAATTCCCGATCGAAGGGCTTTGATGTTTTGATCACATCCCTGATGTTTCCAACGAGGTCCATACCCTGGAGCTTCGTTGTGATGTCTTCTATGGAACGACCGATGTCTGTTTCAATAAGATTTACCATCTGCTTTACCGCAGGACTGTATTTTCTCACTATAAGATTCCTGTCAACCAAAATCTGCCCAATGTGTGAGTTTGTAAAATAGTTGTTCAGATCGTCATTAAGTTCAAGTAGCTCTCTGATTTTCAGTTGATGCTCACCACTAACTGTATGTAGTTCTTCGTTGAGGGATTGCAACTCTTCATTTGTACTCTGCAACTCTTCGTTGGTCGAAATCATCTCCTCATTCGTAGACTGCAGCTCTTCATTTGCAGTTTCCATTTCTTCTATGACGGCCTGCAAATTTTCCCGGGTATTTGTGAGTTCCTGTTCGAGTGCGATTAGTTGATCACTGCTAATGGTTGATCGTTCACTAGTTATTATTTTATTTAATTTCTGTTCTATGACTTCTTCTTCTTCGAGGATTACGCAGAGGAAAGATTGCTGAAATTGTTGTTGCTTTAAAAAGGGTTTTATTATTATATTAACCTTCCTTAAGTTTTCATCTTCGTGGATGACGACATTTTTTATTGAAATTTTTTCATTCTGTGAGAGCGCCTTTCTGACACCCACGCCAATTGCCACTGCGAGGTCCCCGCCAACAAGTTTGATCAGGTTAAAATTAAATGTCTCTTCTGGAAACTTTAGAAAGTTTTTATAAGCGCCTATTGCTTGCTTTACATTAAATTCCTTATCGATAAAAATCGCGGCCATTTTTCGCTCCTCAAACAAAGTATCTTTAAATACTTCTGCAAGATGGTTGGACACGTTTTTCGCGTTTTCCTTATTTACATTTGAAAAGATTCGCCCTTGTTCAAGAGGCATCATAAACATACCCTGATCAGACAGACCTGCTTTATTGATACACCTATAGAGTTTCCATTTCCTGTTTATCTCCTCCGTGGCGTCTTTGAGGATGCTAATGTTTTCGCTCGGCCCAAGCATCAGGAATGCGTCTATTTTAAGAGCAAAATGAAATTTGCGTAGAACTTTCTGCTGCAATGCATTACTCATATAAATAAACATGTTCCTGCAGGTGATCAGACAAAGATTACTGAACGGTGGGTCTTTCAGGATATCGTGGCTGGCAAAAACGACATGTTTTCTTAGTTCCGGGCTTACACGGAATCCCTTGCCTTCGCGTATAAAATATTTTAAAAGGATATCGGGTGGAACGTCTTTCGCAATATTTTCACTGTAAACTCCTCGTGACGCTGTGTCGAGCGCATCCGTGTCTATGTCGGTAGCAAAAATCTTTAGGTTGTTGCTGCTCAATCCTGCTTTTTCAAAATATTCCAGGAACAGTATGGCAATGGAGTATGCCTCTTCACCACTGCTGCAGGCAACTACCCATACTTTAATGGGCTCATCCGGCCTGCGGTTAGCAACGATAGAGGGAATAGCCGCTGTGCGTATCGACTCATACGCTTCGTTGTCCCTGAAAAATTTGGTTACATTGATAAGAAACTCTTTGGATAAAATCCCAAGCTCTTCTGCATTGCCTTTCAAATATTCGTGGTATTCGGCAATAGTATTTTTTCCCACCATTGACATACGATTGGCAAGCCTTCGAAACAAGGTCGGCCGTTTGTAGTTGCTGAAGTCAAAGGTGGTGCTATTCTTAAGTAGATCGATAATCGACTGAAGTATGGCTTCATCCCTATCACTATCCTTTATTATAGATTGTAGGAGGGGTGCCTGATGAATATAGCTTGATAACTCTTCCCCAATCATTTCGGGTGGTACGATAAGGTCTGCAAGCCCGGTAGCAACAGCACTGTTTGGCATCCCGTCGAAGGCGGCACTTAACGGCTCCTGGACAACTACAATTCCACCATGGTTTTTGATGGCCTCGATACCTTTTGTTCCGTCGGTACCAGTTCCGGATAACACAATTCCAATAGCATCCTTTTTACGTTCTTCCGCCAGCGACTCAAAAAAAACATC
>JBGTMS010000199.1:0-26926 GCA_041743425.1 Zeaxanthinibacter sp. | reverse complement strand
TTAATAACACCAAGGTTTTTCCTGCCCGCCTCTATGGCAATAAAGAAAAAACGGGAGCCCGCATTGAAGTCTTTCTGCTCAGGGAGTTAAATGAAGAGCAGCGTCTATGGGACGTGCTGGTAGATCCGGCCCGCAAGATCCGGATAGGCAATAAGTTGTATTTCGGAGACGATGAAAGCCTGGTGGCTGAGGTGATAGATAATACCACTTCCAGAGGCAGGACGCTGCGGTTTCTATATGATGGGTCCTATACGGATTTCCGAAGAAAGCTAAGGGAATTGGGGGAGACACCTTTGCCAAAATACATCCGAAGAAGCGTAGAGCCCGAGGATGAGGAGCGGTATCAAACGATTTATGCGAAACATGAAGGTGCGGTTGCCGCGCCAACAGCCGGTCTTCACTTTTCAAAGCACCTTCTCAAACGGATGGAGATAAAGGGGATTCAGTTTGCTGAACTGACGCTGCATGTGGGCCTGGGAACATTTAATCCTGTAGAAGTGGAAGATTTATCCAAGCATAAAATGGACAGTGAGGAACTGGTGATCGAAGAAAAAGCCATTGAAGTGGTCAACAATGCCAAGACAAGGAAGAAAAGGGTATGCGCTATAGGCACAACGGCAATGAGAGGGCTTGAGAGCGCTGTATCATCGGAACATACCCTGAATATGTATGATGGATGGACGAATAAATTTATTTTTCCTCCTTATGACTTCAGTATTGCCAATGCCATGGTTACTAATTTTCACCTCCCTAAGTCGACCCTGCTCATGATGGTCTCTGCTTTCCTGGGACATGATCTTATGAAAAGGTCTTACAAAGAGGCTATTATAGAGGGATATCGATTTTATTCCTACGGGGATGCCATGCTTATCCTGTGATGTCAGAAATCACATATCATCTCTGAATCCGAATGAGGAGCATCGCAAGCTGGCTGAAAATTGCCGGTAATTGCTATCAGACAGATTGAGTTGCCAGTCATTTTTTACCAAACAGGAACCTATTTATTCCTTAATTCCCAAGGATGGAAATCACTAAGAAGGACATAAGGGCAATGAGCCGTGAGGATCTCAGGGATTTTTTTATACATCGCGGAGAACAGGCTTTTAGGGGGAACCAGGTGTATGAGTGGCTATGGCAGAAAACGGCCCATTCCTTTAAGTCCATGACCAATCTTTCGCTGGAGACCAGACAACTCCTTACTGATCACTTTGTAATCAATCACATTCAGGTAGACCAGATGCAGCGAAGTTCGGACGGCACCATTAAGAACGCCGTACGACTGCATGACGGCCTCGTAGTGGAATCCGTTCTTATTCCAACTGACACGCGCACCACCGCATGCGTGTCCAGTCAGGTTGGCTGCAGCCTCGATTGTCAGTTTTGTGCAACCGCCAGATTAAAACGGATGAGAAACCTGAATCCTGACGAAATTTATGATCAGGTAGCTGCAATTGATCAGCAAAGCCGGATGTATTATAATCGGCCCCTTAGAAATATTGTTTTCATGGGGATGGGAGAACCATTGATGAATTATAATAATGTGCTCAAGGCCATAGAAAAGATAACTTCTCCGGAAGGCCTGGGAATTTCTGCCAGGCGCATTACCGTTTCTACTTCAGGAGTGCCCAAAATGATTCGGAAACTTGCGGATGACCGGGTTAAATTTAAGTTGGCCGTATCGCTGCATTCTGCAAGAGATGCCGTACGAACCGCTGTCATGCCTTTCAGCTCAAAATTCACTCTTACGGATCTCAGGGAATCCCTCCAGTACTGGTATGCACAAACCAGGAGCAGAATTACCTATGAATATGTGGTCTGGAAAGGGATCAATGATACGCAGGCCGATGTGGACGCCTTGCTGGAATTCTGCAAATTCGCACCGGCAAAAGTGAATCTTATCGAATACAACCCGATTGATGACCCCCGGTTTCAACAAGCCGATGATCGTAGTATTGCCCTCTATGTAGAAACACTGCAGCGACATCATATCACCGTAACTGTCAGAAGGTCGCGGGGTAAGGACATTGATGCCGCCTGTGGTCAACTGGCGAATAAATCAAGTTAGGTCATACAACAGTGGGGCAGAAGGGCCACTTTGGTCGCACTCCTGTGAGAAGACAAGGCTTTCTAATTTCTGACCTTTTCATTAGATTCCTCTTTATTTTCCCTAATTTTAAGGCATAGTGTCGCTACCCGTACAACAACCAACTAATTGAAAATTGTAGCCCAAATAAAGGAACCGATCAGTAAGGAAATGGAGCTTTTTGAAGAAAAGTTTCATCTATCAATGACCTCCAAAGTTCCATTACTCAACAGAATCACCTATTATATCGTCAACAGAAAAGGAAAACAGATGCGTCCTATGTTTGTTTTCCTGACGGCGAAGCTCCTCAATAACGGAACTGTGAATGAACGCACCTACCGTGGCGCGTCGGTCATAGAACTCATTCATACCGCAAGCCTTGTTCATGACGATGTAGTGGACGACAGCCAGAAAAGAAGGGGTTTCTTTTCTGTGAATGCCCTGTGGAAAAATAAAATTGCCGTACTGGTGGGGGATTACTTCTTTTCAAAGGGGCTGTTGCTTTCGATTGATCATGGCGATGTGGATCTCCTTAAAATTATCAGTACCTCGGTCCGTGAGATCAGTGAGGGAGAATTACTTCAGATTGAAAAGGCACGAAGACTTGACATTACGGAGGAGATTTACTATGATATCATCCGTCAGAAAACAGCAACGCTGATAGCGGCTTGCTGCAGTATGGGGGCCTGTTCCGTTCAACCAGGTTCTTCGCATGTTGAAACGTTCAGGCAGTTCGGAGAATTTTGCGGAATGGCATTTCAGATAAAGGATGATTTGTTTGATTATTCGGATGAGAAAATCGGCAAGCCCACCGGGATTGATATCAAGGAAAAAAAGATGACCCTGCCACTTATCTATGCCCTGAATAATTGCTCAGGCCAGGAAAAAAGCTGGCTGATCAATTCCGTCAAAAACTACAACCGGGATAAAAAAAGAGTGAAGGAAGTTATCGCCCTGGTCAAGGAAAAGGGAGGATTGCTATACGCGGAATCCAAAATGCATGAATATAAAGAAAAAGCACTGGAATTGCTGGATCCCTATCCGGTCTCCGAGTATAAGGATGCCTTGAAACTGATGGTGAGTTACGTGGTGGATCGAAGGATATAGGCGCCATTTCACAATATTGCCAGTAACAGGAACTCCGAACATCATCCCCATTTGGCCTACCCGGAGGTATTGAGGATACATGGTAACGAAGGCTCCATCTTCTCAATTTGCCATTAGCTGCTAGAAATCCAATCAGATAAAAGACCAAGCCTAATAGTTGCAAAAGAAGTTATTGTTCCAGGGCCCGCTCAATGCTTTCTGTGAATTCTCTTGGAAAATATACCCTTTTACAATGCCCGCATTCTACCTTGTGCTGTGTAGAAATTCTGAAAACAGGAAGCCAGAACAAATGAAAGTAGTTGGGTGTGGAAACGGAGGTCAGCGTATTCGCCTGGCCGCAGTGGGGGCAATTGACTCCTGAGAGTTCCATCATATGAGCCTTACCAGGCCGGGTTCCGAAAAATAAGATCATCCAGGATTAACTTAAAACATAATGAAGTGATTTGGACTTTTAGCATATGGAAAAATTCCAAATGACTTCAATATCTCTAATATAACCATTCTATTAAAATGAGAGCACTTGCATGATGCATTCAGTAGATTCATTTTCTTATTTTTACCAACTGCCCATTTCCTGACCATGATCTCAAAATCCACTATTGACCAGGTTTATGAAGCCTCCCGGCTGGAGGAGGTGATCGGCGACTTTGTACAATTAAAGAAATCGGGTTCCAGTTTTAAGGGATTAAGCCCATTTACAGATGAGCGGACGCCAAGTTTCATGGTGTCTCCCGTAAAGCAGATATGGAAGGATTTCAGCAGTGGAAAAGGTGGAAACGTAGTGGCATTCCTCATGGAACATGAGCATTTTACCTATCCTGAGGCCATTCGTTACCTGGCCCGGAAATACCAAATTGAGATTGAGGAAACCCAGCGAACGGAAGAGGAGAAAGAATTGGTCAATGAACAGGAAAGTATGTACCTGGTGTCCGATTTTGCAGCCGGATATTTTGAAGAGACCTTATGGGAGACCTCTCCCGGGAAGGCCATAGGTCTGAGTTATTTCAAGGAAAG
Organism: Zeaxanthinibacter sp.; assembly: GCA_041743425.1. GTDB lineage: Bacteria > Bacteroidota > Bacteroidia > Flavobacteriales > Flavobacteriaceae > JTS-RE37. Next base: position 22,722 of record JBGTMS010000199.1, on the reverse strand, counting down.
GGGTTTTAAGGACGAGACCATCAGAAAATTCCGGCTTGGATACAGCCTGGACCAATGGGATGCCTTTACGGAAACGGCTCTTTCAAAAGGTTACCAACTCGCCTTTCTGCAAAAAACAGGCCTCACCATTGTAAAGCCTGAGGAAACCGGGACAGGAGAACCTAAGAAATTTGATCGGTTTAAGGGAAGGGTAATGTTCCCGATCCAGTCCATGAGCGGTCGCATTCTTGGTTTTGGAGGAAGAACACTTACCAATGATAAAAAGGCGGCCAAATACCTCAATTCACCTGAAAGTGACATCTATCATAAAAGCAAAGTTCTCTATGGGATCTTTTTGGCCAAACAGGCCATTGCAAAGGAAGACAATTGTTATCTGGTCGAAGGATATACGGATGTCATACAGTTGCATCAGAAGGGGATTCACAATGTAGTCGCCTCGAGCGGAACAGCTCTAACTGCTGAACAAATTCGCCTGATAAACAGACTGACCGGTAATATTACCGTATTGTTTGACGGGGATGCGGCTGGTCTGAGGGCCTCCATCCGGGGTATTGATCTGATTTTAGAACAGGGAATGAATGTAAAGGTGTGTTCTTTCCCGGAAGGAGAAGATCCGGACAGTTTTGCAAGAAAAAATGAATACGAGGCCATTGTTGCCTTTCTGATTGACAATGCCAGAGATTTCATTCAGTTCAAAACTTCCCTTCTGGCCAGGGAATCCGGAAATGATCCAATTAGGAAAGCAGAAACCATCAGGGATATTGTTTTTAGTATTTCAAAAATACCGGATCGGATCAAACGGGAAGTTTATATACAGGAATGTGCCCGGATTATGAACATTTCGGAAGAGGTATTGTTTAACACGCTCGCACAGATGGGCCGGAAGGAGCTGAAAGATGCCGCCAGACAATCGACCGAAACACAGAAAGCATTTGAGGTGCTGCGCTCAGGGGAGGATAATGAAAAAGTGGATGTGCAGTATGAACTCGAGCGGCGGATCATCGAACTCCTTTTACTCTATGGTAAAGAAGAGGAAGAGTTTGAAGATTTGATCCTCAAGGAAAATGAGACCGGAGATCTGGTGATGGAACCTGAAGTTATGGCGGCCAAGGTATACGAAAAAGTATACCTGGATTTACAGGAAGACGAAATTGAACTTACTCATGAACACTTCAGGAAAATTTATTATCTACTGATAGGCCGGTTGAATGAACAGGATGAATTTTCAATTGATGGCTTCCTGACCGGCCTCTCCCAGGATTTGGTAGAGATCATTTCTTCCATTCTGATGGAAGAGGAGCGCTACTCCCTTCACAATTGGGAACGGAAGGATATATATCCTAAGCAAAAGGAAGCCTCGGTCGGCCAATTGGTGAGCGAAACTATTCTGACCCTTCGATGTTACCTGATAAAGAAGCGAATTGAAGCGCTCAGAAAGGATACGGAAAATTCTGTGGCCGACCATAGTGAAATTCTTGAAGAAATCATGAACTACCTGCAACTTAATAAATTGCTGAACAAGAAACTCAACAGGGTTTTATCCTGAGGATTTATTTTTATTTTACTTCGCTATTTCACATAAAAAAACCCCGTTCTGAAAGACGGGGTTTGACTTATATACATGTAAAAAATTAATATAATTCGAGCGCTTTTGCCTGCTGGAGTAAATCTACAAGGTTGTCGACATTTAATTTTTTCATGAGACGCGCTTTGTAAGTACTGACTGTTTTTTCATTGAGGTTGAGTCCCTGTGCCACATCCTTGTTCCTTTTGCCGCTTGCCAGTAATTTCAGCACTTCCACTTCTCTGGTGGAAAGTTTCCTGAAAAAGCGCCTGGGTTTTTGTGTGCCTTCGTCAAATGCCAGGCGTTGTGCGAGCTCATTTGTGATGAACATGGTGCCTTCACTTACCTTCTGCACGGCAGAAACAATATAGTCAAGGGCTGCTGTTTTTGATAGATATCCGTAGGCTCCTGCCCGAATGGTACTTAAGGCGTAAACATCTTCGGACTGCCCGCTATAAATCAACACTTTTACCTCAGGGTATTCCTGTTTGATTTTTCTTAAAGTCGCGATTCCGTTAATTTCAGGAATATCCATTTCAAGAATAACCACATCAGGTGTTACTTTTGATAATTTTCGGAAAAGTTCTGAGGTAGTCGCCAGGTCATCAACGATTTCAAATCCCCTGGAAGATTCTAATACTTGTCGTATTCCCATCCGCACAATCGGGTGGTTATCCGCAATTAAAACTTTGATCATTGTGGTTGTTTTTCTAGATATTAACGAAGTGCGCGTCTAAAAATACTGACATGCAATGTAAGGTTAAAATATCTAATTTCTGAAACAAAATTGTACTTTTTTTCCTTAATGTAAGGCATTTTTGATGGTTTATTCGACTTAATTACCTGATTCATAGGTAAGAGGTTATTTCAGCTCCTCCGGAATCTCACAAACAGGGATAGGAACCATCTTATGTCTGTTGGCGGCATTCAATTTCCCGAAAATGGAATATACTTTTTTTTCACGTCCGGAAAAATCATTTTCCGTTTTTCCCATGTCCTTCATTTTCATGGCCCATTCAAGTTCATCATAGGAGGCTCCGATCTGGTCTTCATCCGTCCGGTCATCCCCCCATAGACCGTCCGTCGGGGGTGCGGCGATAATATCACCGTGAACCCCGAGGAATTCCGCGAGTTGGTACACCTCAGATTTCATTAAATCGGCAATCGGGCTGAGATCAACCCCCCCGTCTCCGTATTTGGTATAAAATCCTACCCCGAAATCTTCCACTTTATTTCCAGTACCGGCCACCAGGTACTTTTTCAGAGCTGCAAAATAATAGAGGGAGGTCATACGCAACCTGGCCCTTGTGTTTGCAAGAGACATAAATCGTTCTTCCTCATTTCTAACAGGGGGCAAGACCTTGACAAGCGCATCAAAAACGGAGGTGAGGTAAATATGGTGCATGGACACATTGGGGTAATCTGCAGAGAGCCGGGAAATGTGATTGGCAGCCCGAGTTACCTGATTTTCAGCCTGGTGGATGGGCATTTCCAGACAAAGTACCTCCAGTCCGGTCCTGGCGCAAAGTGTGGATGTTACGGCGGAATCAATACCTCCCGATACCCCGATTACAAAGCCATTCATCCTTGCTTTTGACGCGTAGTCACGCAGCCAGTTCACAATATATTCCGCTACTTTTTCTGATTGCATAATCCGGGTATCTTTAATGGAATTAACTAACTTTAGCCTGTAAAAATAACGCCTGGCCTGCTAATAATAAAATAGAAAATTAAATACTTCAGATGTCCCGTCCCGGTTGGTATTCAATATTGATTTTCCTGCTTTTTTTCGGTTGCCGGGAAGAGGACAAGGTAGCAGATGAAATCGGACGGACCGAAGTTCGCCTGGCGCCGGAGCGATTTGACCTGGAATTTGCGAAAGCTGACTCTTCAACTATCGGGCAGCTTAAATTGAAGTACCCCTACCTTTTTCCGAAACAGTATCCGGACAGTGTCTGGATCACCAAAATGCGAGATACCATTCAAATTGAGTTGCTGGAGGAGCTCAGCCGTTCCTTTGCGGAGTTTCAACCCCAGCAGGAGGAACTGGAAAGATGTTTTCAACATATCCTTTATTACTTTCCGGAAACCAATGTCCCCAAACTGGTGACCCTACCCACCGATGTGGATTATCACAACCGCGTAATTCTCACAGATACCCTGCTACTCATCGGGCTGGACAATTACCTTGGAGGGGATCACAGGTTTTATGAAGGGATAGATCGCTATATCACGGATGGAATGGACAGGAAATTTATTGTGAGCGATGTAGCGGAAGCCTTCGCAAAGAAAAAAGTGGCATATCCGCAGGATCGGACCTTTTTGGCCAGGATGATCTATTATGGAAAAATCCTGTATCTCAAAGACAAACTCATTCCTTTTAAATCAGAAGCTATCCGGATAGGGTATACTGAAGAGGACCTGGAATGGGCCCAAACCAATGAGGAGCCTATCTGGAGGTATATGGTTGAGCGCGATGTACTTTATAGCACCGATGCAAAACTGGGTCCCAGATTTCTGGATCCCGCCCCTTTTTCTAAATTTCAGCTGGAACTGGATAATGAATCCCCAGGTCGGATCGGCAGATATGTAGGCTGGCAGATTGTAAGGGCCTTCATGGATTCAGGGGAATTTACCTTGCCACAACTCATCGACGAACCTGCCGAATCCATCTTTAAGAAATCGCGATACAAACCAAAAAAGTAACCTATGTCAGCCCTCCACACTTCTGAAATCATATTGCGTGTTGCCCTCGATGAGAACCGGGTGCCTGAGCAGCTTACATGGTCGGCCCAGGATGGCGGGATAAATGAAGAGGAAGCCAAGGCGATGCTCTTATCTGTGTGGGATAGTAAGAACCAGGAATCCCTGAAGATTGATCTCTGGACCAAAGATATGCCGGTTGAGGAAATGAAGATCTTCTTTCACCAAACCCTCGTCTCACTGTCCGATACTTTTATGAAGGCTACTCAGGATGAGAAAATGACCGCGACAATGAAAGAATTCTGTGATTACTTTGCAGAAAAAATGGAACTCCGCGATTCCGGGTAGGATTTATCGTCGCAACTGCGTCATGTGGGAAGATCCGGGTTAAAATACTGGCGGTTGATAGTTTCTATATAAGCAAGAACTTCCTCCTTTCCGGCCTGATTGGTGGAGGATGTGACAAAATAGTTTGGAGCATCCTCCCAACGGCCTGTAACCAATTCCTGCAGATAGGCTGCCACTTTTTGCGCTACCACAGCGGGCTTGAGTTTGTCCGCTTTGGTGAAGATGATAGAAAAGGCCATCTCATTTTCACCCAACCATTCCATAAAGCGGATGTCCAGAGGCTGAGGTTCATGGCGTATATCGATCAGCACAAAAGCGCTTAACAATTGACTGCGCAACTCAAAATAGTCCATAATGTATTTCTGGAACACCTTTTTATCTTTTCTGGATACCCTGGCATAACCATAACCGGGAAGGTCCACCAAAAACCAGTTTCCATTAATTTTGAAGTGATTGATCAGTTGTGTTTTTCCGGGTCTGCCTGAAGTTTTTGCGAGATTTTTACGGCCCGTAAGCATGTTGATCAGGGAGGATTTACCCACATTGGAACGGCCGATAAAGGCATACTCCGGCAGAAGTTCTTTCGGACAGCTGGTTACGCTTGAATTACTTATCAGGAATTCTGCCGATTTAATTTTCATAGCGTCGGTTTCAGGCGTTTCTTCCGGGGTTCAGTAGCTATGGGCTTATCGGGTCACTCAAGAGGTGGAAATTTGAGGATCTCCGCTTACAAACCGCGTTTCTGAAGCCAGGCGTAAAGGATGGTATTGAATTGGTTTGGATGTTCCATCATGGGGGCATGACCACACTGATCGATCCAGAAGAGATCCGAGTCGGGCAATAATTCGTGAAATTCCTTAGCAACATTGGGGGGAGTTACTGTATCATTTTTCCCCCAGATAATACAGGTGGGCGTTCTCATTTTTGGAAGGTCTCTGGACATATTATGTCGAATGGCACTTTTGGCAATGGCCAGGGTCTTAACCAATTTGCGGCGGTCATTGACCGTGGCAAAGACTTCATCAACGATTTCTTTGGTAGCCACTTCCGGATTATAAAAGACGTCCTGTGCCTTTTTCTTTATAAATTCATAGTCGCCGCGTTTGGGATAACCATCACCCATAGCACTTTCATATAGTCCCGAACTACCAGTAATCACAAGGGCTTTGACCATGGAGGGATATATTTTGGTGTGCAGGAGGCCAATATGACCTCCGAGTGAATTTCCAAGCAGAATGACATCCTTAAGGCCTTTGAATTCAATAAATCGTTCAAGGAACTTAGCAAAGCTCTTTACATTGGTCCGCAACATAGGCATCCCATAAATTGGAAGTTCCGGGACAAGAACCTGGTACCCTTTTTCAGGAAAATACCCGGTTACTCCTTCAAAGTTGCTTAGTCCACCCATCAGACCGTGTAATATGATCATCGGACTGCCTGAACCTGCCTCAATATACCGGTACTTACCTTCGGTAAATAATTTTTGTTCCATTAACGAAACTTCTGCCATCAGTTGGCAAATATAGACATTTAAGGGTTATACATGTACCTTTGACCAAATTGCAACTACACACGAAATACATACGAACGGGGAAAATACAGGATTTTACCACCATTGTTCCGAAAGCTGCTCCCCGGCGAATCCGTCGCCAACTCCGTAGGCACAGCGTAAATAAAATCCAATAAAGTGGTAATTTGTGGTAATTAGTGGTAATAAATTCTATATATTTGAGTTTATATACTAACAGGATTTCTCTTAGGTGATAAGTTTCATAGGTACATACGAATGCAAGGCGGATACCAAGGGCAGGGTCATGATTCCTGTTACCCTGAAAAATCAAATGGCACCTGTCCTGAACAAGGGATTTGTGATCAAAAGATCAGTTTTCCAGCCTTGTCTGGAATTATATCCTATGGAGGAGTGGAATCAGCTGATGGAGAAAATGAACAGGAAGAACAGGTTCAAAAAGAAGAACAACGACTTCATCCGCCGGTTTTCTGCAGGTGTCAAGCCGTTGGAAATTGATGGTACAGGCAGGTTACTGATCCCTAAAAACCTAATGGCCATCGCAGGGATTAATAGAGATGTAGTGCTGAGTTCGGCAATCAATATTATAGAGATCTGGGATAATGAACAGTACGAGAAGGTCCTTGATGAGACCACGGTAAATTTTGCGGAACTCGCCGAAGAAGTGATGGGCGATGACGGAGATGAACTATCATAGTCCGGTATTGCTTACGGCATCTGTCGATGGTCTTGATATTCGTGAAAACGGAGTCTATGTGGATGTGACCTTCGGAGGAGGAGGTCATTCCAGGGAAATCCTGGGTCGGCTTGGAAAACAGGGACGACTGGTGGCCTTTGATCAGGATGAGGATGCCCTTGAAAACGGCATCGAAGATGACAGATTCCTGCTGGTAAATGAAAATTTCAGGTATATCAGCCAATTTTTAAAGTTCTATGGCATTCGGAAAATAGATGGCATTCTTGCCGATTTTGGGGTATCGTCCCATCAGTTCGATATTGCGGAGCGGGGCTTTTCTACCCGATTTGAAGCAAATCTGGATATGCGGATGAGCAAGAGGAACAGCAACTCAGCTAACAAAGTGGTCAATGACTACCCTTTTGAAAAGTTACAAAGAGTGCTGTCCGAATATGGTGAGTTGAGAAATGCCTCGGCTATGGCAAGAAGTATTATCACACAACGCGAAAAAGTGCCTGTAAGGACTACGGTGCAACTGAGGGAAGCATTGGCGGCGCATTTACCTAGGAACAGAGAGCACAAGGTGTTAGCGCAGGTGTATCAGGCGATACGTATTGAGGTGAATCAGGAGATCAGCGCTATTGAGGAGTTCCTGAGACAAACACCGGAGTTACTGGAACCGGGAGGCAGGTTGAGTGTCATAAGCTACCATTCTCTGGAAGACAGACTGGTAAAAAGATTTATCCGATCCGGGAAATTTGAAGGGGAACCACATCGGGATTTTTACGGGAATATGCTTGTGCCATTCAAAAAGATAAGTGGCCTGATCACACCTTCTGCCGGGGAAATAGCAGGTAATAACCGGGCCCGGAGCGCCCGGCTGAGAATAGCGGAACGCCTTTGAATTGCCTCGAATGCTTGCATTAAATACATTGTAATAACCAACTTAACCAACATGATGCGGAAAGGTTTTTTGGACATTCTTAAGGGTAAATTTCTGGTGAGCGGTGATGCTCCCAAAAATTGGCTCTTTATCATCTTTGTTTCTTTTTTGGCAACTGCAATGATTGCCAGTTCTCACAGCGCTGACCGTAAAGTACACGCCATCGCAGCCTTAAATGAAGAAGTTAAGGAACTGCGGAGTGAGTTCGTCGATATGCGTTCAGATCTTCAGCGTCTTAAACTTGAATCCAAGATCACTGAAGTATTGGAGGAGGACGATTTATATCCATCTGAGATTCCACCGAAAAAGATCAAGGTAAAATCAATTCCGAGATAAGTGGCTATTACCGAGAAAACCATATTAAAACGATTGTACTTCGTCGCCGGATGCCTCTTCCTCTTTGCGATGGCCGTGATGGTGAAACTTGTGAGCATCCAGATGATTCACGGAGAAGAATACAGGTCGCTTGCGATGCAGCGAACCGAAAAGATGTTTACCATCGCCCCCAACAGGGGAAATCTCTATTCAGAAGATGGCAGTTTGCTGGCCACATCCGTATCCAGGTACACCATTCGTTTTGATGCCGTAACTGTGCGGGACAGTGATTTTGAAGAACAGGTAGAGGACCTGTCTTTTGCTCTAGGGGACTTGCTTGACAAGTCACCGGCCCATTATGAGCAGCTCCTTCGCAAGGCGAAGATCAATAAGAATCGCTACACCCTTGTAGCACGTAACCTGGATTACTCAGATTACATGCGTCTGAGGGAATTTCCCCTTTTTAAGCTGGGACCTTACAAAGGAGGAATTATTGTGGAACAAAAAACGGCCCGGGAGCATCCACTGGGTAAAATCGCGGAACGCAGCGTAGGCTACGAGAGATTCGATGAAAATGGGTACGCTACCCGGGTAGGTCTGGAAGGAGCTTTCGGTCAGTATCTCCGCGGAACCGAAGGAAAACGTCTGAAACAAAAGATTGCTCAGGGAGAATGGAAGCCTATCGGATTTGATAATATCATAGAACCCAAGGACGGCTATGATGTTATATCAACCATCGATATCAATATACAGGATATTGCCCATCACGGATTGCTGGCACAACTGGAGAAATACAAGGCAGATCATGGCTGTGTGATTGTTATGGAAACCAGGACCGGTGAAATAAAAGCGATTTCCAATCTAGGCAGGACGGAGAATGGAAAGTATTATGAGCGTCTGAATTATGCTATTGGGGAATCGCATGAACCGGGTTCCACTTTTAAACTTATGTCTCTTATCGCCGCCCTTGAAGATAAGGTAGTAGACACCAGTACTATTATTGATACGGAAAAAGGGACGTGGCGGATTTATGATCGGATCGTCCGGGATTCCAAGCACGGGGGTTACGGGAAAGTATCGGTTGCCGAGGCCTTTGAGGTATCATCTAATACCGCTTTTGCGAAAATGATCCACAATGGGTATAAAAATAAACCGGCTGCCTTTGTGAACCGGTTAATGGGAATGGGGCTCCACAAAGAATTGGGATTGCCCATTAAAGGTGAGGGGAAACCGGTATTGCGGTATCCGGGTGATCCGGGTTGGTCAGGGGTTTCCCTTGCCTGGATGTCCCATGGTTATGAAGTTTCCCTTACCCCCTTGCAAACGCTGGCTTTCTACAATGCGATTGCCAATGACGGGGAATTGTTACGCCCTAGACTTATCAGGGAAGTAAGGGAATGGAATAAAACCATTCTGAAATTTGAGAAGGAAGTCATTCATCCGGCCATCTGCTCTAAAAGCACCGTTACTCAAATGCAGAAAATGCTCGGCGATGTTATTGTAAAGGAACAAGGCACCGGCCACCGCCTCTTTTCGCCTAATTTCTCAATGGCCGGAAAGACAGGTACCGCTCAGAAGAATTATGTATCAAAGGATCCGGATAAACTCAAATACATTTCCACATTTGCCGGCTATTTTCCGGCGGACGATCCCAAATATTCCTGTATTGTAGTAATTCATGAACCGGACAAAAGCGTAGGATATTACGGAGCTGATGTTTCCGGTCCTGTATTCAAATCCATCGCCCAGAAAATATATGCCAATAATCCGCTCGTCGATGAAGTAGAAGCCATGGTCATGGAGAATCCCAAAACCCATAGCGATTATGAGCGTTTTTATGCGGAAGCCCGAAAGCCATATAGTACAGTTCCGGATGTGAAGGGTATGAGTGGGATGGATGCGATTTCCATCCTGGAAAACCTGGGGCTTTCGGTGGAGGTAAAAGGGAACGGAAAAGTAAAAAGGCAATCTGTTGCCAAAGGCACTGACATTAAGAAAGGCAAGAAAATTGTCCTGGAACTCTCATGAAGTCTCTTAAAGACATATTGTACGGGGTTGGACTTACGGCAGTCAGCGGACCCACGGCCATTTCCGTCAACTCCATTTGTTTTGATTCAAGGAAGGTTGGCAAAGACGATGTCTTTATTGCCATCAGGGGCGCTGCAGCGGACGGAAACCAATTTATTGATAAGGCGATTGCCGCCGGGGCCATTACCATCGTTCTGGAGGCGCTTCCGGAAAAAATGAAGGACAATATCACCTATGTTGAGGTGAGCGATACCCACAAGGCCCTTGCCATCATGGCGGCCAATTTTTATGATAATCCGAGCAGAAATCTCAAACTGGTCGGAGTTACAGGTACCAATGGGAAAACAACAGTAAGCAGTCTCTTGTACGAGTTGTTTAAAATGGCAGGTTACAAGGTAGGTTTGCTGTCCACCATCCGGATCATGGTCGATGAGAAGCCATTTCCCACCAGCCATACCACCCCGGATGCCCTTGTCATCAACCAACACCTGCATATGATGAATCAGGCGGGGGTTGAATATTGTTTTATGGAGGTAAGCTCCCACGGTATTCATCAGAAAAGAACCGAAGGTCTTCGATTTGAAGGAGCCATTTTCACCAACCTTACTCATGATCATCTTGACTATCACCCCTCCTTTGCGGACTACAGGGACACTAAAAAGAAGTTGTTTGATGATCTTTCCAAAAATGCATTTGCACTGGCAAACATAGATGATAAAAACGGCTTGCTGATGCTTCAGAATACCAAGGCCAGAAAATTTACGTATGCCCTGAAGACCTATGCTGATTACAAGGCCATCATCCTGGAAAATCAGTTTAACGGTCAATTGCTAAAAATTGGGGACAACGAATTTTGGACGCGACTTATAGGGAATTTTAATGCCTACAATATTCTCGCGATATACGCTTCAGCGGATCTTCTTGGATTGGAAAAAATTGAGATTCTGAAGCTGCTGAGTCAGTTGGAGAATGTGGATGGCAGATTTCAGTATTTCATCTCGAAAGATAAAATAACAGCTATTGTTGATTATGCCCATACGCCGGACGCTTTAAAAAATGTACTTGAGACTATCAATGCATTGAGGACTGGAAATGAAAACGTCATTACCATCGTGGGGTGTGGTGGTGATCGTGACAAGTCTAAACGTCCGGTAATGGGTCATATCGCATCGGAGATGAGTACCAAAGTCATTTTTACTTCGGATAACCCGCGTTCCGAAGTACCTGAGGTCATCATCAGTGAGATGGAAGCAGGGGTGCAACCCCAGAATTTAACCAAGGTAATGGCCATTGAAAACAGGGCGCAGGCGATAAAAACAGCTTGCCAGCTTGCCAACGCAAATGACATTATTCTGGTCGCAGGGAAAGGACATGAAACCTATCAGGAAGCCAGGGGTAAACGAATTGATTTTGATGATTTCAAAATTGTAAAGGAAGTTTTGGAAAGCCTGAATAAATGAAACTGTATGAAGAATCACCTGAATAGTAACCATAAAATTATTTTTTAGCAGCCGCGCTTATGTTGTATTACCTTTTCGACTATCTGGAAAAACAATATCAGTTCCCCGGGGCCACCCTATTCGGGTTCCTTACCTTTCGGGCGGCAATGGCTGTGTTGTTTTCCCTGATACTGGCTACTGCTTTCGGAAAGAGAGTCATCGTGTTTCTCCGTCGCAAACAAATCGGCGAGTCCATCCGCGATCTCGGACTGGAAGGGCAGGAACAGAAAAAGGGAACTCCCACGATGGGAGGCATCATCATCATCATCTCTACCCTGATCCCCGTACTCCTCTTTGCGAGGCTGGACAACATATACATACTCCTGTTGATTGGTACAACCCTGTGGATGGGTATCATTGGTTTCTGCGATGATTATATCAAGGTCTTCAAAAAAAACAAAAAAGGTCTCAAAGGCCGGTTCAAGGTTTTAGGGCAGCTGGTATTGGGATTAATGGTAGGTGCGACCATTTATTTTCACCCGGATGTGACCATGAAGGAAAAAAGTTCCACCACAATCACAGAACAATATACGGTGATGGAGGTGGAGGGTAAAGAGGTAAAGGCGATTAAAACGAATGTTCCGTTTTTTAAGAACAATGACCTGGATTATACCAGTCTGATCTCCTGGATTGGGGACAATGCAGTGCATTATTCCTGGTTGCTATTTATTCCCATTGTCATTTTTATTATTACTGCCGTTTCCAATGGCGCCAACCTTACGGATGGTATTGATGGTCTTGCGGCAGGTACATCGGCCATTATTGTACTTACCCTTGGCATTTTTGCCTGGGTATCCGGAAATGTCATTTTTTCAGATTACCTGGATATCTTTTTTATCCCCAGGGCCGAAGAGTTAATCGTATTCACGGCAGCCTTTGTAGGTGCCCTGGTTGGGTTTCTCTGGTACAATGCTTATCCGGCTCAGGTTTTTATGGGAGATACAGGAAGTCTGACTATAGGTGGGGTAATTGCTGTGATTGCCATCATAGTCAGGAAGGAATTGCTCATTCCCCTTTTGTGCGGGATCTTTTTTGCAGAGTCCATTTCGGTCATGATTCAGGTGAGCTATTTTAAATATACCCGGAAAAAATACGGGGAAGGAAGACGGATTTTTCTGATGTCTCCTTTGCACCATCATTATCAGAAGAAAGGATATCATGAAAGTAAGATCGTAACAAGGTTCTGGATTATCGGAATCTTTTTGGCGATACTCACCATTGTAACCTTAAAGGTGCGATAGGTAGCAGACAGTTGAGGAGAGACCTAAATGGATGGGGCCATGGAAAAAAAAGAGGAAAGATGGGGAGAAGATGAGATACCGGGCTGTGCCTTCGGACCGGGAACAAGATTGGTCATCCTGGGTGGCGGAGAGAGTGGCGTAGGGACTGCCATCCTGGGAAAAAAAATGGGCTATCAGGTATTTGTCTCGGACAAGACCCTGATTAAAGAAAAATATAAAGACGTTCTGACACAGTTTGAGATTGAATGGGAGGAAGGTAATCATACAGAAGCGGCCATCCTGAATGCGGCCGTGGTGATGAAAAGCCCCGGAATACCTGATAAGGCACCTATAGTGTGTCAGTTAAAAGAAGCAGGTGTGCCGGTGATTTCCGAGATAGAATTTGCCTCTATGTATACCGATGCCACCCTCATCGCAATCACGGGAAGTAATGGCAAAACCACGACCACCCTTCTGACGCACCATATCCTGAAAAACGGAGGGCTCAATGTAGGTGTGGCCGGAAATATCGGGGATAGTTTTGCGCGGATGGTGGCTGAAAGGGAATATGATTTCTATGTATTGGAGATCAGTAGTTTTCAGCTGGATGGTATCCGGACTTTTGCTCCGCATATTGCCATTCTCACGAATATCACGCCGGATCATCTTGACCGGTATGAATATCAGTTTGAGCGATATGTGAAATCAAAGTTCAGGATTGCGGAGAACCAGCGTAAGGAGGATTATTTTATTTATGACAGGGATGATCCGGTACTTGTGGGATGGCTTAAAGATCATCCTGTGCGGTCCAGGTTAATACCCTTTTCCCTGGAAATGGAAGCTCAGGAAGGAGCCAGGCTCACAGACAACAAAATTGAAATTAATACAGAAAATAAAATAATTAGCATGACAGCGGACCACTTGGCATTGGAAGGAAAACACAATTTAAAAAACACCATGGCAGCATCCACGGTGGCAAAACTTCTCGGGATACGCAAGGAGATCATACGAGAAAGTATACAGAATTTTCAGGGAGCTCCGCACCGCCTTGAGAAGGTGCTTAAAATCCACCATGTACAATACATCAATGACTCTAAAGCGACCAATGTGAATGCCACCTACTATGCCCTCGACAGCATGCATACTCCCACGGTTTGGATTGTCGGTGGTATTGATAAAGGGAATGATTACAAGGAACTGATGCCGCTGGTCCGTGAAAAAGTCAAGGCCATCATCTGTCTCGGCTTAGACAATTCCCGGATAAAGGACGCCTTTGGAAACGCTGTCGATCTTTTGGTAGAAACCTTTGCGATGAGCGAGGCCGTTAAAGTGGCTTACAAAATTGCGGAGCGTGGAGATACGGTTTTACTTTCCCCGGCCTGCGCGAGCTTTGATCTTTTCGAGAATTACGAAGACAGGGGTAATCAGTTTAAGGCAGCGATAAAAAATCTTTAATATGGCAGCATTTTATACCAAAATACGAGGAGATAAAGCCATCTGGGGCGTAGTAGCCCTCCTGGCCCTTTTTTCCTTTTTACCGGTATACAGTGCCAGCAGTAATCTCGTTTACGTGGTAGGGAACGGCACCACTATCGGACATCTTATAAAACACGCCCTTCTGCTTATCCTGGGTTTCGCAATTATTTATGGGGTGCATAAAATTCCCACCCATTTTTTTAAAGGTCTTTCGCTGATCGCAATGCCCATAGTGCTGGCTTTGCTCATTTACACCCTCGCGCAGGGTACCACCATTGAAGGGGCCAATGCCAGCCGTTGGATACAACTGCCTTTGGTAGGGATCACCTTCCAGACGTCGAATCTGGCCGCCGTGGTACTGATGATCTATATCGCCCGTTATCTGACAAAAATCAAGGACAAGACCATCACCTTCAGTGAGAGCATCCTGCCGCTCTGGATCCCGGTATTTTTAATGGTGACCCTTATCCTTCCGGCCAATTTATCCACTGCCGTGATCATTTTCGTTATGGTACTGGTCTTGTGTTTTCTCGGGGGATATCCCTTAAAATATCTTTTTGGGGTAATGGGAGCCGGACTCGTCGGGCTGACACTATTCGTGTTATTGGTCAAGGCAGCACCTGATCTTTTTTCAAACCGTCTGGACACCTGGATCAGCCGGATTGAGAGTTTCAGAGATCCGGCAGATACGGAGGCAGATTACCAGATAGAAAAAGCAAAAATAGCCATTGCAACCGGCGGTATCGTTGGAAATGGAGCCGGCAAAAGTGTTATGAAAAACTTTCTGCCTCAAAGTTCATCAGATTTTATTTATGCCATTATTGTAGAGGAGTATGGGTTGCTCGGCGGCATGCTACTCATGTTCTTTTATATGTTGCTATTATTCAGGATCGTGGTCGTGGCAAATAGCAATGCGACCATCTTTGGGAAATTACTGGTCGTTGGCGTGGGCCTGCCTATTGTGGTTCAGGCGCTAATTAATATGGCAGTAGCGGTGGAACTTTTCCCGGTCACCGGACAGACACTGCCTTTGATAAGCAATGGGGGTACCTCTATTTGGATGACCTGTCTGGCTATTGGGATTGTTTTAAGCGCCAGCAACAACCATGGGATTCCGGAGCAGAAGATTATAAAAACCGGGGATAAGAACCCTTTAGAAGTACTGAGTGGCATCATATAGGTTCATACTTTCAGGGGGAGGCACAGGCGGCCACATATATCCGGCCATAGCCATTGCAAATGAGCTAAGGGAGCGATATCCAGGTTCGGAGTATTTGTTTGTTGGAGCAAAAGGCAAAATGGAGATGGAGAAAGTTCCTCAGGCAGGATATGATATAAGGGGATTGTGGATTTCAGGGTTACAGCGGAAACTGACCCTCAGAAATATGTTGTTTCCGGTTAAAGTGATTGGTAGTTTGATTAAAGCGTCACGCATTGTCTCAGAGTTCAAACCGGATCTGGCTATAGGTACCGGAGGTTTTGCCAGTGGTCCTGTACTTCGCGTCGCGGCAGGGAAGGGGATTCCCTGTGTTCTCCAGGAACAAAACTCATATGCGGGGATTACCAATAAACTGCTTTCAAAAAGTGCCGCCCGTATTTGTGTGGCCTACGATGGCATGGAGCAATTTTTCCCAAAGGACAAAATTGTAAAAACAGGAAATCCTGTCCGCTCGAATTTGACAAAGAGGTTAGAAAATACAGCTGAAGCCTATGCGTATTTCGGATTGCATCCGCAACGCACAACCCTGTTTATTCTCGGAGGAAGTCTGGGATCCGGCAGGATCAATGAACTGGTAGAAAATAAACTGAGATACCTTGCTACTTTTGGAATACAGCTCATCTGGCAGTGTGGAAAATTATACTATGACCACTGTAAAAGATTTGCTTCTGAGTCGGTGAAGGTGTTCGCCTTTCTGGATAGGATGGATCTGGCTTATGGCATTTCCGACCTCATTATTTCCCGGGCAGGCGCCGGGGCGGTGTCCGAACTCTGTATCGTAGGGAAGCCGGTTATTTTTATTCCTTCCCCGAATGTAGCTGAGGACCATCAGACAAAAAATGCCGAATCGCTGGTGGCAGAAAATGCCGCCATTATGATTCGTGAAAAGGAGCTCGATACCCGATTTGAAGAAGAATTTTCGGCTCTTTTTCTCTCCATGGACAAACGCAGGGAACTGGAATTAAATATAAAGCGACTGGCCTTACCGGATGCCACTTCCAGAATAGCAGATGAAATCGGGAAGGTTTTAAGAAACAAGTATAATCAGGATTGAGGCGATGGAACCCATAGATCTGAAAAAGATACATAACGTCTACTTTATAGGCATAGGAGGGATAGGGATGTCTGCTCTGGCGCGTTATTTCCGGGTGCTGAATAAAAGGGTTGGCGGCTATGATAAAACCGTGACGCCCCTTACTGAAGAACTGGAAGCACAGGGGATTGCCGTGCATTTTAAGGACGATCCGCAACTTATACCACCGGCTTTCCTTGAACCTTCTTCTACCCTGGTTGTTTATACCCCTGCGGTACCTTCGGATCAAAAGGAACTGAATCATTTCCGGGAAAAGGGATTTAACGTGGCGAAACGATCTGAAGTACTCGGGCAGGTGACCAGGGATACCTTTTGTTTCGCTGTGGCCGGCACCCATGGCAAAACAACAACCTCCTGTATTCTGGCGCATTTGCTGAATGAGACGGGTACCCCGCTAACCGCTTTTCTCGGAGGAATTTCAGAAGATTTCAACAGCAATTTCCTGTATACCGGCTCAGAAGTATCTGTAGTGGAGGCCGATGAATTTGACCGATCTTTCCTCCGGTTATCACCTGATATCGCCTGTATAACTTCTATGGATGCAGATCACCTGGATATCTATGGAGACCGGGCGGAGCTGGTCAGGTCCTTCGGGGATTTTGCAGAAAGAGTTTCACCTAAGGGAGCATTGTTTGTACGTAACGGTTTGCCACTTAAAGGACTCACCTATGGGATTGAGGATGATTCAGATTACTGCATCCGGAATATCCGGATAGAACAGGGCTCTTATATCTTCGATCTTATTACACCGGAAATAAGCCTTGAAGGCGTCCGGTTTGGCAAACCGGGAAGACACAATCTACTGAATGGACTGGTCGCGTTTGCAATGGCGATGCGCATGGGATCGTCCCCATCCAGAATTGCGGAGGCGCTGCCACATTTTAAGGGAGTTGAAAGAAGGTTCTCTTATAAGATAAGGAATGAGGATTTTGTTTTTATAGATGATTATGCCCACCATCCGACTGAAATTAACGCTGTTTTTGAGGCAATTTCGGAAATGCATCCAATGAAAAAGGTGCTGGCTGTTTTTCAACCCCACCTTTATTCGAGGACCAGGGATTTCGCAAATGAGTTTGCAGAAAGTTTGTCACAATTTGACAGTGTGTTATTGCTGGATATCTATCCGGCCAGAGAAAAGCCCATGGAGGGAATTGATTCTGAGTGGTTGCTGGGAAAGATCAAAAACAAGAACAAGAAACGGATCCAGAAATCGGATTTATTGCATGAAATCAGAGAACAGCATCCCGAAGTGCTGGTGACCATGGGAGCCGGGGACATAGGACTCGAAATTACAAATCTTAAAAGAGAACTGCAGCATGCGTATTAATTGGAAAATTATCAAAGTATTTGGGTTAATGATCAGTCTTACAGGACTTTATTCCTTTTCTAATGAAAGGAACAGGCATAGAAAAGTAGAAGGCATCACCCTTCGCTTTACTGGCACAGATAATCTGTATGTGACAGCGGATATGGTTAATAAATTGTTAATACAAAAATATGGTCCGCTCACAAATGTGCCCAAAGAAAAATTAGTTTTGAATACGATCGAAAAGGTTATCGAAACCAATGAAATGGTGAAAAGGGCCCAGGTTTACGTAACGGTAAATGGTGAACTCACATCTGCTATTGAACAACGACAACCCATCGGACGAATCGAAGGGAATTCAAAATTTTACCTGGATGAGGAAGGGAAAAAAATGCCACTTTCCCAAAATCACTCCGCCAGGGTTCCTATAATTACGGGTAAAATAACAGGCGAAAGCCTTGAAGACGCCTATGTTATATTAAGGTATATAAACGAGGACAATTTTCTGCGTAAAAATGTCATTGGGATCCATATTGAGGATGTCGGAAAGTACCAATTGAAATTTCGCATAGAAAACTTTGTAGTCAACCTGGGGGGTGTGGAAGATCTGGATCAGAAATTCAGCAATTTCAAGGCATTTTATGCCAAAGCAATGCGCGATAAAACTCTGGAAGACTATCAAATCGTCAGCTTGGAATTTAATAATCAGGTAGTGTGTACCAAAATTTGAATTAGGATGGAACAAGGTAATTATTCAATCGGATTAGATATCGGCACCACTAAAATAGTGGCCATTATCGGCAAGGAAAACGAATATGGCAAAATAGAAGTACTCGGTATCGGGAGGTCCAAAAGTATGGGGGTGCACAGGGGGGTTGTAAATAATATCACCCAGACCATCAAGTCCATTCAACAGGCGGTTGAGCAGGCAGAAAACAATTCAGGTCTTAAAATTGGCTCTGTGGTTGTTGGGATTGCAGGCCAGCATATCAGGAGCCTGCAGCACAGCGACTATATTACCAGGGCGAATTCCGAGGAGGTGATCAATGATGATGATCTTGAAAAACTATGCAATCAGGTGTACAAGCTGGTGATGCTCCCCGGAGAGGAAATCATCCATGTCCTTCCGCAGGAATACAAGGTGGACGGGCAGGCAGAAATTAAACAACCCATAGGCATGTATGGTGGCAGGCTGGAGGCAAATTTCCATGTGGTTGTAGGCCAGGTATCCTCTATCAAAAATATTGGCCGCTGTATAAAAAGCGCCGGATTGGATCTTGCAAACATTACGCTGGAGCCACTTGCCTCCTCCGAGGCCGTCCTTAGCCAGGAAGAGAAGGAAGCCGGAGTGGCATTGATAGATATAGGGGGTGGGACTACGGATCTGGCCATTTTTAAAGATGGGATTATCAGGCATACGGCAGTTATCCCTTTTGGCGGCAATGTCATCACAGAGGATATTAAGGAAGGCTGTTCCATCATTGAAAAACAAGCGGAATTGCTGAAGATAAAATTCGGATCTGCATGGCCCGGAGAGAATAAGGACAATGAGATTGTTTCCATCCCTGGTTTGAGGGGTCGAGAACCTAAGGAAATTACCTTGAAGAACCTCTCCAAGATCATACATGCAAGGGTGGTGGAAATAGTGGAGCAGGTGTATGTCGAAGTTAAAAATTATGGTCACGAAGAGCAAAAGAAAAAATTAATAGCAGGCATTGTTCTCACAGGCGGAGGGAGCCAGTTGAAACACCTGAAGCAGTTGGTGGAATATATTACCGGGATGGATACCAGAATAGGATATCCGAATGAACATCTGGCCGGGGATTCGGATGAGGAAATTGCCAGCCCTCTGTATGCCACTGCGGTCGGACTGCTAATGAATGCGGTTCAGAACGGAGCACGGGGAAAGAGCCGGTTAAAACAGGAACCGGTACTGGAAAAGGAAATGGTGCTGGAAGGAAGTCACCAGAAACCATCGGCCCAACCGGTGAACAAAAGAGATAGAAAGTCTGTATTTGACAAGTGGTCCGAAAAATTAAAGGACTTCTTGGATAATGCAGAATAACAGGAAATAAAAAAGCACTTAGAAACCAGTAATCGAATCAGAAATGAGCAAAAGCAGTGAATTTGACAGCATCGACTTTGATTTACCGAAAAATCAAAGCAACGTAATTAAAGTAATCGGCGTCGGCGGTGGCGGCAGCAACGCAATTAATCACATGTTCCAGGCCGGAATCAATGGGGTTGATTTTATTATCTGCAACACGGATGCACAGGCGCTGCAGAACAGTCCTGTTCCGACCAAAATCCAATTGGGGGTTTCCCTCACCGAAGGCCTTGGTGCGGGTGCCAATCCTGAGGTAGGGGAGCAGGCCGCTCTGGAAAGTATGGAAGAGATAAAACAGGTGCTGGATACAACTACGAAGATGATCTTCATAACCGCCGGAATGGGTGGAGGAACGGGTACTGGTGCCGCTCCTGTCATTGCCAAACAGGCCAAGGGGATGGGTGTTCTCACCGTTGGGATTGTCACGATGCCATTTCTATTTGAAGGGAAGAATCGCTGCAAGCAGGCACAGATAGGAATTGAGAAATTGAGAGCCAACGTGGATTCTCTCATTGTGATCAACAATAACAAACTGCGTGAGGTATACGGAAATCTTGGATTTAAGGCTGGTTTTTCCAAGGCGGATGAAGTACTTGCCACTGCGGCGAGGGGTATCGCAGAAGTGATAACCCATCATTATACTCAGAATATTGACCTTAGGGATGCCCGGACCGTACTGGCCAATAGTGGAACAGCCATCATGGGTTCTGCCATGGCATCAGGAGGCTCAAGGGCGCAGGAAGCGATTTCCAAGGCACTGGATTCCCCTTTACTGAATGACAATAAAATAACAGGTGCCAAAAATGTCCTGCTGCTTATTGTTTCGGGTTCTTTAGAGATCACAATTGATGAAATCGGAGAGATCAATGATCATATTCAGGTGGAGGCCGGGCATGGTGCCAACATCATTATGGGGGTAGGAGAAGATGATGATCTTGGAGAGGCCATTGCGGTGACTGTTATCGCCACCGGTTTCAATATTGACCAGCAGGACGATATTGTCAATACAGAGTCAAAAAAAATCATACACACCCTTGAGGAAGAGCAAAGAGCGGAACATAACCTGACGGATGATCCGATTATTTATCAGCTTGAGGAAGAAGTACAGCTAAAGGTGCCCGAAAAAAAACAGAAGGTTGTTCCGCAAGCCACCGTAGAGCTTATACCCACTACCAATTTTATAAGGAATTTTAATGTCTTCTATGAAGAAGTTATAGCCGAAGAGGTATGGGATGAAGGATTTATTATCATAGATTCCAGGGATACCCTGGATGTTATTGATGTAGTTGATCATGAAGTGGTCAGTTCCAGAAAAGAAAAGGATCAGTTTGCCCTCCCTTTTGATATGCCCTTGTCCGGGCGTGGTAAGGAAGAAGAAGACGATGAAGCAGAGCATGTTATCAGCTTTGATCTTGAAGAGGATGTCAGGAAAATAGAGGTAAAGGATCATATTGAGGTCATTCCTGTCCTGGAATATAATAAGGAGGGGGAGACCCGTTACAGCCTGGATGATTATATGGAGCTTGAAAATAAGCTTACCGGGGCAAAGTCGCTGGCGGAGGATTATGATCCAAGGCTGGTAGAGGACGAGCTGATATTTGAGAAGAAAACGCTCCCGGTTACCAATGCTTCCCCCAGGCAGGAACCTCGCGAGGTAGATCCTATGAACAGCCCAATTGAGGCCATGCTAAAGGATCGGGCGGATGAACGCAGGAGAAAGTTAAAAGATTTTAATTACAAGTTTCACAACAATGCCAGCAACATAGACGAAATCGAAAAGGAACCGGCCTATAAAAGGCAGGGGGTACAGCTGGAAGCCAATCCCAGGGAGGGTAAGGTATCCAGAACCAGCCTTGGAGAGGACAGCAATGGCGATGTGCAGCTGCGATCCAATAATTCCTTTTTACATGGGAATGTCGATTAACTAACTCGACTGCCATCCGACAGGCAGTGTTTCTAAAACCCGAAAACGCAGGTCGTTTTCGGGTTTTATTTTTTACCTTTACACACCTAAAAAAGATCGGAATGAGCTTACAGGATCAGGTGATGGAAGAAATGAAAAAGGCCATGAAGGCGAAGGATACGGTGGCATTGGAATCACTACGTGCCATCAAGTCGGCCCTATTGCTGGCCAGGACGGAATCGGGTGCCGGGGAGGGTCTTTCGGCGGATACGGAAATGAAATTACTCCAGAAGCTGGTCAAACAGCGCAGGGACAGTGCGGCAATATATAAGGAACAGGGCAGGGAGGATCTGGCCGGGCCGGAATTGGCACAGGCAGAAATCATTGAAAAGTTTCTTCCGGAGCAGATGGGGTCTGAGGCCATAGAAAAGGTGGTAGAGGGTATTATTGTAAAGACCGGAGCGACTGGAATGCAGGACATGGGGAAGGTGATGGGTCTGGTTTCGCAGGAGCTGGCAGGAAAGGCGGATGGCAAGACGATCTCAGGCATAGTGCGGCAAAAACTGGCCGGGAAATAATACTTTTTCAGCGGAGCTTTACTCCGGAGAGGTTTGGAATATTAGTTTTTTTGTACATTTGCACGCTCAAAGAATGGCCCCGTGGCGCAACTGAATAGCGCATCAGATTTCGGCTCTGAGGGTTGGGGGTTTGAATCCCTCCGGGGTCACGATTAGGAAATTCGATTTCCACCAAAAACCACGCAATTCACTGGAATTGAGTGGTTTTCCGGTTTT
>JBGTMS010000198.1:0-27992 GCA_041743425.1 Zeaxanthinibacter sp. | reverse complement strand
TTTGCAATACAAGAACAACTTGGTACCACTAATTATTGGGATTACTCTGGTCTTTGCCTTCCTATTGCTTTTCATACCCCCTTTTACCCGTTTTTTTGAGTTTCAAACATTGACTACGAGTCAATTGGGAATTTCTTTTTTTGTTGGAGGAGTCTCGGTACTGTGGTATGAATTTGTAAAAAAGTTGAAGAGAGAAGGTCATAAATAACAGAATTTAATGGAGTCCCATCATTCTTGCAAATCTAAAGGGCGTTCCTATTTACGGAAACGCCCTGTCCTAATCAAAAATAACGCTATCAACGGCAGCTTAACTATTTATTCCATAGAGATAACTGCGTTCTTGTAGTGTAGTTATTCCCCCCATTCAATCATAAATCTTGGCCAAACTTCTTTTGCCTTACCATGGTGCCGAATTTATTCTACGACCAACGTTCCGACATGATGTTACTATTTTGCCATTTTTAAAAGGATAAATTAGTTAATATTTGTCATGATAACAGCCTCTGTGATTTTATCATTATGGATACACGGAAAAAACTATCCTTTTCCTTCCCTGTCATTTGCTAAACCATAGTAAGTTCGATGGCTGCATCAACCTACAAGATCGTTTTAAATCACATCCTTGACCAAAAGCAATGGATTTCTTGCATGTTTGATGATGAACTTTTGCGCTGGCATGCCAACTATTGTCCTTTTCCACGACTACAAAAGCCTCTTCCCTAGCAACAAACAAGATGCTTATGACTTCCAGTGTGCTATGGACGGTTTTCACAATCGTTTTTTTGATCAAAGTTATCTCTCACCACCTGGCCTTCCATTCGGAATTTCTTTGTGCCATTTGGTTCTCGCAGCAGACACCCATAAGGATAAGGAGGGCGATGAGCATCAAAAACGGGTTAAATAAAAGTCGGAGATTAAAAAATAGAATTGCCAGATCTAACCGATATCAGCGTACAGTTTGGTAGCTTCAACGCTACCTGACTTAAAGGTTAAAGTGCTCAAAGCAAGTGATCGCCATCCATTGGAAAAGCCGGGATATGATTGAATGCAACCAGCATCACGCTGGTGAAAAATAAATAAAAGAGGAAATTTTTTTAATCAGACCTATTTAAAATCTCTCCTATAACAACGGCATCAATATTAAAACAGCCTTGCTTTATATGATCAAGGCCAACAAAATAGCCCCCCATAACAGCAACAGGGGAAACGTCAAATGTATTTCGATCTTGATTTCCGATCCACTCGCTAATTTCAAAACGCTTTTCATCATGAAAACAATTTTAAGCGCAGTTATTCTGGTAGGCCTTTTATAACAGTGACATCAGTCATGTACCGGGCCATGGCTTCATCTTATATTTGAATACAACCAGAGGATAAAAGTATACAGCGATGAACAAAATAATCAGGCTCACAGTCAATCCGTCCATAGACAAGAGTACTAAAGTGGCGGGCATTAAGTCCGCTAGCAAATTACGGTGTGTCACTCCCGTTTTTGGGGCCGGGGTGGCGGCATCAATATTTTAAGAGTCTTGTAAGAATCAGGCGGAACCTCACTTTGCATGTATTTGGCGGGGGGGGCCGTGGGAACACGTTTAAAAGACCTCCTGGTCGAGGCCTATATTTTACAACATATTATTCCCATACAGGGCCGGACACGTAAAAATCTGGCTGTTAATGATACGGTAAACAATAAGCAATATCGCTTTGGAATGCCGGGGCCAGTGGTAGCGCAACATGAATGGAAAAACACCCTGAAAATTTGGACGCCGTTTTATTGGATGGGGATTTTCTGGTGGCGAGCGGAAGCCTTTGCCCCGGAATGCCCGTTGACTTCTTTGCAAGGGTAGCCAAAATTTCCAACAAAAAAATGTCAAATTCATTTTGGATACTTCGGAAAATGCCCTACTTCATGGGGCAAAGGAGCGGATTTACCTTTTAAAGCCAAATCTGGGACAACTTGCCGCAATGATCGGTGTGAAAACCATATCGTATTTGACACTCAAATCTTATGCGGGAGAAGTTCTGCTAAACAACCCTTGTGAAGTTCTGGTGGTCTCAATAGGGGCCCAGGGTGCATTACTATTTACCAAAGAAACGGCAGAATATCTCGCCGCCCCGATGGTGTTCCAAAAAAGCACTATCGGTGTGGGGGATAGTATGGTGGCAGGAATGGTGTTTGCTCTGGCTCAGGGCAAATCGTTACCTGAAATGGTAAAATATGGCGTGGCTTGTGGGAGTGCCGCCACCATGACCGAGGGCACCCAACTTTGTAAAAAGAAAGATGCCGATGAACTGTTTGGATGGATACTGACCCATTCTTCAAAATCAGATAATATAAGAATCAATACCATAGGCATTTAACAACTATAAAAAATAACACTATGGACAATCACTTCTCGACCCAAATTAGAAATACAACCTTCGAAGAAGCAGTAATAAAAACTACTGAAGCCTTGAAAGAGGAAGGTTTCGGGGTGTTGACGGAAATCGATTTGAAGTCGACTCTAAAGAATAAATTGGATGTAGACTTCTACAATTACAAGATTTTGGGAGCCTGCAATCCGCCATTGGCTTTCAAAGCATTGCAGATTGAGGATAAAATCGGCACGATGCTGCCCTGTAATGTGATCATTCAGGAAAAGAAACCGGGTATTATTGAAATCACTGCAGTAGACCCGGCGGCATCCATGCCGGCCGTACAAACTGACAACCTCGTCCATCTGGCGCAAACGGTAGGTGAAAAACTCAGGAAAGTGATTCAGCAGTTGGCCCGAGATTAAATCCCTCTATTTCACCTTGGGCAGACGTGCAAACACCTGGAGCACAGTGGACTAAAATATAATCAAAGCTAAGAATTCTCTGACTTAAATACCATATTTAACCAAAATCATCATTTACCCTGCATGATGGTTGGTATGTGATATAATTCTCCCGAAAGCTTCCGCCTTCGTCTTTGTGCCGAATTCTTTGGTAGCTATATTACATTCCCAATCGGCTTCCGTTTGCTGTAACACAACTGTCTTTAAGGTATTAAAAGAGTCGGAGACATAGGCTTTGAGTTCGGCAAGATCCTCCCAAACCCCGGTATCGGTTTGAGCAATGACCGTTTTGGCGATAACATTTATATCTCTACCATCAAAAACATTCTTTGCAAAGAGAAGTTCCACATCCCCGATATGTCGAATAAGAAAACCCACACTATTGACCGAGGGGGGAAGTCTTTTCTTCAAATATTCTTCAGCAAGGTTTGTTAGTTGATTTGTAAATCTTGTTCTGGCCTCCGTCCAAAGTTCAACCAAAAGCTGGGTTTTTGATTTCATAACTAGCTATTAAAATACCAACCAACAAAGAGGTTACTGTTATCAGGCTGTCAACATTCCCCCATCTACAACGTGTGTGCAGCCGGTCACATATTTACTGTCATCAGAAGCTAAAAAAAGTGCCATCTGAGCAATTTCAGCAGATTCTGCATACCTGCCAAACGGAACTGTGGCCTCAAAACCTTTCATGACTTCCTTCGGAGCATCCGGAGACATATCTTTTTCTATACGACGCATCATGTCATTGTTAACCAAGCCAGGATGTATCGTATTTACGCGTATTTTTCGCTCGGCGTTCTCCAAAGCCGCCACCCGCATAATCCCCACGATGGCATGTTTGGTGGCCACATAAGCACCCAGACCTGCAAACCCTTTGAGTCCCGCTACCGAGGATGTAATCATCACGCTTCCCCCTTTTTTCATTTTAGGAATAACATGTTTACAGCCCAACCATACCCCTTTCAGATTGATAGCAATAACCCTGTCGAAAATCTCATCCGGATAATCCATAATGGGCCTGGAAGTTCCTTCAATGCCGGCATTGGAGAAAAAAATATCGATCCTGCCATGTTCTTCCAGGGTCTGCTTCACATACTTCTGGTTGTCCGCGGCGTTGGAGACATCGGCCACGCAATAGGAAAGGTTTTTATGGTCTAGTTCAGATCCGGCTTTTTCCAAAAGCTCCTTGCTGATATCCACTATGACAACTTTGGCGCCCTCCTCCAAAAACAATTTTGCGGTGGTAATCCCAATACCTCCCGCGCCTCCGGTGATGATGGCTACCTTATCCTTTAATCGATCCATAATTAAATTATTATTTATCACTCCTTCACTTTATCCCATTCCTTTTCATGAACGCAACCTTCGCTGATCGCTATGGCATAGAACAATTTGCCCAAGTTTTCATAAACGGCAATCACCGTTTGCTGAGTATTTTGTATTATAATTACTTTTAATATATGTACCTAATATAGGGGGTCAAAACCAGGATTTCTATGACATATATCAGTCGTAAATCTTTATTTTTGAAATATGTACCATTTCCAAAAGAACAGTGATATTTTCAATCTCCTTTCCGAAGGTGTTTCGGAAGGTATCATTGTGGTAAATACCAACCAGGAAATTGTTGCCACCAATACTTCAGCCGAGGAGATGTTTGGATATAAAAAGGGCGAGCTCCACGGAAAACCATTGGATATTCTTTTACCCCATCGATACCACAAATACCATGACCAATATGTAGAGCAGTTTATCGAAAAAAGCGAAAAACGACAAATGGGTCATGGGCGTGATCTTAAGGGTATACGCAAGAATGGCGAAGAGTTTCCGGTAGAGGCTGGACTGAATCCTTTTGAAATTTATGGTTCCACGTACGTGATGGCCCTGGTGACCGATATTACGGAACGCAAGATAAAGGAAATGGAGCTGAGCCATTGGTCCCGGATATTCGAGGAATCATTGAACGAAATTTTTGTCTTTGACGCGCATACCTTTAAGTTTATCAACGTGAATAGTGAGGCCAGGCGCAACATTGGTTTCAATATGGCCGAACTGGCCAAGATGACACCAGTCGATATTAAAACCGAATTTAGTCAGCCCATGTTCGAAAAAATGGTCGAACCCTTGATAAAAGGTAATGAAGGCAAAATCAAGTTTGAAACCCTGCATCGAAGAAAGGATGGCTCTTCATATCCCATTGAAGTACACCTCCAATTGTCCGTAATGAACGAGAGGCAGGTTTTTGTGGCTATTATACTCGATATTACGGAACGCAGAAATTATACCATAAGACTGGAAAAGACTGTCGATGAGCGCACCAAACAGCTTACCGAGGCCCTGGCAAAGGAAAAGGAACTGAATGAATTAAAGACGCGGTTTTTATCCCTGGTATCTCATGAATTCAAGACTCCGCTGAGCAGTATTCTGACTTCAGTAACACTGTTAGGGAAGTATACCCAGACCGAGCAACAGGACAAACGCGACAAGCACGTCACGACTATCCGTAATAAAGTGAAATATCTGGACAATATCCTCAACGATTTTTTTTCTGTGGAACGTCTGGATTCAGGAAAAGTGAATTATAGACTTGAAACATTTCACTTGAGCAAGGTTATCAATGAAGTGGTTTATGATGCCAACATGCTTCTCAAATCAGGTCAAAAAATCCAATATCCCGATAATATAGACGATATTGTCATCGAATTCGATGAAAAAACATTGGAATTGGTTTTGTCCAATCTTATTCACAACGCCATAAAATACTCCCCTGAGAATTCTAAAATCGACCTGATGGTTATAATGAAGGCAGAAACCATCGTGATAAAAGTAGAGGACCAGGGTATCGGAATACCAGCGGTGGAACAAAAGTATATATTCGACCGCTATTTCAGGGCGAAAAATGCCCTATTGACTCAAGGAACAGGTATTGGACTTAACATTGCTAAACAACATTTGGAGAATCTGGGGGCAACCCTGGAATTTAGTAGTAAAGAAAACAGCGGGTCAAGTTTTGTTGTAACCATTCCCAGAGAGCCAATCAAAGTTTAGGAGATGAAAAAAATTCTATTGATCGAAGATGACAAGGCATTAAGAGAAAATACTGAAGAGTTATTAAAACTTTCCGGATACCTATTAATGACAGCATCCAATGGTAAAATTGGTATCTCGATAGCAAAGGAAAAATTGCCCGATATTATCATTTGTGATATTATGATGCCCGAAGTTGATGGCTATGGGGTACTGCAAAATCTCTCATCCGATGAGAAAACCAAACACATCCCTTTTATCTTCCTATCGGCTATAACAGAACATAAGGAAATTCGTAAGGGCATGGATCTGGGTGCGGATGACTATCTGACGAAGCCATTTGAAGAAGAAGACCTGATCAGTGCCGTGGAAAGTCGTTTGGCGAAAGCCCACTTACTGGCGAATATGCGTAACGATTCTCAGCAGGTTTTACCATCTCAGGATGAAATGCGTACCCTGAATGAGTTGAAGAACTTTTTTGACGATAATGGAGAACTTTCCAATTTTGCGCAAGGAAAGACTATTTATACCGAAGGCTCCCGTTCCACCAGCATCTACCTTATTTTAAAAGGGATGGTTAAATGCCATACCACCGATTATGACGGAAAGGAGTTGATTACTTCACTCTATCGTGCCGATGATTTTTTAGGTTTTACCTCTTTTATGAACAGCACTCCTTGTCAGGAATCCGCCACCGCCATGGAGGATGTGGAACTTGCGGGAATTTCTAAATCATACCTCAAAAACATTTTGGAGAAAAACCACAATATTTCTGTAGCCCTCATGGAACTTTTAACCAACAACATTACAGAAATTAAGGCACAATTGCTACAGATGGCCTACAGCTCAGTTCGTAAAAAAACGGCACAAACACTTTTGCAATTTGCGCAAATCATGAACACAAATGCAGAGGATCCGATTAAAATATCGAGAAACGACCTGGCAAGTGTGGCGGGCATCGCTACAGAAAGCTTGATCCGCACCCTTTCGGGATTCAAAAAGGAAGGACTTATTGCCATTGAGGGAAGAAATATACGCATTAAGGAACTCAAAGCGTTGCAATACATCATCTAAGAACAGGAATTGGAAATATACAGTGTCTTTTGAGTATGATAAAAGTCATAATTCAGGGATAGGTGGATTGCTATATTTGTCACGTAGCAGCTATAGATTACATGAAGACCATACTAGTTCCCACCGACTTTTCAGACAACGCCTGGCATGCCCTTAAATATGCTGTCCCGCTATTTAAAAATATCCCTTGTTACTTCTACATACTTCACGTAAATTATGTTAATCCATCGGGACTGACGGCCAATTCGTTTACTTCGCCGTCCGAATTTCAGAATGATTCGACACATAAAATGCTTTCGGATTTGTTGAAAAAAATAAGGTCACTAACCAGCAGAAAACACCATCATTTCATCGCACTTCAGGAAAATGGCAGTCTTATTAGCAGTATCCGTAAGACTGTGGCCGACAAAAAAATAGATCTGATTGTGATGGGAGCCAATGGGACTTCCGGGACACAGCAAGCCGTAGTTGGAAGCAACACGGGAGCTGTTATTACCCAAGTGCCTTGTAACCTTTTGATCATCCCGGAAAAGGTGCATCTGAAAAAACCCAGGGAAATTGCTTTTCCGACGGATTTCAATATTTTTTATTCTCATAATATTTTGGAGTCCATTTCCGAAATGCTCAATATCAGCAAGGCTCACCTCAGGGTGATCAATGTCTCGAAACCAAAAGGTCAGCTTAACAAATTACAGATACAACAAAAACAATATTTGGCAGACTACCTGGAGGAACTTTTTGCAGACTCACACAGCTTCCTGACCAAAGCTGATGAAAAAGTCAAAAACGCTATTGAGGGCATTGCCGCCGGAGGAAATATTGATATGGTTCTCATGGCAGCTAAAAACCTTAATTTTCTACATCAATTATTTTTCGATTCCACCATTGAAAAGTTAAGTATCCATTCCACCATACCAATGTTAGTCCTACACGAATAAGAGCGAATATGCATATATGTATTTCAATTAACTGATAAATATCATTGTTCCTGAACTTTTCCCCGGATATTTTTGAGCGATGACTATAACCGCTCGATGATGAAAAAAATTTTAATTCCTACCGATTTTTCAGACAACTCTAAGAACGCTATCCGATATGCGATCGAAATGTTCAGGGATGAACCTTGTCATATCTATATTCTTCATGTTGATGTAGAGGGTTTGGCTTATAATGAAAAGCCAGTATATGATTTTGGAACCAATATTTTGGTGGAAAAAGAACCCAAGGACATTCATCAAAGGCTTAAAAACCTTGAACAATATGTAAGGACCATCTCCGGGAATACAATCCATCAATTTACCACTGGTCTTGAAGAGGGCTTCTTTTTGGAATCCATCCGAAAATATATTGAAAAGAAGAAAATAGATTTAATTGTCATGGGTACCAAAGGTGCTTCCGACCTCAAGGAGTTTTTTATGGGTACTTTTTCGGGAGATGTAATTACCAATTTGGAATGCGATGTACTGGTCGTTCCTGATCAGGCCAATTATAAAGATTTCAAACAGGTAGTAATACCCATCGACTTTAAGGTAGTATATGATGAGACGATCCTTAAAAAAATCGCCCAGTTCATAGGTTCTCACAAGGTGGAAATCAAGCAACTCTATGTTACAAAACCGGGCAACCCCCTTATTGAGAATGTGGAGCAGCAGCAGCAACTACTGACAAAACAACTCTTTGATACAATTAGCAATCCGGTAAGCTTTCACAGAATAATCTCAAGAAAACCAGAGGCTGGTATTGACATCTTTGCCAAAAGCGTGGAGGCGGATCTTATCATCATGCTTTCCAAAGATCACGATCTATTACAAAAGCTGTTCTTGGATACCACCGTAGAAGAAGTAAGCTTTACAACGCAAATTCCGCTCCTTTCGCTCAGAGCATAAGCCAAATTACAAGTGGTTACGGCCGATTTCCCAGGATGACATGTATCATTGTTTTTAAAAGACTGGACTAATATTTTCGCTAGTTTAACTATACTTCATATTATGAAAACCGTTTTAATACCTACAGATTTTTCAGTTAATGCCATGCACGCTATTGACTATGCACACGACCTTTATAAATGTGAACGTACCAATTTTTACTTTTTGCATGCATATGCCGACGAGGTCTACGGTCCCTTTAAGAAAAATGATGACGCAACTTTTGTAGAGCAAAAAGAGGCGGTCAGGAAGCGTGTGGCCAAAAAGCTCCATGAACTTGTAGAAAAACTAAAGAAAAAAGAGCATAACCCCAAACATTCCTATGAGGCTCTTTCTGTCTTTGACTCCTTGGTCGACGCCATTAACGATTTTGTAAACCAAATCAATGTCGATCTCGTTATTATGGGAACCCAGGGTCAAACTGCCGATAAAAGCATTACGTTTGGCAGCCATACCGTTCAGGTATTCAAATACGTACAATGCCCGGTGCTTGCCATTCCCGAAAATTATAAATTCAAGCATCCGCAAAAAATATTATTTCCTACCGATTACATGGTGCTATACAAGCGCAGAGAGCTAAAACTGTTGAACACCCTGGCGGCCGAATTCAAGTCGGAAGTCCACTGCCTGTACATTTCAGATTTTGAAGATTTGAGTCATCGGCAAATTGATAACAAGCGCTTTCTAAGTGAATCCTTAGCCAGTGCCTATCTGTCCTTTAAACGCACACCCGTAAAAAATAAAGCAGAAGCCATCTTGGAAAATATAGAACAAACAGGCATCGACCTTTTGGTTATGGTCAATACCAGACACTCTTTTCTGGAGGATATGTTATATCGATCAACCGTTGACGAAATTGGCCTTCGACCCAAAATTCCATTTTTGGTTATGCAAAACCTGACCAGATAAATCTATTAGAAGCGATCCAAAAAATATACCCTTACTTACGCCTTTTCTGACAGATCTCAGAAAAGTTCAGGGATACTAAGCAACATCATTAAGCACCTTTGCTCTGAACAGACCGAAGGAGCGAAATGGGGATGACAATAATTTTAATAAATGACCGGATCATTTATATTGGGGTATTTCCGTAACACATTTTTAATACGCTCCTTACTTCAGGTTCCACATCCGGATTATAGGCTCACTTTCCCTTTAATTATGGAATTCAAAATACGAAATACATTTTCTGGTTGTGGTATACATTATTTCCGGATTCCTCTGTTAAAATTTATAGGCCAATGAATATATTGTCTTTCCTTAAAAATTGTTTTATCAACAATTAGCTTGAGAAACAGACATCCACATGATAATTATCATTGGACAGGGCATTATGTTCTGATAATTTTATCCGACAAAGTAAATATATTCCAAAAATGAAAAACGTACTTATACCCACCGATTTTTCGAACAATGCCTGGAACGCCATTCAGTACGGATTGGCATTGTTCCAAAAAACAAAGTGCAATTTCTACCTCGTAAATGTAAGCCCGATTACGGCCTATTCCGGTGGTGAGGCGGCGATGTATGCATCCCAGGAAATCTTGGAGCAGAGTATCTTAAAGGACAGTAAAAAGCAACTGGAAGGACTTATAACAGAAATAGAACGCTTGTTTTTCAATACGAAGCATACTTTTCACTCTTCAGCTCACTATGGCTTTTTCACAGATTATATCAAGCACATGGTCAAAGAAAAAAAAATAGATCTGATCATCATGGGAACTAAAGGTGCATCAGGTTTAAAAGCTGTTTCCATCGGTACCAACACGGGCAATGTAATGACCAAAGTTCAATGCCCTGTTCTGGCTGTTCCGGAAGATAGCCAGTATAGCAGACCCAAAGAAATAGGATTTCCCACAGACTATAAATCAAGCTATGATATTAAGGTGCTGGAGAACTTAAAAGATCTGATACTATTACACAAATCAGCGGTTCGGTTTCTGTATGTGTCAACCCGAATGGATAATCTCAACGAACCTCAGTTGAGAAACCGCGAATTTTTAAAGGACTATTTTACAGACACCGAACATTCCTTTCATACCTTAACGGCAAAAAAACTGGAAGACGCCATACAATGCTTTGTTGAAAGTCGTGATCTGGATATGTTGGTGATGGTGGCTAAAAATCTGAATTTTCTGGAACGCATACTGTTCAGACCTAGTGTTGAAAAAATCAGCTATCATACCAAAATTCCTTTTTTGGTGATTCATGAATGAAAATCAAGATAGCCGCAGGTTCTATGAACTGGTACGACCCCAGGTCTTTAAATTGAAATAGCTAAGTTTGGGACTTGACAGCACTGATTATCTCCCCTTTCTGCAAAACCCCCGACTGCCGCCAAAGTTGTTTTCCGTTCTTAAACAATATCATAGTAGGCACCCCGCGCACCTGATATTTTGAGGCTATCGCCTGGTTTTTATCCACATCAATCTTGACGATTTTAATGGAATCGCCCATAGTGTCTTTGACTTGTTTTAAGATAGGTGCCAACATTTTACATGGACCGCACCAATCGGCATAAAAATCCACAATAACAGGGGTCGCCGAGTCAATAATTTTTGAAAAACTGCTTTTCATGTCCCTTTAATTCAGTTTTAAAAGTAATACAAATCATATCCCGGTAAACTGACTAATGTCATGGTTTTCGGATTTCTGCTCCTTTAATTTTAACCGGAAATCAAATAGATCAATCATGATTAGAATATTGTTGCCCACCGATTTTTCAGATAACTCTTATGAGGCTGTCAGCTATGCACTTCAGGTTTATAAAGATATGAAATGCACCTTCTATTTAATGCATGCCTATACCCCTCCCGTTTACCATACGGAATATTTGTTG
The DNA here is from genome assembly GCA_041743425.1 of Zeaxanthinibacter sp. Taxonomy (GTDB): domain Bacteria; phylum Bacteroidota; class Bacteroidia; order Flavobacteriales; family Flavobacteriaceae; genus JTS-RE37. The sequence goes on along the minus strand of JBGTMS010000198.1, from coordinate 16,308 downwards.
ACCTATCCTGCTCAATATGGTCTGGGCGATTTGATGAAGGAAACCTCAATGATCCAACTAGAGAAATTGAAGAGCCGTTTGGAAAATCAATTTGAAAACGAGAAACATTCCTTTGTCGTTCATATCGCTTTCAATACACTTTTAGGTGAAATATCTGAAATGATAAATACCCATGTTATAGATCTTATCGTAATGGGCACCAAAGGCGCTACAGGCGCCAAGGAAATACTTTTTGGCACCAATACGGTACACGTAATTAAAAAGTCCACAATTCCAGTGATAGCAGTACCTCCAAAATATAAATACGAAGCCCCAAAGGAAATCTTATTTCCCACCGACTATGAGATAGAATACAGAAAACATAATATGTCGCATTTGTTGAAGGTTGCGAGGCAGCACAAATCCCGGATCAACGTAATGCATGTCCGCACGGGGTACGATTTGAACATTGTACAGGAAAAACATAAGGCTCAGCTTGAAAAGTTGTTAGGTAATAGTGCGCTTCTCCACGAAGTTCCGGATAACGATATTGTACAGGCAGTGAATGCCTTTCAGGACAAAGAGAATATAAATTTATTAGTCATGGTACAGAACAAACACACTTTTATAGAGCGATTATTTATAGAACCTGTCGTTAAAAAAATAGGTTTTCATATTACCGTGCCCTTAATGGTGCTTTCACAGAACTAAAATGACTCAAATGAAAAACGTACTTGTTGCGACCGATTTTTCTCATGATGCCTATTCTGCCCTTTTTTACGCTACAAAACTTCTGTCGGACAGGCCCTGTTGCTTTTATATACTTAATGTATATGATGAAAACACCGCTTTACGCGGTAAAACAACGAAACTCTTCGGGAGCAATAAGCGGCTGGAGGCGCTTCATGTCGAATCGAAGGAAAAGTTGACCGAGGTCATACATAAAATTGTCAGGGACAATGACAATCCTCGACATAAATTTGATATGGCTTCAAAAAAAGGAATTCTTACCAAAGTAATTAGGAATATGATCCATGATCATGACCTAGACCTTGTTGTGATGGGCAGTAAAGGAGATACAGGGGCCAAAGAAATTTTTCTGGGCAGCAATACAATTCAGGTAGTGAATGGCACTAATCTTTGTCCTATTCTGGTGGTACCCAAGCAAGTCGATTTTAAAGCGCCAAAAGAAATCGCCTACGTGACTGACTTTAAAAAAGGCTGTGTTAAGCAGACCATAACGCCCATGCTGTTTTTGGCCTCTCTTTTCGCAGCCTCAATTCGTATCATGCATATAGCGGAAGAGGAAATATTGAACAGTGAACAAGAATCTAACAGCAGGCTGCTTGAATTATGCCTAAAAGGTACCGACCACAGTTTTCATTACATAAAAGAGTATGACGATAAGGCCCTGATCATCGATGCATTCTTGTATATACGGAATATCAATATGTTTGTCATGGTACACCACAAACGGAGCTTCTTTGAAAGGCTTGTAAGGGAACCGGTCATCAAGGATGTAAGCATGTATGCTGGTATCCCGTTTCTGATCCTCCCCATAGAAGACTGACAATTGTCATAGGAGATTCAGAAGGGTGCTTTTACATTTACGCTATAACTAAAAAGAAGTATCATGAACAAAAGAATTTTGATTCCTACGGATTTTTCAAATAACGCACTGAACGCTTCCCGTTATGCAATCGATTTGTACGCAAAACTAAATTGCGAGTTCTATTTCCTGAACATTTTCAGATTGGATTATTATACTACCCGTAACCTGAATCTCCCGGAACCAGGAAGTACCGAATACGAAACTGCAAAAGCCGAGTCCGAGGATAACTTTATTAAACTATTTGATTTACTTGGGCTGAACAATGCCAATTCAAGGCATACTTACCACAAGCTTTCTTCCTTTAATTTTCTATCGGAAGCGGTAAAACAAACTATTGCAGAAAACGATATCGATCTCGTGGTCATGGGAACAAAGGGGGCTACTAGTAACAGAGGGGTCATCTTCGGAAGCAATACCATAAATGCCATGGAAAAAATCAGGGAATGCCCGGTTTTAGCTGTCCCTCAGGAAGTACGTTTTTCAACACCAAAAGAAATTGTCTTCCCCACAGATTACAAGTCTACCTTTAAACGCAAAGAATTGAATTACCTCATTGAACTCGCCAGAATGCACGATACTTCAATACAGATTTTGTATGTAGCGAAAAAACCTGAATTGGACGACCAACAAAAGAGCAACAAAAAATTGCTTGATGATATCCTGGGGGCTATAGACCATAATTTCCATACCCTATCGGAAAAAGATGTATCCGAGGGGATAACTTCATTTATAGAAAGCAGGAATAGCGATTTACTCGCCTTTATCAATAGAAAGCACTTCTTCTTTGGAAGTGTATTTTCCCAGCCATTGATTAAGGAAATTGGTTACGATGCCAAGGTGCCGATCCTGGCCTTACACTAATCGAAATATAGTATTGCGAAGGTTATGAAAATAGTACTTGACTGGATAATGAGAAAGGCTGTATCATAAGGCTGAATGAGTGCCAATAAAAATTTAAGAAGATTTGCGGCGAACTGGAATTTCTCAGGCCAAAGTGCGGAGATCTGACAAGTAACCACCCAAAAGAGATCCGCAGGATGTGGTGCAGCTTAGCGCATAACTGGAACGTAGAAAACACTATTAAAAAGGCTATCTCCCTGGCTAGGCCGATGCTGTTATTGATGCCGATGCCATTGCGTACTTTTTCCCTGCAGACACACCTAATGATATCCCATCTACAACGGTCTTGTTGGTTGGCTATCAAGCTGAAGGCAAAAGGGGAAGACAATTATTGGATGGGGCACATCAAGAGAAACTTTTTGGAAAATATTATCCGATATAGGCTACAGTAGTTCGCTTGGAAGGTCTTTCCGCACATGCAGATCAGAAAGAATTATTGAACTGGATGAAAGACATCAAAAACATTCCTGAATGTGTGTTCCTGATTCATGGAGAGCCCTCTGCCATGGATGCCTTAAAAGTAAAGATTAGGGATATTTATGGTTGGAAAGTGCATATCCCAAAATTGAAAGAAGTGCTTGAAATTTTTGTGTAGACATCGCTTGAAAGTCGTCAAAGTATACTATCTGAATCTCCGGGAATTATGAGGGTAGCATTACATAAATGGAAAGGAGGTATTGTGACCTGATCTATGTAAAAAGGGAAAGAACCCCTGATTAATTCAAAAATGGAAATGAAATTTACAGTTTATAGGAGAGGTTAACAATGTTATTGATCGACTTATGGTTTCTATTGCCTTTAACATGAATTCACACAATGCTTCCAGCCGATATAAGCTGATGACATCTACAGGGAACAAACAAGGCGTATATAAAAGAGCTGCAAAATGTTAACCAGGTACCAACACATCCTGGGTGGGGATTTGGAGTGTAGGCATAGTACTAAACAAAGGAATTGTTACCCCAACACGACAGCCTTGGTGCCAATGCCCATAATTTTGTCAAGGAATTTCACAAATAGAAAATCGATATTTTATGTTTTGCAGGAGGAGTTTTTATAAGTCGGAAAACCGCTAACTGACAAATATCATTTTTGCTCTCCCCCATCTAACTTACCTTGATGACCAATTCATTCCGAAACCTCTAATAATCATCAGACATGTATACCGAAAAAAAATACAGTTATATAGAATGGATAGATGCCGAAGAAGTACATCAACAATCCAAGAAGTATTTCTCAGAACTCTCTTTCATCAAAGCTGAGCAGCAATTTCTTAACACCCTGCTACAATCGTTCGCTACTATACCCATTGACGAGAAACAATTAGGGCAGATCATAAGTTTCAGGAAGGCACTCGCTGAAAATGAACGAAGGCTGATCACTATTTTCAAACAAGTCCAAAAACATATGAACCAGTTGGAAATTATGATGGATGATACAGATCAACTTGAAATGGAAAAGGCCTATGTTAAGACACACCAAAACCTATTCAAAAGGGTATATAAATTTCTTTTCGACTACAGAACCATAAAGGAAAAAGGATTTGCCGAATTGAGCTTGATTTTAAAGACCCGGAAAAATAAAACGGCTATTGGAAATCCGGAATACAAACTTAAAACCATAAGCCATGAAAATTAATAGTATAAAAAAGCCACTACTGTTACTAATAATTCTCCTCTCCGGCTGTTCTTCGGTCAGTCTGGTCGAAAACTGGAAAAGCCCCGATATTGTGCTTTTCCATGCCAACAAGGTGTTGATCGTCGGAATGACGCAAAACCAGGAAGCTCGTGAAAATTTTGAAACCAAATTGCAAAAGGAGTTTGACAAAAGAAATGTAGAGGCCTTGCGTAGCCTTGATATTTTTGATGTGAATTTCACGGATTCAAGAAAAACGGAAGAAGAGCTGGATGATGTGGAGCAAAGTCTGTTAGATAAAGATTTTGACGCTATTCTCTTTACCAAAATAATTGGTTCGGAAGACAGGAAGACGTTTATTAGAACTGTTGCAAAGTGGAATAACTATCAAGGGCGTTTCAATGAAGATTATCTGGAACATCAGGATATTTTTTATGATGACGGATACTATGAAACCTTTACGGTATATCAGGCACAAACGACGCTCTATTGTATTTGTGAGGGCAAAGAAAGAGCCATGATTTGGCGAGGCAGTATAGATATTACCGACCCAAAAGACATTGAAAAATCGGTCAATGAATACATAAAACTTGTAGTACTGGCTATGGAAGAACAGGACCTGATATTTAGAAAAGAAAATAGCGATGAAATTACTGGTTTATAGTGCAAAAGCTTTCGAAATACCATTTTTGGAAAAGGCCAATTCGAACAACCACGTTATTACCTACACTAAAAATGCCCTGGACAGCGAAACTGCAATCCAAGCGGCTGGTTATAAGGCAATATCCATTTTTTCGGGAGACGATGCCAGCAATGTGGTTCTCGAAAAACTATGGGAGCTGGGAGTGAGATACATCGCTATAAGATCAACCGGTTTCAACAATATTCAACTAAAACCGGCATATCAACTAGGTTTTAAGGTGGCTAATGCACCTGATTATTCGTCACATGCCATTGCCGAACATTCTACTGCCCTTCTCCTTACCCTTATTAGAAAAATAAGGGTGGCCGACCGTCAGGTGCATAACTACAATTTTTTATTGGATGAATTAATGGGATTTAATCTTCATGGAAAAACCGTCGGTATTATAGGAACCGGGGGTGTTGGCTCGGTGATGGTCAAAATCATGAACGGATTTGGCTGCAAAATTTTGGCCCATGACCTGCAGCCCGATATCGACCTGGTAAAGATTTATGACTTTGAATACATCTCTTTAGAAGACTTATGCAGAAGGTCTGACATTATTACACTGCATATTCCATTATCATATGAAAATCATGCATTGATCAACCAGAAGCGTCTTGGATGGATGAAGAAGGGAGTCATACTTATTAACACCGCGAGGGGCGGCATTATTGACCACAAGGCATTATTAAAGGCTTTGGATGAAAAAAGAATCGGTGCTTACGGCACTGATGTATATGAAAAAGAAAAAGGAATTTTTTTCAGGGATAATTCAGATGATGGTATCAAAGATGAGCAGCTTAAGAAGCTTTTATCGTTTCCGAATGTGTTGTTAACCCCACATCAAGCTTACGTAACTAGGGAAGCTTTGGAAAATATAGCGAACATTACCCTGCAAAATATTGACGAATTCGAAGAAGGTAAGACTTGCAAAAATGAAATAGGCTCCGGTGCCTTGATTCTATAAGTGGGGATTAAAGGCCGTTCGCAAATCTGCCTTTTGTCTTTCGTTCCATGACCGCAGTGCATAATCTTGGAACGAGGGTACGCGGATGACATAACTATCCTTTAAAAATCATCCTTTAACGATTTAGCGCACGGTCCATTACAAACTATGGCGTTCACTTCATAGTTCGGTTCGAAGCAACGGTACTCGAGATTGGTCGTTCCAAATGTTGAAACAGAATCATCCCTTACGATAATCTCACTGTGTAGGAAACCATTAGGTAAAAGATGGGTTTTTATCCCAAATTTTAGCATCGACTTAAAGTAGGAGTGCACGCTCCATCGGACGATCTTGTTATCAGCATTTTCAGAAACAATCCATCATATGTCGGCACAACTAGGTGCCCTGGTTTGTAAAGCCTGTAAGATAGCTGGCCCCGGTATAATATAAGTGTTGATGTACAGATAGTCCTTTGCCTTCTTGATAATCGTAAAATAAGCCCGTTCCATGGCAGGAAAATCACCATCAGGACCTCCGGATACAATTTGTACTGGCGTTTCCGAAGTGTCTTCAATAGATAACACTAAAGTTAATACCAACACGGCTTTTTGGCTTATCAAGTACCAGTCCGTGGCGAATACATATGCCCATTGTTGCCGAAGGCTCCTTTGTTGTAGAAGGCATCTTGTACCAAGCCAGGATCACCTTTCGGATGCTTAGTGGTTATATTGATACCACCGGCAAATGCGATTCTTCCGCCACAACTATAATTTTTCCAGGGTTCCTAAAATTTAATGACGAGAGAAACTGTCTAAATTTGAACGGAAGGAAGGGATACAGATCGACACCAATACCGATAATTTTTTTCAGGCAAGACTTGCTAAGGGAAAAACTTCGAATAACGTCATAGATCAATCGGACCTCAACACCTTGGCAATCTTCATTTTAAAAAGCGTTTAAATACGTTTTAATAAAAAAAGATCGATTCTCAATGAGCGAGTTCTAAAATTTTATCAACCGTTTTTTTATGGTCGACACCGAGTCCTTCCTTTTGATATGCAAGTTGTCCTCCTTGATCGAAAACGCTTATGATGTTGGAATGTGAGAAATCCATGGGGGAAATTTGCTTATAGTTCACGGCCAAGACCGCGGCAAATTCTCGGGTATCGGCCTCGGAACCCCTAAGGAAAACCCATTGATCGGAATCCATTTCATTTTCTACTGAGAATTCTTTTAACCTTTTCGGCGTATCCGTTTCCGGATCTATGCTGACCAACACCATCTTAACCTTGCTTTTTTCCGCATCGGGTATTTGCTGTGCTATCGTCCTCATATCGGCCGCCAATCTGGGGCAGGCCGCTTTACACGTGGAGTAGATCATAACCACGACCAAAATATTCCCCTTTAGATCTTCTAGTTGGATCTCTTGATCGTTCTGGTCTGTCCATTTCGATGGAAGATTATAAATGGAAAGGTCGGAGATTTCGTTGGTTTCCCTACCCTTGGGCTCGACAGGTTGAAGATCCATTTTACAGACCGGACAGGTGCCGGGCGTACTATAGGTTTTGTTCCCTTCGCACTTCATGGGGCATTGGAAGGTTACTGTCGCCAGTTCGTCTTTTTTCTTATTATTACAGGATGTAAGGCCGCCATACACCAAAAACAATATAAGAATCAATGTTGTTTTTTTCATCATTATATTTTTTTTTCGTGTCATTTCCTTAAACCCGTATGAAATGCATAGAAGGGTATCATTTTTAGCCTTTTCTAAATATTTTTAAAGTTTTTAGCATCCATTGCGCAACGAAATCCCAAGTTTTTAACGGAATAGTCGGCCTTCATACTTCCCCGAAAGGCATAGCGCATAAAGGCGGCATAGTTCATCAGGTCCGAGGCACCGATGGCCGCGCTACCACAGAACAGATTGCTGTCCTTGTTCAAATCGTTTCGTGATTCCCCGGTAATCAACACGGAGTTGAAGTCCATCGTCCATTCCCATACCAATCCGTGAAGGTCGTAGATGCCCCAATAATTCTTGAATGTCGATCCGATTTTTTTATCAAAAGTCCTGGGTGCTTCGTACCAATCCAATATTTTTTGATTGTAGCTTTCTTTCTTTCGGGCATCGGTGGTACTTTCGTCAGCCATAGCCGCATATTCCCATTCATCGATGGTGGGCAACCTTTTTCCCTGACATTCGCAGTATTTCTTCGCTGCAAACCAAGATACATTGGTCACGGGACTATCAGCGGAAAGTGTCTTGCCATAACTAAGATCTTCTTCCCAATCCACTAAATAATTGCCATCTGCGAACAAGCGTTTTACTTGGCTTTTCCGCCATGGTGGATATTCTCGTAAGAATTCTAGATAATCGTCATTGGTAACAGGATAAATATCCATGAAAAAATCATCGATGGTAACTGCTGTAGAATCAACCCCGTATAAGGGGCTATATGTTCCTCCATTAATTTTTTCCATAAGATCCTGAGCCTGCGCTCTTGCGAGAGCCATGATACATAGAGTTATAAAAACCGATTTTAGGAAATAGCCCATAGTATCGTTTATTTGTCGCTCCTGACGGATTTTACCATTCCGGGCGTAACTTCTTTTTTAGAGTTGCCCCAACTGTTATAAACATAGGTAAGCACGTTCGCGATCTCATCATCGGTCATGGCCTGTGCGGTCATGAGGCTATTATATTTATTGCCGTTGACGGTAATTTCGCCAGTCTTGCCGTGCAATACGATATCGATCGCCCGGTTTACATCAGCATTCAGATAATCTGATTTTGCCAAGGGGGGGAACGCGTTGGGAATTCCTTGCCCTTCGGCCTGATGGCAAGCAAAACAGGTTTGCATGTAGGCTTGTTTTCCGAATTCCATCCGTTCGGCCATCGATTTTGCCGGTATTTCAGATTCTGGGACCTCACCCGTTGCTGGCATTTTTTGTATGCCACCACCTTCGGGAAGATAAATGTCGTCTCTCAACTCGCCCGAATATACCGCTTCGTTCTCATCACCCTGAACTTTGAGCATGCCCAAAGCTCCTTTGTTGAACGCCCTGAAAATGGAGTGATCCACCAGAATGAAAGTTCCGGGAACTTCTACCTTGAACTCTATGATGGCAGCGCCCCCGGCAGGAATTAAAGTGGTCTGTACATTTTCATTGATCGAACTTCCCCCTTCTATATGAACCTTATCAAATATCTCCCCGATTACATGAAAAGAAGAAACGAGATTGGGACCACCGTTGCCTACATATAGCCTAACGGTTTCGCCTACATTGGCGGTAATGGCGTTGTCACCCGTTAGCGCGCCAACTTTACCATTGAACACCACATAATCGGCATTTTCATCGACTGCCTTTCGCATATCGAAGGGTTGCAGACCGCGGTCGCCATTGGCGCCTTTCGTATAAAAATCGCCCTGCATAATGTAGTATTCCTTATCCACATCGGACAGTCCTTCTTCGGGTTCTACCAAAATAAGGCCGTACATACCATTGGCAATGTGCATGCCCACCGGAGCGGTGGCACAATGGTAAACATAGAGTCCCGGATTTAACACCTTAAAGGAAAATACTTTTTCATGGCCGGGCGCCACAAAAGAGGATTCCGCACCGCCACCCGGGCCGGTAACGGCATGTAGGTCGATGTTGTGTGGCAGTTTGTTATCGGGATGATTTTTTAGGTGGAATTCCACTTCATCACCGACCTTGGTGCGAATGAAACTTCCGGGTACCGTTCCGCCGAAGGTCCAGTACAAATATTTTACGCCATTGGTCATTTCGCCTTCCTGTTCTAGAATCTCCATATCGACAATCAGTTTTTTGGCCAATCTCTTGCCTGTAGGCGTTGGTACGTTGGGCGGCGAGGTCAAGGTGGCCTTCATTTTAACGGTTGCTGGAATTTCCATGCTACTGGCATATTTCTTCGTTTGGCTTTTATCGTTCTTACACGAGAAGAGTGTGATCAAAGTGCTGACGGCCAAAAATGCGATTACGTATCTTAAGAATTCAGATTGTATAGCTACTGCTTTCATGCTTAAAGGACCTTAAGGTTTTATAAAAAGGACTTTTTTATCTTTTATTTAAACAAAAATACGATCATCTACCAGTCTGAAATATGACAGTTGTCATATGTTGTTTTAACTAATTCATGGTAACGGGTGTTTGAACAAAACAGGGTTTATTGTTACCATAATCCAGGCCCAATTATTGGTGTTCGCGTCAAAATTATTCTTAATGGTTTTCATGCCGGCGTTGGCAAAGAGGTGGGAATATCCGCCCGAAAGGACAATATTGTCGTTTATGGTGCGGAAATAGACCAAATCCGCTTCCATGCCCAACTGTTTGGAAATATTAGAAACAATTTCGGAGGGGGAGGCGAAATTATGCAAGGCCAGTATAAAAGTTGACTTTTGGTTCGGGGCGAGTTTGGCCTTGACATAAACATCCCATAGACCGACATTGTCAATGTGATTGCCCACAAAGAAATAATCCATAAGACCATTGAATTTATGATTGGTGCCGTAGAGAGGATTAAAGGCTTTGTTTTTTCCGTTCGTGGGAGCACCGACATGATTACCGCTAAGAAGTTCAGTGCCGAGGGTGAATTCCCAACGCTCTAAAGGTGCGTAGTTCGCTCCTAATGCCAATAAATAGGCATTCAGGTCATTGTTCATGACATCTTTTCCCAATTGAAGGTAGAGATTAGATGTAAAATCCAATTTTCCAAAGGAATACCTTAAATGACTACCCATGGTGTGTGAATATCTTGATTCGTTATTTTCCGAATCGGTCTCATCAATAAATTGCATTCCGTTGTTCAAAAAAAGAAAACTTACTTGAAAATTAAGCCAGTCTTTGTGCATCCAGGCATATTGAATGCTTTTATAGGTGTTAGCAATGGTAAACGTGTTTCCCACCACATTTTCGGCATCTTGGTTGAACGCAAAACCGAGATCGAATTTGAATTTCTCATCCTCGAATTGCAAAAGTGCGGCATCATGGCTACGCGCCTGTTGCGCCCAATCTACGTTGCCAAAGATCCGCTGGTCGTCGTATGCGATTTCTTGACGCCCAAGCTTCAGCAAAAACCTTTTATCGAACAAGATGGCTCCCCAAGCTTGGTGCACACTAAGCCCACCATTGTCGGCAGTGTTCAATTGCGGCACATCACCCCATACCCGAACATCTTGAAGGCTTAAATAAAAGTTCAATTTTTCGGTAGTATAACGTGCATTTAACCGGGTGCGCTGCGAGACGAAGGCCGCCGGATCTTCATTGTCGGGAAAAAGTGTCTTGAAACCATGCCGGTATTCAAAACGGGGGCGCAGTTCGGCATCAACACTAAGTTGCGCATTTGCATAGGGCAGCAGGTATAAAAAGAATAATGTCGAAAGAAAATTGATGAGTCTCATTGCATGGTTTTTATCTTGGCTTTGCTAAATATTGAGCAAATAAAGTTCATCTTCAAATGGGTATATAAACATGACATACCTCAGGATTTGCAAATTGCATTTGTCCTGAGTTCATGGGTTTATTAAATTCGGTATACTCATTAAACTATTTCTAGAAACGGTCAAAGCTTATCATTTATGGGTATTATGTCTAAATTGCATTCAAAAAAAAGGCTTGAAACTTTTTATTAAAATTGCGCTATCATATTTTACAAGGGCCGCCTTGTTGGGGGTCGTTTTACCGTTTTTCCATTCATTTGAAATTCTCGTCAATTACAAATAAAATTTTCATGTCTACTTCTGGATATATTTATCGAAGAGTAGTTCCAAAAGACTGAAATATTAGTATTGCCTGAATTCCGCACGACATTCCTGGCTGTATTATTCATTATAGGTAAAGCAGCATTCCTGTCCGATCATTAAATATGTTCTTATAATGGCTTCAGAATAAATTGGCGACAATTACAGCGCAACTGAACAGCAAGCTTAAGATCAGAAGGTTAAAAGTAGTTTTTGATTTCAGTTGAGCCAGTACCGCCGCATTAAATCCCATACATAGAATCGTAACCAGAAATACAAAGACCATTTTAATCATAATCGGCATTTCGTGCATAAGCAAAAGCATTACGGCTACCGACCCGAGGCAGCTTTGACCAATAGTAGCAAGTGCTGAATAACCGGTTTGTTGTTTCTTAAATTCGGCCAAGAACGTATTGTACCATTTTAATGGTTTGATCGCTCTTTGTTCAAACCCAGAATGTATCATCGGTATTGTCATTGAATTTTTCATCGTAATGTATTTTTGAAATTGCTTTTAATTCTTCTTCCGTCGCGGTTCTTTGAATTTTGTTGAAAAGTATCCGCTCTTCAAATCGGATGTGTTGTTCGAGTTCTTCCTCGATCAAGCTCAGCGATTTTGATTCTTCGGCAATTCCTTTTGAGAATCCGGATCGTATCTTCCAACAGAGTAACAAGCTATGATGATGCTCACGGCTTACTCTCTGCAATGCCTTGTTCCGTTTTATGAGTTTGGTTTTCATAAAGCTTTACGCCACTAATTTTTGTTCCATAAGTTCTGCCTTAGGAAAAAGGATATTATTTTCAAGATGGATGTGCCGATGCAGGTCTTCCTCGAACTCTCTGAGCAACGAAAACGCTACGCGGTAGGTATTACAGGCATCTGCTGGTGGAACATAATCATTGCTAAGTTGAGCGATCAGTCTAAAGCGGTCGCCTTCGTTTTCATGTTCTTGCATCATCTTGGCGATCGGATTCTTCACTGTACCGAAATGTGGTCTGTCAATCGATCCGCCCTCCTGTTCGGCCTTGACCATTTTGCGTACCCATGGGAAGAGCACTAATTCTTCCTTTTTCATGTGCACGGCCAGTTCACCCGCAGAGGCATTGAAATGTTCGTTTATCTCGAACAGTTCAGAATGTCTTTCGCCATGCACCTTGCATAGTTTGGCCAGGTATTGTTTAAGTACCGGTATTTTTTCCTCTACATACTGATGGTGCTTGTTTTCGATATAGTCCGCAAGCAAATCCAATTGCCATGATTTAAAATCGGTGCGAAGATTGTTGGATTGCCGTTGCACTTCATCTATTTCGCCGAGCAGTGCATCTTTGTCTAGTTTGTACTTTTTGACCACTTCCGCTATGCTACGGTTTCCTTTACAGCAAAAGTCGATTTTGTGGTTCTTAAAGACCTGTGCAACGCGGTAGTCTTCCGCTACCATTTGGCCAATTGTTATTTCTAAGTTATTTCTCATGTTATGGTTATATAAAATTGATATCTGATTCAACACCCATTCTCGCCAAAGCCTTTAATTCCTTTTAAATTTTTAGGACATATTTTTTTGAGGGAATAATAAAGACATAGCCTTCACTCTATAAAAGTTCTGAATCGGGCATTGTCAATAGTGCAAGCCCTGCCTGTACCACGTTAACGCCTATTCCGAACTTTGATGGGGTGGCATAAGCATACCATCCCTACCTACTATTTGTAAAATTTTCAGGGAACCACCCGCTTGCAAATGGGACAATTCAGGAGTATCGATTACTTCCATCATACCGTAAATTTTAGGTCAAATTGTAAATCGGATATTTTTGTCCTATTTAATTCCAAATTTTTTATTGTTTTAGGTAAGTTAGGCCAACTGCCAGCCCTACAGTCATTTCAAAGAGACTCGTGTTTTCCAGCATTTGCTTTAAGTTGTTCCTTATATCAACAAACTTGTCGTGTACAGGGCAAGGTTTGTCGGAATTGCACTCCTTCAGACCTAACCCGCAACCCGCATAGATTGTGTCACCGTCAATAGCATCAACGATATCGCTCAGTTTTAGGATATCCATCTGTTTTCTATTGATTTCAAAGCCACCGTACGCACCTTTCTGGGAATCAACGATATTGTTTTTAGACAATAGCTGCAAAATCTTTGCAGTAAAGGCTACCGGGGAATCGATTTTATCGGCGATTTCCTTTAGACTCACCCTCCTCCCCTCCAAGGATTGCAAGGCAATGTAAGTCGATGCCCTGATACCATATTCACATGCTTTTGAAAACATCCAAATGATGTTGAAATTGATTACAAAGATAAGATAAATTTTAACTCGGACAAATTAATCCTAATTAAATTTATAGGCTAAATCTAAAGGCCTGCAGGCAGGAAAGTGGTAAGCTCTGGTATGAGGAAAGACATTGCTGCTTACCTTCATGAGTTTTATTAGGTAAATCTCACCAGGTGGTAAGACGCTGTTATTTGCAAAGTCAATGTACCACTATAATTCTGTCAAGGACGATAGAGAGGTCATTAAGAAGCTAATAGAGGAAGCCTAAGCACAGTCGATAAAGCATTTACGCACTCCTGTTGGCTCTGTAATAATCTGGTCTCGGGACTTTTTAATCCAATCTCCCCGTTACAGGCGCAAAAGCATCGTTTTATCCATTCCCAAAAAATGATGAATTTGATCTGCTTATAGGAGCCTTGTTGTGAATGCGTGCCTGCCGTATTTATAATTTCGATTTTATTAAAAGATGATGTATTTACTTTTTTTCATACATCCAGAATTAAGGCCGTTTTTATACTGAAAGAATAATGCCTTTCAATACCAAATATTCACTAATACTCTTTAAAAATGAATTTTAAATAAATCCAGATGTCATTAAACTTTATTTGCACTTAGAAAGTCCTAAACCCGGAGAGACTGAAAAATGAATTTGCAAATCACCTGGCTCTGAATGTGGATTGTCAGAAACTGCTATTAAATTTAAAATTACAATTACAACTTGTACATACAAGTTAAAAACACTATTTTTATCCCAATAAGTTGATACTTGTAATGAAAATATCGCTTTTAAGCAATCCTAATAGGACAGTTGCACACCTATGAAAATTAAAACTGACCTGCATAGAAGAAATTTTATGAAAGCTTCCGGTTTAGGGGTAGCCGGAGCCTTAATGGTTCCAAACGTATTGATGTCTTCTTTCATCACTACGACCAAGGCAAAGAATATTCCAGTTAACGCCCATTTGTGGGTTTATGCCAGTAAATTTCCTCCGAACTGGGATGCAACTCCTATTTTGGAAACCGTTTTTTCGGACCTTAGCTATGCCAGCGTCGATGGCTTAGAAATTATGGAAGGCCAATTGCGCCATGACAATTGCGTAAAAAGAATTCAAGGGCTCATAGAAAAATATAACCTTCCAATATCAGGATCTTCATACGGAGTCGGTTTTAACATGTGGGACAAAAACCAACATCAAACCATATTGGACGATATTGAAGTGATCATACCTAGGTTAGGTGAAATTGGTGGAAAAACCTTCGGAATTTCAGTAGGAGGCAAAGACGGACTTAAAACGGAGCAGGAACTTGATGACCAGGCCGAGCTGCTAATAATAATACGAAGTGTTTGTGAAGATCATGGCATCAAAGCCAACCTTCACAACCATACTTATGAATTAGAAAACGATATGCACGATTTAAAGGGAACGCTTGCACGTATTCCCGATTTCAAATTGGGCCCAGATCTCAATTGGCTGATCCGTGGCGGTATCGATCCCGTGGAATTTATCAATACTTACGGGAAGCAAATCGTATACCTCCATATCCGGGATCAATACCTAAACGGTACCTGGTCGGAATACGTAGGGCAAGGGGATACCGATTTCGAACCCATCGCCGCCGCTTTGAAATCGCAAAATTTCGGAGGTCAAGCCGCAATAGAACTGGCCTTTCCAAACGATTTCGTTCCCAAGAACGAATTACGGGAAGACTGGAGAAGGAGCAGGACCTTCGTACGGAATACTTTTGGATGGTAAAAACGGAATCAAGAGGCTATATAAAAAATATAGAACATCCAAAATTTAAGAATTTATATCGAAATTTCAGATACCTCATTAAGGGTTGCCATGGGTTCTTCTGACGCAGAATCGAAAGTGCTTTTAATGAAATAAAAATCATTGGTATGAAGATCGTTATGCTGGGTTCGTGCTTTATTGCCCGTTTTTATCCTGAAACGTTGCACGGCCAAAAACGCAGAGACCAAGTCGACCCTAAGACAACGATTATTCGCGGAAATGCAAACAGAGGCAACGGCCTACAAACTAAAAATGGAAGGCATGAAAAAACCATTACCGCATTATTTTGACCTTATAAAATTGTTGATCATTTCAGGATATTTTTCTTCGGAAATCGGAATGATCCAGGCCCGGAACTATCTACCGGTACCCGGAAAATTCGAATCTTGTATTCCATATCGTCAAGGCGACAAACCTTGGGCAACTTAAAATAGAAAGTTATGAGTGCAGCGTTATGAATAACCAGACTCTAGAATTTCAAAAAATCTGAAGGCATACATTGATGGATTTTAACAACACAACATTTATTATCATGGGAGGCACTACCGGCATGGGTCTTGCCGCTGCCATTGCCTTAAAGGAAAATGGGGCGAATATTCTTGTCGTCGGAAGAAATTCAGATAGCTGCAAAAGTGCCCAAAAGGTTTTGGGCGCGGAAAGTATTTCGTTAAGCGGAGATGCTACCGACCCAGACACCATGAAAATCGCCATAAAAATGGCCCATGACA
>JBGTMS010000197.1:0-2140 GCA_041743425.1 Zeaxanthinibacter sp. | reverse complement strand
CGTAGATAAAGGGGCTAAAAAAGCCGATGGATCTACTGTAACAGCCGCCGATATTGGAAAAAGAAGGTTTGAAGTTGGAGATACCGCGCTGTTTTACCCCGGTCCAGGAAAAGATGCTAACTGGCTAGGTGATGAAAAATTAAAAGTAAGATATACTGTAATCACGCAACAACAGGCATCTTACCCAGCCAGTACGCTTCCTAGTTCAGATCCTAATTTTTATCCAAAGGATCCATTCTTCTACAACGAAAGACTTTTCCCTACAATTTCTGCGAAGTTCATTGACCCCAGAAGGCCTGCGATTCAGTGGGAGCAGGGCTCCAGAGACTGGTTTGTTATGAGATTAGCTGATGCTCACCTTCTTCGTGCAGAAGCTCGGTTTAAAGGTGGAATTCCCGGCGCTGCAGATGATATTAACGTTGTTAGAACGAGAGCAGCAAAACCTGGAAAAGTTGCCGAAATGCAGATAACACCAGGCGACGTAACCATCGATCGAATCCTTCTTGAAAGGGCACTTGAAATGGATGCAGAACAATGCAGGTGGTTCGACCTGGCGAGAACCGGTAAATTAGTCGAGTATGTAAGATTGTATAATTTGCAAGGCGGACCTAATATTCAGGACTATCATATCCTAAGACCAATACCTCTGGCACAAATTGATAGAACCAATGGTGGTTATCCTCAGAACTGCGGATATCAGGATGGCGTATGTGACTGATTAGGAAGATAAAATGTATAAAGGTAAAGCCGGAGATTCGAGTCTCCGGCTCCTTTGTTTATACCCGAAATCACACACAATAGTTTACTTATTTGTACCTTGCTTCCGTGGTTCTTATAACCGTCAGGAAGTAAATTTTTTATGAAGGATGAAATCTATCCACTATATACTTTTCCTGTTTTTATTTTTTCAGTCTTGCTCAAAAACCAGTCACACTGAAAAAGAAATTACTAGCGCCGAACCTACAGGCATAAATAACATCGCCTACAAATGGGGTAAAATTTCTCTGGAGTGTACAGCAAATGACACCGAGAACTTCAGACCCAGGCCTACTATTACTTCCCGGATATTGGCGCTGGTATGGATTTCTGTCTTTGATGCATGGAGCCGGTATGATAAAAAAGCAATACCACTTTATTTGAATTCCGTCGACCGTAGACCTGAAGTAGAACACACATTAAGAAACAAGGAGATCGCTATCAGTTATGCTGCATATAGGGCTATGTCAGAATATTACTTTTCAGACTCTACGTTGTTAAGAAACAAAATGCTGGAGTTTGGAATGGATCCTGATGACAAGTCACTCGATCCAAATACACCAGCAGGAATCGGTAACCTTGCTGCGAAAACAGTTTTCGAGGCCCGTCTGGAGGATGGATCCAATCAAAGCGGTAAGGTGGCCAACTCTGATGGTACACGTTATAGTGACTATACAAACTATAACCCGGCCAACACGCCCGATGATCTAAAAGACCTGACGCGATGGCAACCCAAATATTTTTCAGATGGTAATGGAGGCACGTTCGCTCCGCCATGCCTGACGCCTCAATGGGGAAATGTAAAACCTGTCGCGCTCGATTCAGCATCACAATTCCGTTCCGGGCCTCCACCAGCCATTGGATCTGCGCAGCTGGTAAATGAAATCAAGGAAGTTGTTGCCATGCAATCAAACCTGACAGACGAACAACGTGCGCTCGTTGAATTCATGCGCGACGGACCAAAGTCCGTACAACAGGCCGGGCACTGGCTTATCTTTGCACAGCAGGTTTCTGTCCGCGACAATCATACCCTTGATGATGATGTAAAGATGTATTTCCTCATTGAAATCGCGGCGATGGACGCATTCATTGCCGCATGGGACACAAAAATGTTTTATGATTTCGCAAGGCCTTACACCTTAGTGCATGATTACTACAAGGAGCAGATCATAAAAGCCTGGGCAGGGCCTGAAAAGGGAATGGTCCAGGTAAAAGGAAAAGAATGGAGACCGTACTCTCCCGATACATTCTTATGTCCTCCATTTCCAAGTTATGTTTCGGGCCATAGTTGTGTTAGTGCAGCATGTTCAGAAGCGTTACGTCTTTTCACAGGTAGTGATACATTTGGAGAAGAAGTAAAATTAGTTCCGGGCCTTTTAACTGA
>JBGTMS010000196.1:0-15594 GCA_041743425.1 Zeaxanthinibacter sp. | reverse complement strand
CCTCCCTATTATGAAGATTATTGAGATTAATGCGATGAGGGGCCCCAATTACTGGTCGGTTCGCCGCCAGAACTTAATTGTGATGGTATTGGACCTCGAAGCGATGGAAGACCATCCCACCAACACCATCCCCGGTTTTTTAGACAGGCTAAAAGAATTACTTCCAAGTATGTATTCACACCGCTGCTCAGAAGAAGTGGAAGGCGGCTTTTTTATGAGGGTGCAGGAAGGTACCTGGATGGGTCATGTGATCGAACATATCGCTTTGGAAATTCAGACCCTTGCAGGAATGGATACAGGTTTTGGTCGCACCCGCGGCTATGGAGAAAGAGGGGTATACAATGTCGTGTTCTCTTATATTGAAGAAGGTGTAGGGCGATATGCAGCCAAGGTGGCCGTACAAATTTGTGAGGCCCTTATAAAAGGTGAAGATTACAACATGGATCCGGACATACAGACGATGAGGGAACTGCGGGAAGCGCAGCGTTTGGGTCCGAGTACCGGTTCTATTGTGGAAGAAGCCGAAAGCAGGGGGATCCCATGGATCCGACTAAATAAATATTCCCTTTGCCAATTGGGATATGGGGCCAATCAGAAAAGAATTCAGGCCACAGTGACCAGTGAAACCAGCAGTATCGGGGTGGAATTGGCCTGTGATAAGGAGGATACAAAATACCTTCTGGAACAGGCAGAGGTAGAAGTGCCACGCGGCACTATCATCAGCAGGGAAATCGGTCTGGAGGAAGCCTGTAACTATGTAGGCTATCCCCTCGTGATCAAGCCCACGGACGGGAATCATGGCCGAGGAATCACGGTGGACATCAGAACATACGAAAAAGCTATTGAAGCCTTTGCCGCCGCAAAGGTAGTGTCGTCCAGAGTCATAGTTGAAAAATTTGTAACCGGCGAGGATTATCGCCTGCTGGTGATTAACAACAAGCTGGTGGCCGCAGCAAAGCGAACCCCGGCTCATGTGGTAGGAAACGGCAAATCGACCATCGAAGAACTTGTAATCACTGTTAACAAGGATCCGAGGAGGGGCTTTGGGCATGAAAAAGAACTCACGGAAATAACGATCAATGACCTGACCAAAAATATTATTGCAAATGCAGGTTATTCACTTTCTTCCGTTTTGCCGCAAGGTCAGCGGCTGATACTGAAAGATACAGCCAACCTCAGCACGGGAGGAACTGCAGAAGATGTTACAGATATCGTGCATCCTGCCAATGTTTCTATGGCGGAGCGGATTTCCATGATCATAGATCTGGATATATGCGGAATAGATATCATGTCGAGTGATATCAGTCAGCCACTTTCGGAAACGGGAGGCGCGGTGCTCGAAGTTAATGCAGGACCCGGCTTCCGCATGCATTTGGCACCCACCAAAGGCCTGCCGAGGAATGTGGCAGCTCCTGTCGTGGATAAGTTATTCCCGAAGGGCACCACCGGAAGGATACCTATCGTGGCGATTACTGGCACCAACGGAAAGACCACGACAACAAGACTGATCGCGCATATGGCTAAAATGAACGGTTGCAGAGTCGGATACACAACCAGTGACGGGGTGTATATTCAGAATCGCCTGTTGATGAAGGGAGACTGCACGGGTCCGGCCAGTACCGAATTTGTACTTAAGGATCCTACGGTGAATTTTGCCGTTCTGGAATGTGCCAGGGGCGGCCTGTTGCGTGCCGGGCTCGGTTTCAGAAACTGTGATGTGGCAATTGTCACCAATGTGTCTGAAGATCATTTGGGACTTAAAGGAATACACACCATTGACCAACTGGCGAAGGTAAAGGCGGTTGTTCCCGAAACGGTTCTGCCGGGAGGGTATGCCATTCTGAATGCCGATGATGATCTGGTATATGCCATGCGCCGCAATCTGAATTGCAGGGTTGCCTTGTTCTCTATGGATGAGCATAACCCCCGCATTCAGGCATTGCAACGCAAGGGCGGCATCTCAGCGGTTTTTGAAAATGGGTATGTAACTCTTTGCAAAGGAACCTGGAAAATGCGGATCATGAAAGCGGAACACATCCCGTTGACCCATGGAGGGAAGGCCCTTTTTATGATACAAAATATTTTGCCTGCTGTCATTGCGGCCAATGTACAGGGAATCAGCATTGAGGATACCAAAGCGGCTCTGGAAACATTCAATCCCTCAGCCACACAAACGCCGGGACGCCTGAATTTGTTCCATTTTAATAATTTTGATATTTTACTGGACTATGCTCATAATCCGGCCGGAATGAGAGCACTTCAAAAATTTATAAATAATCTTGAGGCGACCGTCAAGGTAGGTATCATCGCGGGCATCGGAGACAGACGGGAAGAGGACAACAACGAAATTGGCAGCATAGCCGCAGAAATGTTCGACGAGATCATCATAAGGCAGGACAAGCATCTTCGGGGCAAAACAGAAGGGGAGCTGATAAAAATGCTGGAGGATGGCATTAGAATGCGAAACCCGAATAAGAAGGCTTTGGTCATTCCTTCCGAAAAAGAGGCCATCCAATATGCCGTCAACAATGCCAAAAAGGGCTGTCTGATTGTACTTTGCAGTGATGTGGTACCCGATGCTCTGGAATTGGTAAAAGCATTGAAAGATGAAGATACCATAGGTCTTTTAACAGCGGCGAACTCCCGGTAAATTCGATTATTTTCCTAAATTGCCGTTATGGATCCCAGCCGTAATGCCCACTGGTCGTTGTTCTCCGAACAAAAAGAAAATCAGTATAGGGTAGCAGCCTGTTCCTTTAAGGAACGGATCCGGAAACTGGATGCCCTGGGAAGGGCACTGGAATCCACCTACAGAATACGGATCCAGGATGCCCTCTATGAAGATTACAGAAAACCGGTACTGGAAACAGACGTAACCGAGATTTATCAGGTGCTGAGCGAGATCAGACTGGCAAGGAGATTCCTGAAAGGCTGGATGGAGGATCAGCACGTGCCCACCCCACTCCCCTTGCTTGGAACGTCTTCATGGTTCCGATACGAACCTAAAGGTGTCTGCCTGATCATATCTCCATGGAACTTCCCGGTGGCCCTTACCTTTGGACCGCTTGTCTCAGCCATCGCTGCCGGAAATACAGTTATTTTAAAACCCTCGGAAATGACCCCGAAAACGGCTTCTGTGATGTCAGAAATCATCCGGGATATATTTCCGGTTAATGAGGTGGCTCTTGTTCAAGGGGGGCCCGAAGTCTCAAAACATTTGCTGGAACTCCCATTTAACCATATCTTTTTTACCGGATCTACCAAAATTGGTAAGCTGGTTATGACAGCAGCAGCTGAGCACATGGCATCAGTCACGCTTGAATTGGGAGGCAAATCCCCCACCATTGTAGATGACACGGCCAATCTCAGGCAAGCTGCACAACGGATCGTATGGGGAAAATTCCTGAATGCGGGGCAGATCTGTGTGGCCCCTGACTATGTCCTGGTACACGAAAAGTGCAGGGAGGAATTAATAACCCTGATGACACGTCAAATCATTGCCTTCTATTCCTCAAAGGTCGCTGAATCATCTTCCTACAGCCGACTTGTGAACAGAGAACATTTTGACCGCCTGCTCGCCCTGCGCGATGAAGCCGTTCAAAAGGGGGCAAAAATCGACTTTGGAGGAGGACATGACCGGGAAGAGACATATATGGAACCCACGCTGATGAGTCAGGTTTCTAAAGATGCCCATATCATGCAGGAGGAGATTTTCGGTCCCATACTTCCCATTCTGACCTATAAGCATCTTGAGGAAGTGATTTCTTATGTCTCATCAAGACCCAAACCGCTCGCATTATATATCTATAGCCGCAGTCAAAAAAATATCAATACCCTTATTAAAGGTACCCGCTCGGGAAGTACTGCGATCAATACGAATATATTGCAATATACCAATCACCAATTACCGTTCGGAGGATCCAACGACAGTGGGAATGGCAAGGCTCATGGACTATACGGATTCCGGGAGTTTTCAAACCAGCGATCGTTCATCAGACAACATTTCTGGAGCGCATTAACCCTTGTATATCCCCCTTACAACAGTCTGAAGGAAAAATTGGCCGGCTGGTTGATCCGATGGTTTTAGGCTCAAATCCTCGTTCCATTGACTACCTGCCTTATTCGGCATTACGATGAAGAGCGGCGTCCGCTGATGAAGTTCCAGACGATGAGAATGGCCGCCAGTATCAGGAGGAGATGGATAATGGCTCCCAGGATCTTAAAAACAAAAAAACCTAAAATCCAACCGGCGATCAGAATGATGACCAGAGGCCAAAGGAAATATTTCATATAGGTAGGGATAAACTGATCCTTGAAGATACACTTTTTTAAAAGCGTGTAGTGTCGGTTCAGCATTATTTTTGACACTCCGGCATGCGAGAGGATTAGCTTCGAATCAGGGTACTTAAAATAATGGGTAGTTACCTCTCCGAAGGGGAGTCATAGCCAATTTTTGAGAAATTTTAAGTATATTCCTTCTCGTTATTCAATATTGAACAGCTGATTCCACCCATTGGGTTGAGACGGATGTTTATACGGTAGTTCATATAAAAATAGGCGTCAGGAATTAATTGACGGGATTCGTGGATAAGTCGATGGAACTGGATTTTTATGTTCCCGATCCCCGATGCGGGGAAAATTCCTTTAAAACTAGGGCAGATTGAGAAAATTATTGGTCTTAGGGTCAGACAAAGAGAAATTCGACTGAAAACGCTTAATAGTAATTCACGTTAAATTTAGAAGCACTGTTCTCGCGCAAGTAAAAAGAAATATCAAAAGGAGTTAATTAGTTAGCTATCGTAATCATGAAGCGTAAAAAATTTATACAAACAACTTCCCTGGCGTTGGCCGGGGGTATCATAGTTCCCCAAATGTCCTGTGCAAGCAAAAAAAATACAGTCATGCCGCAAGCGGATCCCATTCGAAAGAACTGGGCGGGCAACTACACTTATAAAGCGGGTGCGGTGTACGAGCCTGATTCAGTGGAAGAGGTGCAGCACCTGGTAAAAACGCTGAAGTACCAAAAAGCTCTGGGTTCCAGACATTGCTTTAACGATATTGCCGATAGCCCGCAAAATCAGATCTCTACGAAGAAACTTAACAGGGTAATACAACTTAATGAAACGGATAAATCACTGACCGTTGAATCAGGGGCACGATATGGGGAATTTTCGGTGGCGCTTTACGAGAAAGGTTACGCCCTTCCTAACCTTGCCTCCCTCCCACATATCACCGTTGCCGGAGCCTGTGCCACGGCAACTCACGGATCCGGAGTTCGCAATGGCAATCTTGCTGCGCCGGTGCTGTCTGTGGAACTGGTAACTCCGAAGGGTAACGTGGTTACTTTGGACCGCAATCATCCTGATTTTTACGCCGTTGTAGTGGGATTGGGTGCTTTTGGGATCATTACAAAGGTCACCCTGCAGCTGGAGGCTGCTTATGAGGTTCGGCAGGATGTATTTCTGGATCTGCCAATGCAGGCCGTTGAAAAGCATTTTGATGCCATCATGTCCGCCGGATATAGTGTGAGTTTGTTTACCGACTGGATGGACAGGAAGGTCAGTGAAGTTTGGGTAAAGCGGCGTATCGATTCCCGGCCGGAAGATTTAGGAAGTGATTTTTACGGGGCAAAGGAGGCGGCAAAGAATATACATCCCATTGCGGCTTTGTCCGCTGAAAGTTGTACGGAACAGATGGGCGTGGCTGGTCCCTGGTATGAAAGGCTTCCCCATTTTAAGATGAACTTTACCCCAAGTGCCGGCGAAGAACTACAATCGGAATATTACATCCCAAAAGAGCATGCCGTGGCAGGTTTACTGGCCATGGAAAAGATGAAGGACAAGATTTTTCCCCATTTATTAATATCTGAAATCAGGACCATTGCCTCCGATCAGTTCTGGCTGAGTCCCTGTTACAATCAGGACAGTATTACCATCCACTGTACCTGGAAACAACATCCTCAGGAAGTAATGGCATTATTGCCGCAAATTGAAGAAGCCCTGGCACCCTACAATGTCAGACCGCACTGGGGAAAATTGTTCACCATTGCTCCTGATATCTTGCAAAGCCGCTATCCAAAGTTTAACGATTTCAGGGCACTTGCCGGCAAATATGACCCTGAAGGACACTACAGAAATGCCTATCTGGACCTGAATATTTATTAGGTCGATATCTTACCTAATAAATTTGGTCATCCTGTTTGATTATGAAAGGTTGTCCGTTTCTGGCGGAAGTATATTTAACAATGCACAGGAAGGGGATTAAGTGGTACAAAACCATTAATCAAGGGGCCCCTGCCAATTAAATATACCATTGGTGACGCTGGTCTGTGCAAAATGGCTCTCTTATGGGACAGGTGGTCGGAAGACCTCAAATTATAGGATGGAGTTAGGGGGGTATATGGGAACAGACCGGGCAGAATGAAAAATAAACTGCCGCAATTGCACATTGCTATTGTCGGGTTCAGCCCGCTATGCTTAATTATTGACATAGTAAATTAGGACTTTCAGATTTTGGACATCATTTAAAATGAAGTTATGAGAAAATTTATTGTCTTGTCAATGATCACCCTGGATGGCGTGATGCAGGCGCCCGGAAGCCCGGAGGAAGATCCTACAGGAGGCTTCAGATATGGCGGGTGGGTGGCACCCTTTAGTGACGAAGCTTACGATACGGCCGTGGAAAAGGAGTTGACACCTGCAGACTATCTTTTGGGGAGGAAAACATTTGAGATTTGGGCGGACTACTGGCCTGAACATGCAGAATTTTGGCCGGGGATCAACGAAGGAACAAAATACGTCTTGTCAAATACCATGAATACGTCGAATTGGAAAAACTCTGTATTCCTCAAAAGCCTTGAAGATATCAGACAACTTAAAAATTCGAATGGTTCTGACATTCAGGTTTGGGTCAGCAGTGAACTCATTCAATTGCTAATGAAGTATGATCTTGTGGACGAGCTACGGCTAAAAATTCACCCTTTGACACTTGGTAAAGGAAAAAAGCTATTTGATGACGCTGCGAACCCGGGAGCGTTTATTTTAACTGACAGTTCTGTCACCTCAACCGGCGTGATATTGGCCAATTACAGGCGTGCAGGAGAAGTAAAAACTGGTAATGCCGGGGCTTGATTGAGAAATAGAATCAGAAATCAAATCAGATTATTAAAATAAGATACGATCCACCATGACCAGGCAGGTGTTATTTATACAAGGGGGTGGGGAGGACGGTTATGAAGAAGACGCCAGGTTGGTTTCTTCTTTAAAAGCAGAATTAGGAACTGATTATGAAGTCCATTACCCTCAAATGCCCTCCGATGAATCTTTGGCGGATTTCGGATGGAAAGAACAGATCGCAAATGAAATAACTTCTATCGACGGGGACGTTATTTTAGCAGGACATTCTTTAGGCGCTTCCATGATATTAAAATGTTTGTCTGAAAAGGAGTTTAGTGAAAAAATCAGTGGCATTTTTCTTATAGCCACTCCCTTTTGGAGTGGGGATGAAGATTGGGTTCAGGGATTAAAGCTGAATGAAGATTTTGAAGATAAAATACCAAAAAATGTTCCACTCTTTCTATATCACTGCCGAGATGACCAGGAGGTGCCTTTTGAACACCTCGCTTATTATAAGCAAAAGTTCTCACATGCAACTGTTCGTGAAATTGCAAGCGGGGGACATCAATTTAATTATGATTTAATGATGGTAGCAATCGATGTCAAATCAATTCCTTAGGAGATATGTTTACTACGCCCACAGCTTTCTGAGTAGCGGTAATGCGATGCGACCTGAAGTTAGGGTACTACCAGTTTAAAACTGGCGTTAACGACGCATAAATTATAAAACTGATAGAAGAAAATTTACGAAGAGGCAATTTTAAAAGGTACATTTATCTACATCGCTGGTAACTCCTGTTCATCCTATAATCCCCCTGCCGCCATTAGTCTGTGATTAGTGGCGCTCTTTTATGGAGCAGGTCGTCCGACAACCAGCCATAGGCTGGAAGTATCAGGGGGGGTGTAAAATGAGAATGCTGAACAAATGGCAGGATTTTGCGCCTTACTATTTTTGTAGCCATCTTTAAAAACAAGCTTATCCCACGGACCAGACTGAAGTATTCAGGACTCCCTTCAAATTTAGAATTCTAACAAAAAAATAATGCGTTAAATCTCAAGGTTGTCATTTTGAGAATCATGAAGAATTGCATCGTATTATTGTATAAAGACATATATTTATTGTTTTTCAATAATTATTTATTATATTTGCTGGATCAATTTAAATTCATAACCTCATTATGAAACGAATTTCAATACTATTTCTTCAGGCAGTGATCGTGCTTATCGGAATTGTGACACTTTCCATTTTGATCCGGTTTCCATTGACCGAAGGAAGAGCCCAGAACTTAGACCTGTTCAGCATTTACATGGACCCATTCATCTTGTATGGCTATGCGTCATCTATCGTTTTTTTTGTCGCGTTGTATAAAGCATTCCAATTGCTTGGATATATCGGACAAAATAAATTATTTTCCCTTAAGTCGGTAAGAACTTTAAAAAGTGTAAAACATTGCGCATTCATATTGTGCGCTTTAATTGCGATGTCAGGACTGTACATAATGGTATTTCATAATAAAGAAGACGACCCAGCTGGTTTTCTTGCCATGTGTATCATAATGACTTTTATAACTATAGCGGTGGCAATTGCTATGGCAGTCCTTGAGAAAATCCTGCAAAATGCAGTAGATATGAAAGCTGAAAATGATTTAACAATTTAAGCTATGCCAATTATTGCAAATTTGGACGTGATGATGGCAAAGCGGAAAATCTCGCTTAACGAACTTTCTGAGAGGGTTGATTTGACATTATCAAACCTTTCTATATTAAAGACAGGGAAAGCGAAAGCAATTCGTTTTAGTACCCTGGAGGCAATTTGTAAAGCATTGGACTGCCAGCCAGGTGACATTTTAGAATATGTAAATGAACAAGAAAATGTAAGAAGTCAATAAAACGCAATACAACTGCCGTTACCGTGCTGGTTTCAGGGTTTTTGTTTCTGTCAACGTTGCGAGTAAACTAATGGCAGAAGGTTATGAATTTGGCAACTAATCCCAACGTCATGGTTGGCATTAAATGAAAGAATAAGATTCTTAACAATTATAATTCGGACTCCCATGCGGTTTTTACATTTATTAAAAATGGATCAGCATGTTGATAATGCCCGAACCAACCATGTAACGGAAAATCTTATTTTCATTATTTAACACCTGATGGCTATGGGACCATGATAAAAAAAGGACTGGAAAGTGGCATTGATCGAATGAACCCAACCGAACTCTGAAAGGAATATCGAATCATCAACATTAATTATAATGAATATCTACATGGCGGATGCTAGGTCACTGTACATTAAACTTTATCAAATAAGTATAAATACCCAAGATATTCTGAACCTTTGATCATGGACAAAAGAGTAAAGTTTGACTTTGAAATTTATTTCACGAATGGCGGAAGTATCAAAGGTGAGGACTTCCGCCTTGATATCACGGGCGATACTATTTCTGACAAAGAACTTGCAGACTATATTGTGGCGGACTTGCGGCTTCTGATGGTAGGACAGACAATAATTATGAATAAAGTAATTTTTGAAGAACGGCATAAGAGAAAACCGATTAATGAAAATATTAATACGGAAGTTCTGATTGATTTAAGCCATACGATTGAACATGGACTTGTAACTTATAAAGGATTGCCTGCACCTGTTATTTGTGATTATTTAAGCAGAGAAAACTCCAGGCAATTTTACGAAGAAGGAACTGAATTTCAAATTGGGAAAATTGAAATGGTTTCAAATACAGGAACCTACGTTGATTGCCCTTTTCACAGATTTGAAAATGGTAAAGACCTTTCAGAAGTTGCATTGGAATGTTTTGTTGACCTTGATGCGATTGTGATCAGCGTTCCATACACTGAAACATTAGCAATTACAAAAGAGCATGTGGATAATTATGAGATTAGAAACCGAGCAGTTTTAATCCATACCGGCTGGGACAGTCATTGGAATACTGAAAAGTATTACGAAAATCACCCCTATTTGACCAAAAGTGCAGCCGAATATTTGAGAAATAATGGTGTTAAATTAGTCGGTATTGACTCGCATAATATAGATAATACATCCGGAAGGTCAAGGCCTGTTCACACGACGCTTTTAGGAGCAGAAATTTTAATTGTTGAACATTTGTGCAATTTATTCTTGTTGCCTACCGACGGTTTTACATTTAGCGCAGTTCCACCAAAATTTAAAGGAGTTGGGACTTTTCCGGTTAGAGCAATGGCCAAATTGACAAAACGAATCAGGTGACAAAATACAGATCCACTGCAAGGGGCTTAATCCATGTGAGATAGAAGGAGTTCTCTAAAAGCAGTAGTGTGAATATCAGAAGGTTTGCTTCCGTATTTTAAAACCACAGGACTTACTACCATGATCAATACTAAGAGATCATAAGGTCCCCCGCCACAATTAAAATAAGATCCTGACTTTCGATAGAATAAAGCGGACTCAATCCCCATGGTATAATAACTGCAAAACCGATACCGCATAGTTCAACGGCGGATTAAACCTAACAGCGCAGTTGGCTTACATGATTTAATCCTAAATTTTATCGGCAATTAATCGTTTCATCTGGATGGACGTTCACGACTTTATTATTTCCATCACTATTAAAAAAGCAGATCATTTTTCTGGCGATGCACTTGCACATTACCTGATAAGCTGATGGGTATAATTGGCCAGGGTAGGAACTAGATGAAATACCGACCATTCATGCTTATAAGGGAGCAGATTTAGAGATACTAAAAGTAGTATTAGCCTCATTCTTTACTCTCACATCACACTGCCTCCACAAAATACATCTGAATTTCTCCTTTGTTTTTGGCAGATAGGATACCTCTGTCGGTAAAAGTAAATTGAGGATCGTCCGAAATTACATGGTAGGTGCTTTCACTAATATTTACTTTGTCGATTTCACCGCTGCTTTCCATACGTGCGGCGGTATTTACAGTATCGCCCCAAATATCATATTGGAATTTCTTAACACCTACAATACCGGCTACCACTGGACCGGTGTGAATACCACAACGCATTTCAAAGCCTACGGTGCCTCGCTGCGTATTTAGCGCCTTGCGCTCACACATAAATTTCTGCATAGCCAGGGCAGCCAGCACCACATTTTTTGGTTCAGTTTGCCGAGGTAGGTGCAGACCACCGGCAGCCAGATAGGCGTCGCCAATAGTTTTTATTTTTTCAATTTTGTATTGACTTGTAATTTCGTCAAAGGCTTTAAAGCAAATGTTGATCTCATCGACCAGTTCGGTGGCAGTGAGTTGTTCGGAGATAATGGTGAATTCTTTGAAGTCTGTAAAAAGGACCGTGACTTCGTCAAAAGTGCGGGCAGGGGACACGCCATTTAATTTTAATTCTTCGGCAACTTCGGCAGGCAAGATATTAAGCAGCAATCTTTCTGAGCGTTCTTTTTCCTTTAGAATGATATCCTTTTGCTGTACAATTTCTGCCGTGCGTTCGGTGACTGTGGTCTCTAGTTGTTTTTGGCGTTTCTTAAGATCGACTGTATGCCAGCGGACGTAAGTGTAAACCAGAATAACCAGGATTATCAGATAGCCCAGAAAGGCCCACCAGGTGAGATACCAGGGTGGATTGATATTAAAAGCATATGAGAGGGGTGACTGTAATGCATTTCCAGATTCGTCCCTGGCCCTGACTTCAAAATGATAGGTCTTAGGTACCAACATGGCTGGCAGGTTGGTATAGCGTATGTGCGTATCTTTGGTTTCTTTGGTCCAGTCCTGGTCAAAGCCGACCAACCGGGTTTGATAAGTAATGCCCGGCTCATAAGTATAGCTGAGGGCGGCATATTCAATTTCCAGGATGTTATTTTCAACCGCATTTTCGCTGAGTTTAAAATCACGCAGAATCACCTGTGGGGCCAGGGTGTCAGATTTATCAAGCAGCGGATCATAAATGGACAATCCTCTGGCTGTACCAAAATATAGACTGCCGTCGCCCGCGATATCAAGACCGGGATAACCCCAGGCGTGATCATCGACCAGACCATCCTTTTTTTCTGCGGTCTGTCGAATTTCTTTGGTGATTGGATCAATTCCCACCAAGCCATTATTGGTGCTGGCCCAAATTAATTCCGTGCGGGGATCATAGCGCAATCCCGTGGCACCATTTGCTTTTAATCCATCTTTGACGGTAATTTGCGCGCGACTGACCAGGGAATCACCACTCATCACCACAATTCCCTGCTCGGTGCCGACCCACATGGCCGAGTCAAGCCAGTATAAGTAGGATATCATGCGGATATTGACGGTGTCCGCGTAGATCTGATGCGGGACAAAAACAGCATCCGTAATAGACCGGATTTTTTTAAATCGAGGTTTGGTGCTATACTTGGATTCCAGCGAATCTAATTTCCCGATGGTCAGCGGAAATTTACTCCGAAGCATACCATCGGTTTCATCACCGACGTAGAGATATCCACGGCCATCCAACGCTATACTGCGAAAGGATCTTCGCTGCAGTCCGAGCTCAGGAGGTATATAGTAAAATTGTTCCCCTGCAAGTATAAGCACGGAAGTAGCTCCCAGAAATAAAATCGTCTCGATCTGTTCGTCGTTTTCAGCACTTTTTGAAAGAGCCGTGATGACTGCTGCATTCATATGTAAGAATGGCATGTTGGCAAGATACATCGGTTGATCCCACAACATTATCCTGGTAGGGGCATCAAATCCCGGCAGTAGCAAAAGGCGCCGTTCACTGGCGAGACAAGAGATCCCCTTCCTTCCTGAGATCCACAATCTTCCTTTCTGGTCTTGCGACAGATGGAGTATGGCATTATCCAGCAATCCATCTTCAATGTTTAGAATCTGCCGTTCTGTTTTATTACGGATAAAGGAGAGGCCTCCGGCCGTACCAGTCACAGTCAGTGGTGGTTCTCCCTGTTTCCAGTCCATTTCTGCGACTACGGCCATCACGCCGGGCTCAGGGAGTATGTTGGGAGCACCTTCCACTGAGTTGGCAGTGTAATGTCCAAAGGCCTTATAGTCGCCTGGCAGGCGGCTCAAACCCGAGTTGGTGGCCAGCCAGATATTGCCTTCACGGTCCTGCAGCAAATCCCACACTACGGGACTTAGTAAACCATTTTTCATTGTATAAACAATCGGGTTTTCCAGATCCTCTTTTTGAAATTCTATCAATCCTCCTCCAATACTGCCCGCTAAAAAATGTCCTTCTTTGGTTTCGATGACGACCTTGACGGCCTGGCCGTTTACCATGGTGGTTGTCTGTGGCCGAAAAGAGGTATCCCCAGGTGGTAGTCGCCAAATCTCGCCACTGTTCCGGGAACCCCATAAGGTGCCCGACTGATCAAGCAGCAAATTTTGTGTGGCACTTTGACCGGTGGCATCAGAACTTCGATCAAATAAAATGGTATCCAGTTCCAGATTATCCGGGGATAAAAATAACATGTGTTGAGAGTCAGTGATGGCACAGATGCGACCATCTGCCAGTGCACCAAAGCTATATACAATCCGCCGGTTTTCGGGTAAGGTGCTGAGCGGGATCGTATCGGCCATCAATTTTTCATCATCGGCATAATGATACCGGATAATTTCCTCCTGGGTGGTTGTCCAGATATTTCCTTGGCGATCGATGTAGATTTGATCGCGACTATTCATTGCAGTGGTCTGCAGCGATAAACCGTCGATCTCTGTGGTAAAATGTATTTTTTCGCCAGGCCGGTATTTCTGTAATGGATATTCCGAGACTCGAATACCCTCAGAGCCGCCTGTCCACAATCTGCCTGTACTATCTTGTTCGATAGAAAAGACGTAAGTGCTCATACCCTCCAGCGGGGTGAAGACTTCCATCTCGCGGCCATCATAGCGCACCAGGCCGGTGCCGTATACGGCAAACCAGATGAAGCCGGCCTTGTCTTGAAGGAGGGCAGTAATCGAGGTTCCGGGCAAAGGATTTATTTCATTGTCGGCTGTAAAATGTCGGAAAGGCAATTCTTGTGCATCAAGTTGCAGAGGTAGAATGCTGAAAAGTATAAGAGTAAAGATGAGGTTGACTCTTTTTGTCATCTGATATTTTGGAAGACATGCAATTAATTATTGACCAGCAGCTTCGTTTAATCGTTGGGTCTAAAGTAGGAATTTTTGATGACTTTATTTCATGAGTATCAGGGACTAAGTCAAGAATTCTTCGAACTGAATTTAGCAGAGAATTTGAAAGATCATATCATAAGTGCGGCAATATACTTCCTGGAATTTTCGGTGACATATTTATTCATATAACAGTTTGTAACCCTCCCATTTCTCGAACTATAGATTAGACGACTTTTCTATTTTCTTGATGATCCCTTTTTTCGTTGGAATATTCCATTTCATAGAATTCAGGAGTCATTCCTCCTAGCGCTTCATGTGGCCTTTGTTGGTTATAATCTTGTATCCATTGTTCAGTGAGCATTCTTACCTGACTGATATCTTCAGACAGGTGAGCATCGAGAATATCCTTGCGATATGTTCTATTAAATCTTTCCACAAATCCATTCTGCATTGGCCTACCTGGTTGAATGTATTGTATTTCTATTGCCTGGGCTTCACACCATCTGGTAAAGTCCATGGCCATAAACTCGGGCCCATTATCCACCCGTACTTTATCTGGTTTGCCATGCTCTTCTATTGCCCGCTTCATGGCATGGATAACTCCAAGGGCGGGGAAACTGAATTCCGCTTCCACAGCAATAGCCTTTCTATTAAAATCATCAATTACATTAAATGTCCTGAATCTCCTTCCATGGATCAGGGAATCACTCATAAAATCCAAAGACCATACTTTATTACGCGCCTGGGGCAGAATCAGAGGCTCTTTAATCCGTTTTGGCAACCTCTTTTTGGCTTTCCTGCGTAAGTTGAGGCCCACATCAGGTAAACCCTTCGGATGCGTTTTTTATTCCAACCATAGCCCTGTAAACGTAATCTCTGATAATATTTATCCTGACCTTCCCGGGGCTTAGCTGCGGCCAATTCCAAAAGCTTATCAATCACCTCTCTATCATCCTTGACAGAGCGATAGTAATACATGGACTTTGCAAATGAAAGCGTCTTACAAGCCCTGGTGAAACTTACCTGATAAAACTCATTTAGGTAAGCGGCCATGTTTTTCTTATCACCAGAGCTTACCACTTTTTTGAAAGGACGTCCTTGAGCATCTTGTTGTCAAGGGCGATATCCGCATACATCTGCTTTAGCTTCCGGTTCTCCTGCTCCAACTCCTTTAGGCGTTTGAGCTGAAGGCTGTCCATACCTGAATATCGCTTCTTCCAATTATAAAATGTGGCTTTGTGGATCCCCATCTCCCTGCAGATGTCCTCCACTTTTCGACCGGCATCATGTTCCTTGATACAGGTGACGATCTGGCTTTCTGTAAACTTTGTTCTCTTCATAATTTTGACTGTTTAAAATTAGCTCTTTTGTCTAATTTCATACAGTCCGAATTTTAGGAGAGGTTACA
>JBGTMS010000195.1:0-3427 GCA_041743425.1 Zeaxanthinibacter sp. | reverse complement strand
TGGAAGCCACGTCACTAATAGGTATTTTTAACGACGTGCCCTTTGCGGTCGAGCCGTCAAAAGTGATGTTCAGCGCGTTGGTAGGGCCATAGATCCTCCCCGTCCCGTTTACAAATCCGGTACCGTAATAAAGGACTTCTTCTTCAAATGGTGTGTTTAAAATCAGGAAGCGTTCGTCGCGTGTATCCAGATCCAGATCGAGGGTCCAGTCCTCAAAGAAAGTGTGCTTGATGGTGCCATCAAGGATGGCTTTGGTCTGACTGTCAACATCGGTTAACCGGATATTCTGAAAGTCAAAGGTCTGATTAAACAGGCGCACCACCGAATTCTGTGCGAAATCATAGTCTACATTGAGATAGGGTATGGCCAGCCCGGCTTCATTAAGGTTCAGCAACCCATTGATCTCCGGGTTTTTTACATCACCGGCTATCTGGGCACTGCCGTTAATTTTACCTCTGATATTGGTAATTACCCCCTCTCCGAGAGGACTAAAAGGTGTCAGATCAAAATCCGTAAAATAAGCGATCAGATTCGCCTCCGGCTGGTTATCATTGTTCAGAATTTTGCCCACCACCTCAAACTTTTCACGGTCATTTTCGCGAAGTTGAGAATTCACCGAAAATTCTGTCAGATTTCGGTTTCCCACGATGCCAATGTTTAAATCTCCCAGCGGGATGTCATTGATTCCGAAGTTGGAAATGGCAAGATTACAGATCGGTAGATATATATCGTCCTTCTGTAACAGGTTCAGGGTTCCGTTGATCTCCCCATCCAGTTTGAGACTGTCTATAGCCGGTGTGATTTTGTCAAGGGATACAATCTTAAACTGAAGTTCAAGATCTTTAAAGGTGGAGTCGGCCATCTGGCCCTGGAGCCGGATCTGCTCCCTGTTCTCATTATTCATAACGATCTCCTCAATACGGATACTGTCCAGGGTACTGTTAAAGATCACCTTGTTTTGCTGATTACCGTCCTTATTCAGCACCCACTTATTCCCTTTAAAGTTTACGTCTGATGTCTTAAGGCCTATAACCGATTGATTGTCCTGATTAAAGGTATGGTAGAAGTTCAGGTTGTAACTGTCGTTGTATTCACTACCGCCCTTGAACTCCGCCCTGAAGAACAGGGTATCCTTCAGCGTGGTATTGATCAGATTGAATTCGCGCACGTCATAATATACCGTAGCCACCTCCTCAACAGATACGAAGGTATTGAACAAGGGATTTTTATTATCGATCTTTATATCGATATTGGACAGCTCGTTGCCAAAGGCTTTAATATTCGGGGACTTGAAATTCAGTGTAAAGTCGCCTTCATCGGCTATAATATTGCCTCTTATAAAAGTATTCGGCCCAAAATCCACATCAGGGAAAAACACCTCAACGATTTTATTGTAAATTTTAAAATTAAAAGCGAGTTCCTGACCGGGTGAGATTTCATAGGGCTTATAATTGGTATAAATACTCCCGATGGAATTACGGACCAGCCGACCCAGTTCTCTTACCTTAAATTTACCCTTCATAAATCCGGTTATAATATCCGGAGAGTTAATTTCAATGGTCCGCAGCGAATCAGATTCGAAAGAAGACGAAATTTTAAAATCATCGAAGTAATAAATCTGATTGACATTCTGAAAGATGGTACTGGTGAATTTTATATCCCCAACTATATTATCCAGCGTATTACCCGTAATATCCATGTTTACATCTCCACGGAAAATGGAAACGCTGTCATTGATAAAATTCAGCTTCTTCAGGTCGGCATATTCCACCGACGCGATAAAATTAAAGTTGTTCTGATCACTGCCGAAATCGGCCAATCCCTTGAAACTGAATTTAAGATTTTCATCGGCGCTTAGCAGGGAACCATCAAAAAGCTGGTCTTTCAATATCCCGGAGACTTTGAGGTTCTTGTATTCATATTTGTTAAAATTCAGCGAATAAATGTCTCCAATAACTTCGGTATTCAGGCTTTCCTGAACAAAACCTTCTCCCTCTACATTCACATCAAGCGAGGCTTTTCCCAGGTCTTTATTCCCAATGAAGTCTCCTAGATCAAAGTCGATCAGAGATACAAATCCCTTATACTTGGCATAGTCGATGTTATTGATATCCGTGAGGTTAAGGTCGGCATAGCAGGAACCGATAGCACTGTTCAGGTTGATCCTTGAATCGATGGAAGTCTCAGTAATCTTGGCATCTCCGCGAATGGTGAACTGACCGAGCCGTTGAAAGGAAGAGGGCAGGGATTTTCCCAGGATGTTCGGAAGTAAAGCCCGTAACTGGTAATAGCTGGTCGTAATGTTTGTAATATCCCCGTCAAGATAAAATGGGGCATCGCTGGTGAAGAGGTTTTTGAAATTAAAGTTCCCGCGTATCCCTGTCTGGTCTGATTGCAGGAATAGATCGGATATTTTAAGGTCATTGAGCACCCCGGAAACACGGGAAGAAAAAGTGACTTCCTTCGCCTTTCCGAACTGATCATATAGCAGATTTACCTCGTCAAAGGCCACCCTTGAATCAACAAAGTCGCCATTCACCTGCACTTTGTTCAGAAAATCTGCGAAATCTTCCCTGTTGTAGTCAAAAACAATGTTGCCCTTCAGATGGGATTGCGGGGTACGGATATTGAGGGAATCAAATCGCATTTGTTTTTTGGAATATGCGAATTCCGTTTCAAGATGCTCCACATTGATGCCTGTGCTGCTGTAAAACGACAGGTCCTCTATCCTTGTATCAACGTCAGGGCCCACTATCCGGAAATCGCGGGCGTTAATGTTCAGGTTACTGAAGTTGAGACTTTCCTGCCGCTCCAGGTTCTGATCGATCAGGCGGAAATGGCTGTCATTGATCTTAATATCCGAGGAGGAAAAAAAGAAAGGTGGCGTCCCCGGATCCCTGGGGCGGTTATCATCGAGTTTTTCTATAAATATTCCGAGATTGGTATCGTCCTCCCCTTCATAATTCTGAAGTTTAAAGTTAAGCCGGTCAATTTCTATATCTCCGAACTCCAGTTGTCCGTTGATAAGATTTCGCATACTGAGGACTGAGGTGTTCAGTTGCCCGATATAAAATAACGTATCCTTTCTGTGATCTTCTATATAAACCCCCTGAACCGCTGTATCCCAGGTAAGCAGTGAAACCCTGAGCCGGTCGATGCTTATATTGGTGCCAAATTCCTTGTTGATGGAATCGGTGGCATATCTCGCAAGCCTTGTCTGAACGGCTGTCAGAGATAAAATAATAGTCCCCAAAACACACAACAGCAAAAGAGCCAGCAAGCCCCTGACCAGTATTTTACGAAGTTTTTTGATAGGGCTATATGTTTTACCTTTGTGTAACCAATTTTTGTTCCAAAGCGACCGTGGATCATCAAAATATTTACATTCTCGCCATTGAGTCTTCCTGCGATGATACATCCGCGGCGG
>JBGTMS010000194.1:0-9505 GCA_041743425.1 Zeaxanthinibacter sp. | reverse complement strand
GATCATCAATCTAATTCAAGGTGCAGAGATCAGCACGTCATGGATAATCCTTGTAATTGTCGTCACAGGGGGGGTCGCATTTGGGGGTGTCCTTCAATTAATGCAGATTCGCATTATTGAAAACGTCCAACAGAAAATTTTTACAAGGGCCTCATTTGAGTTTACTTATCGATTCCCAAAAATTAAAATGAGCGAGTTGAGAAACTATTATCCCCCTGAGCTGGCTAACCGTTTTTTTGATACTCTTAATGTACAAAAAGGACTTGCAAAAATTTTGGTGGATTTTCCCGCAGCTGTACTACAGATCATATTCGGATTATTACTGCTCTCGTTCTATCATCCCTTTTTTATTATTTATGGGATTTTGTTGGTGCTATTAATTTATGTGGTATTCAAATTCACTATCCAAAAAGGGATGGAGACAAGTCTCGACGAATCAGAAGCAAAATACAAAGTGGCACATTGGATACAAGAGGTAGCCCGTTCATTGGTAAGTTTTAAGCTTTCTGGAAGAACGAGCCTTGCAGTCAATAAAAATGATATGTTGGTAGGCGCATACTTGGACGCCCGTGAGAGCCATTTTCGCGTTTTAGTGCTTCAGTTTGTTCAAATGATCGCTTTTAAAGTTCTGGTAACGGCTGGGCTACTATTAATTGGGGGACTTCTGGTTCTGAACCAAGAAATGAATATTGGTCAGTTCGTTGCAGCGGAAATCATTATTCTTCTCGTAATCACTTCTGTTGAAAAATTGATCAGGGGTCTTGAGACTTTTTATGATCTGCTGACCTCTTTGGAAAAATTAGGGCAAGTTGTTGATAAAGACCTTGAAACTCAGGATGGTGAAAGGCCCTTGACGGAAATGAGCGATATCACGGTTGAGCTGGATGATGTTTCATTGAGCGTCCAAAGTACCGGAAAAAAAATTCTAAATGACGTCTCCCTTAAAATTGGACCAAAAAGCTCAACGCTGATTGTTGGTCCCCATGGTTCAGGTAAAACGACTTTGCTGCGTATGATCTCCGGTATTATTGAACCTGAGGAGGGCAACATATACGTAAATGATGTTTCCCTGAAGGGGATAAACCCTAATCATTACCGTTCTTTTTTAGGGCAGTCTTTAACTGAAGAAACTCCCTTTGGAGGTACCATTTTAGAGAATATCACTTTTGGGGATGATACGATTTCCCAAAAGGACGTGTATTGGGCCTTGGAAAATGTTGGACTATTACAATTTGTCAAGGAGCAGCCTCAAGGATTGAACACTATAATATATCCTGAAGGAAGACAAATACCTTATGTTCTCGCCAAAAAAATTGTATTGGCCCGTAGCATCGTGCGCAAACCAAAACTATTGATTCTAAATGATCCTTTGATACAGTTCGATGAATCGGAAATATCTCGAATTATAAAATTCTTGACCGACAAAAGTAATCCTTGGGCCTTGATAGTGGTTAGCCAGGATGGTAGATGGCTCGATCACTGCAGTCGTATCATAACGATGGATCAGGGCAAAATTATTTCTGAAAAATAGAAGACCATGCTGAACATTTCCAACAATCCGTTAAATAAAACTGTACACCTGCGTGAATTTAAATCCACTGCAAGAGTTTTTCACGAGCGACATTATAAATACTTTAATCGGTTTCTCAGTGCTGCTGCATTGTTCTGTTTAATCGTCTTGTTTCTCCCATGGACACAGAACATCAGGGCCAAAGGCTATTTAACCACCTTAAAACCGGAACAAAGACCACAGACCATTCAATCACCGATTCCGGGACGTATCGAAAAATGGTATGTACAAGAAGGGGATTTCGTTCAAAAAGGAGATACTATATTATTTATTTCCGAAATTAAGAATGAGTACTTTGATCCAAAATTAGTTGAAAGAACTGGGCAACAGCTCAAAGCGAAGGAAGCCTCGGTCTCGGCCTATGAAGGCAAGGTAAGGGCGTTGAATAATCAGATTTTGGCCTTGTCCAGAGTGAGCGGACTAAAATCGGAACAGGCCAGGAACAACTTGTTGCAGTCAAAATTAAAAGTTCAAAGCGACAGCACTGATCTCGAAGCGGCCAAAACGAATATTGAAATCGCGAGGCGCCAGTTTGATCGTATTGTTCAGCTACAGTCTGAAGGTTTGAAAGCGGTTACGGATGTCGAGGAAAAAAAACTGAAACTCCAGGAAACCCAGGCCAAATTAATTTCCCAGGAAAACAGATTATTGGCCAGTCGAAACGACATTATCAATGCCGAGGTCGAGATCAATCGGGTGCAGGCAGAATATGTCGACAAGATTTCAAAGGCGCAGAGCGATATGTACACTGCTCAGTCAGGTCAGTTCGATTCGGAGGCCCAGGTGACCAAGTTGGAGAACAATTTTACGAACTATTCCATGCGCAACGATTTGTATTATATCCGTGCTCCACAAACGGGATATATAAACAAGGCTATGCAAGGAGGAATTGGTGAGACTTTTAAAGAGGGCGATCGCCTGGTGGGAATTATGCCGGCTCAATATGATATGGCGGTTGAAACTTTTGTAAAACCTATCGATTTGCCTTTGGTGCATATAGGCGAAGAGTTTCGAATTCAATTCGACGGTTGGCCTGCGATTGTTTTCAGTGGATGGCCGAACGCTTCTTTTGGCACATATGGCGGTAAGGTGGTTGCCGTGGAGACTTATATCAGTGATAATGGCAAATATAGGGTTTTAATAGTCCCCAACCCCAACGATAACCCGTGGCCAAAAGATATCCGAGTGGGTTCAGGGGCCAATACCATTGCCTTATTAGAGGATGTACAACTTTGGTATGAACTATGGCGACAACTCAACGGCTTTCCGCCCAACTATTATCAGCCTGAAAAGAGCAAGCTAAAATAGGATAAGAAATAATTACCGAAAATTAAAAGAAAATGGACATTAGAATAATAGAAGTAATTATTGCAGTTGCCTGCTTCTTTATATTAAGATTTGCAACGATTCAATTTCTTGTAAAAATTCAGAAAAAATACAATTATTCAAAATACAGAGTAAGACCTATTTTAAAGGTTATCAACTTGTCCATTTTTATACTACTTATCATTATAATAATAGCAATTTGGGGGGTTGAACAGGCAAAACTTTTGACCTTCATTTCTTCTGCTCTTGCAGTAGTTGGGGTAGCATTATTTGCCCAATGGTCAATCCTTTCGAACATATCTGCTGCGCTCATCATTTTTATAAGCCATCCGGTCAAATTAGGAGAAACCATAACGATTCTTGACAAGGATTTTGATATTAATGGTAAAGTGTCCGATATAGGGCTATTCTATGTAATTATGAAGTCAGCGGCAGATGAAAAAATCATGGTACCTAACAATTTATTCTTACAAAAGGCAACAAAGATAAATTCATGAAGTCAGTAAGCAGCATTTT
This sequence comes from Zeaxanthinibacter sp., assembly GCA_041743425.1. GTDB lineage: Bacteria > Bacteroidota > Bacteroidia > Flavobacteriales > Flavobacteriaceae > JTS-RE37. The sequence goes on along the minus strand of JBGTMS010000194.1, from coordinate 6,093 downwards.
ATCAGTAGACTTTGATAACTTTTTTCATTTGTTCTAAAGACCATTATGAATATGAAAATGAGTAGAGTCAAAACAATTCATATGATCTGCAAATTAGGTTACTAATGCTGGTTATGCTATTAATGCACAACACAAAATAGAATGGGGGAAAGACAATAGATTTGGTTTGTTTACAGTCAATAAACTCAGCTTACCCTAAGCTTTTCCATGAATTGTTTCTTTTAATTAATAACGATAAAAAAGAAGAATGATTAAAAGAAATTGCTTATTCCCGAATACTTTTATAAATCTTCGCAACTTTTCTAGTCCGTACATTCAGGCAAAGTTGGGTTCTAACATATGCATCTACCCACCAGATAAGATCGTTAGGAAGATTATTTTTTATTCGCTCATATGGTTAATGCCCTCAAATTTTATTGCGGCGCAGGACACATTAATGTTGGAATTCAACGAATATCTCGGATATGTGATTAAGTACCATCCCATCGCCAAACAGGCACAACTTACATTGGGTATTGGACAGGCCAACCTTATGATGGCCCGCGGAGGTTTTGATCCAAAAGTCGAGGTCGACTATGCCCGAAAAGAATTTAAGGGAACGGAATACTATAACCGGCTGAATGCTACCTTCAAAATCCCGACCTGGTACGGTATCGAATTAAAGGGGAATTTTGAGCAAAATGATGGTGATTTTTTAAATCCGGCCGAGACGGTCCCCACAGATGGGCTATATAGTGCCGGAATATCTGTTTCGTTAGGACGCGATTCCTGGATCAATGAGCGTATGGCCACTTTAAAGCAGGCCAAATTTTTTCGAGAGCAGGCCAAAGCGGATATGGATATTTTAGTCAATCATATTCTTTTTAATGCATCCTTGGCTTATTTTGACTGGTTGCGGGCGTATAACGAAACCCAGATTTATGGTAACTTTTTGGAGAATACCTCCATTAGATTCGATGGGATTAAAAAAAGTGCCCAGGTCGGAGATGTTGCCGCTATAGATACCGTAGAGGCCAAAATTGCGATGCAAAATAGGGCTTTGAGCCTGGAGCAGGCCAAAGTGGAGTTCAGAAACAAGTCTTTAGAACTTTCAAACTTTTTATGGATGGGCGATAATATTCCCGTCGAACTTCAACCGAATGTCGTACCAAATACGGATTTAGATTTAGATTCCGATATTGACACCACACTTGAAATTTTGAGTAAACCATCGGACAGTTTTGCCATCGAAAATCATCCAAAGATAAAGTCCCTTTTCAATAAAATCAGTGGTTTAAAAGTTGAAAAAAAATTGAAGGAAAACCAGTTGTTGCCAAGAGTTGACATAGAATATAATTTTCTGACCGAAACGCCGGAGTTGCTGAATTCTTTTGTGATGGATCAGTATAAGGGAGCTATCAACTTTCAATTCCCGCTTTTTTTGAGAAAGGAGCGCGGGGAATTGAAATTGGCCAAATTTCAATTGCGTGATGCCCTGTATGAATTCGATAACGCAGAGATTGAAATATGGAATAAAATACGGGCGATTAACAACGAATTGGATTCCTTTAAAACCCAGAACAACTTAATCAATGATATTATAGGCAACTACAATACTTTATTGGCCGCCGAAGAGCGAAAATTCAGTTTCGGGGAAAGTTCTATATTTCTTATTAACTCCAGGGAAAACAATCTTATAGATGCAAAGCTGAAGCAGACCGAGGTAGAGAACAAATACTTCAGGGCTAAAGCCAAACTGTTCAATAGTTTGGTGATTAATCCCAAAAATTTATAATACGTTCAAATTACCTCCTCCCGATAAATCGGACCGGTTTATTGGGCGCAGGTCACTAATATATTCACCTTTTTTGGATAATTTACTAATTACCTACCTGTAGCCTTCCCTAAAAATGTAGTTTTCCTTGAAAATAGGACAGTTGAAAATTCGAATTTTTTAGCCCTTTGTTGACCAAACCAGGAAGTTAAAAAAAACGATGTGAAAATGGCCTTTAAAGTGGTTTATCTCCGTAATTCAGATAATTCGTTACTGGCTGTCCCATATCTATAAAATTGAGAAAGTTCAAATAATGGTAATCTTACTTACTAATCATTTCTCTGTCTTCATAACTCTGTCCCAAAAGGTAAAGTAAAGACCAAAATTACGTTTTGAATTTCTGTGGTGATAATCGTGATGGGTCGCCCCGATGATATACTGACGCAAGCTTAGGTACTTCCTGTTCTGTTCATAAATCTCAACCCCGGCATGGTTTATAATTGCCGAAATCGTCATGATTGATAGTGTGGTCAGAATAGCAATGAAGCTCATAGGTACGATCATAAGGATTGCTGGAACAATGAGTGCCTGTAGGAACGATTCTATGGGATGAAATGAGAACGAGGTGAATACTGTCGTATTAACACTTATGTGATGATGCATGTGAAAACGCCGTATCCAGGTCGAAACATGCATCCACCTATGTAACCAATAGTAGTATGAATCATGCACAAGGAGGTATATCATAATGCTTACAGGAAGGTACCAAAGTGGGTATTCCGAGGAATCGGTATAAATTTTCGTGTATCCTTCCTGCCAGAGTATCAATAGGGCCACTCCTACTATGCTGAAAACAATTGCACTGTATGCGGAAAGTAAGAGTTCTCTTTTGATCTGTTCAGGTTTGGGGTCCTGTGTGGATAATATATTTTCCTCGAACTTTTTTCTGTAAATTACCTTGAACAAATAGTGGTAGGCGCCAGATAATAAAATATATCTTAAAAAAACAATTAGAAATAGCAACAAAAATGATGTCAAATATGTTCTATAATCCGTAAAGTCAAGCGCATCTATGATTTGCATTTTAAGTCCTATTATTCGATGCAAAGAAGTTTTGAACGAACCATTCCAAAAGTACCTGCTTCGCAATTATCGTTGCTATTCAATTAAGCTGATTTTTAACTCTTTCAGAATCGCAATATTGCGAGTGGAAGTTCAGTAGGAAAAATTAAGTTCAAATAAACGATGAAGAAGTATCCATCGAAAATAAGTTTTGGCTTAACATTATTTATATTAACAATTTTAATTGGTAGTTCTTTACCTATGATTTCTCCACCGATGTGGTCCGGCCTTCTCATGAACTTCTGTATTTTACTTTTAATAGTATATATAATTCTGAATACTTATTACGTAATTAAAGTGGATATACTTATTGTTAAATGTGGCTTCCTGGTCAATAAGAAAATTGACATCCACAAAGTTGAATTAATTTCTGAGAATAACCGTATTTTAAGGCACCTGCAATTTCGTTTGATAGACTAGATATTATCTACAATGGTCATAAAGGAATTTTGATTTCACCAAAAACATAAATCAAATTTATTGAACATATGCTAAGAATCAACCCCTTTATTAAAGTTCAGTTGAAATCATCAAAGAAATCCTAAGGTTCAAATAAACGATCGTAGGCAGCCTGAAAATACAACTACGACATCAACCTTATAATTGCTTAAATTGAAGGAGAAAACAGATAAATCGGGTAAAATGGAATCAAGTCCAAACATAAACAGGCGACTATTTATCTCGCAAACAGCTTCAACCGGTGTTGGCATATCAATTATTCCGTCTTACGTACTGGGAAAAAAAGGTAAAACTGCCCCAAATGATAAAATCAATGTTGCCTTGATCGGTTCAGGAACCCAGGCGCTTAAACAACTTCCGGATTGGTTAAACCGGGAAGAACTACAGTTTGTCTCGGTATGTGATCCAAACAGAGAAAGTTACGACTATCCCTTATGGGGAAAATCGATAGGAGAAACAAAAGGGGCCCCTGGCGGGCGCGAAATTGGCCGAAAAAGGATCAACGACTTTTATGCTAAAAAAACTGGAAAGGGCTCGTATGATGGTTGTACAGTGTATGCAGATTTTCGAGAGCAATTTGAAAAAGTAAAGGATCTGGATGCCATCTTTATAATGACACCTGACCATTTACATGGAGCCATTGCGCTGGCAGGTATGAAGAAAAACCTGAGTGTTGCAACACATAAACCTATCGCAAATTTTATGAATGAAACCCGTTTGATCTGTAACACGGCAAAAGAAACTAAAGTCGCTACACAGTGTTTTGCTTTTCAGGACCCTGGGGAGCTTTACAAGCTGAAGGCCTGGATAGACAACGGCGTAATCGGAAAAGTAAAGGAATTGCACCGATGGACAAACCGCCCAATGTGGCCTCAAGGTTCACCATATCCTCCAAAAGAAGCCCCGATTCCTGAAGGGTTTGACTGGCAACTCTGGCTTGGTCCATCAACGGATCGTCCTTATTCCCCCGACTATACACATACTGTTTTTCGTGGATGGTACGAATTTGGTGCAGGTTGTTTGGCCGATATGGGTTACTACGGATTCTGGAAAGATTGGCGCATATTAAATCTTGGGATGCCGGTGCTGGCTGAGGCTGCTTCGAGCTTTACGTGCGAAGTAAAAGATTTTAGAAGTACGTGGGTTAAAAATAACCTGAGCTATCCCCATGCGGCTACATTGTATATGGAGGTTCCTGTTAACGGGAGTAATGAATCAATAGACGTGTTCTGGTACGAAGGCGGAATTAAGCCTCCAACCCGAAAAGCACTGATAAAAAAAGGAAGAAGAATGCCAGAGGACGGGGTACTGTTTGCAGGTGATAAGGGAGCTATTTTGGCCGATTATGGATATGGAGATGCGGTATTGCTCGATGTGGCAAATTCGGACCAACTGGTTTCTACCATCAAAGTTCCCGAAGTTGAACTTATGGATCAGACCTCCGAAATGATCAGCGCATTCAAAGGAGATAAATCCTCAAGAGGTAGTTTTGAAAGTGTTCAAACCGTAGCGGAAGCCATTTGTTTGGGAAACCTCGCTATTCGTATGGATGACCGTTTGGAATGGGACAATGAGAACCTGAAAGTGACCAACCTTGAGGCTGCAAACGAGTTTGTCTCTCGCACATACCGTGAAGGTTGGGAACTATAGAAGATAATTCAAAACGATTAAATTATATAACAATGAGTAACTTAAAAATCCCGATAATACTAACACTGGTTTTGCTAATCGCCTCTGGCGCTTGTTTTGCACAAGGGGGAAGTATATTTGAAGAAGAAGGTTTCACACGACTTTTCAACGGTAGTGATCTAACCGGATGGAAGGTTCCGGATGGAGATAACAACCACTGGTCGGTCATTGATAGCGTCATCGATTACGATGCAAGATCAGAGGCAAAAGATGACAAAAACCTGTGGACGGCAAATACCTACAAAGATTTCAAATTACATATCGAATGGCGTTTCAAAGGTTTAGGAGACCACCTGTTTCCTTTACCGACTATTTTGTCCAATGGTGACTATCTGCGGGATGAAAATGGAAAAATCATCGAGCCATTGGGGCCAAATTCCGATTCGGGAATTCTGTTAAAAGGTGTTGGGCAAACCAACCTTTGGTGCTGGTCGGTCGGTTCTGGCGAACTGTGGTCAGTTAGAAACAATACGTCGTTCTCACCTGAAGTTCGTGCAGCAGCCGTACCCAAAAAAAATGCCGACAAACCTGTCGGGCAATGGAATGCCTTTGATATTACAGTTACAGGCGAAAGGATCACCATTGCAAATAATGGAATTATTGTTATCGATAATGTACTTTATCCAGGTTTGGATGTTCAGGGACCTATCGGATTGCAACATCACGGTGGAATAGATAATAAGACCGGAAAGTTAAAAGGAGCTTCGAGCTTAGTGCAATTCCGAAATATTTGGATTAAAGAACTTCATTAGACGGATAAAATGTGGCAGGTAATTTTTGATTAGTTATTAAGACTCCTGGAAAAGTTCAAATAAAGCATGCTTGGTTTCATCGATTTAAGTTTATAAAGTACATAAAACTATATCTTATATGCTTATAGACAATTTGGTATACATTAATCAAATAAGCGAAATATGAATAACGAAAGTAATTGGCCGGTTTTAGATTTTGCTGATCTGAAGGATACCCTTGAAACACTTCATCAATGGATTCAAATAGTAGGGAAAATCAGACTGCGGACCATGTCCTGGCAAAATCATTCCTGGCACGCTGCACTATATGTAAATGCC
>JBGTMS010000193.1:0-11796 GCA_041743425.1 Zeaxanthinibacter sp. | reverse complement strand
GTGACGGGGATGTTGTGGTGTTTTTTAATTTCAGAACTGACAGGGGACGGGAGCTCACCCAGGTCCTCAGTCAAAAAGATTTCCATGAATTTAATATGCACAAGCTCAACCTTCACTACGTCACGCTTACCAACTATGATGATTCCTTTGTTGGAACCCAAATAGTCTACGGTAAGGACAATCTTGTATTGACATTGGGTGAAGTGCTTGCGAATGCTGGAAAACGGCAGATCCGGATTGCTGAAACTGAGAAATATCCTCATGTTACCTTCTTTTTTAACGGGGGTCGTGAAATTCCTTTTGAAGGGGAGCGACGCATTCTATGTCCATCCCCAAAAGTGGCCACCTACGACCTGCAGCCGGAAATGAGTGCTTTTGGAATCAGGGATGCCATTCTGCCTGAGTTGAGAAATGAGAGTGCTGATTTTATCTGTCTCAATTTCGCCAATCCTGATATGGTGGGGCATACAGGGAATATGCAGGCTGCCATAAAGGCGTGTGAAACGGTGGATAGCTGCGCCGAAGCCGTCATAACTACCGCCCTGGAGCATGGCTATACTACGCTGGTAATCGCAGATCATGGCAATTGTGAAACAATGATCAATCCGGATGGATCTCCAAATACGGCACATACCACCAATCCGGTTCCGTTGATTGTTGTAGGCAGGGATGTCACAGAAGTAAAGAGTGGTGTTTTGGGAGATATCGCTCCAACCATCTTAAAATTAATGGGCATTCCTCAACCGAAGGTGATGACCAGAAAAAGTCTTATTTAATCGAACCCGGACCTGCCCTAATGCTTAAACCGTAATTTGCCTTCCTGCTGAAGGATCCATCCTATCCCTATTTAAACTGATCGTATGCCAGAGGTGCAAACCAGCCCTTACCCTGTAAAAGATTACGATGTCATAGTCATCGGTGCCGGAGCGGCAGGTCTTGGTTGTAGTGGGGTGGCGCGCTATTTAAATCTTTCGACCCTGCTTATTGAAAAGGACGGTGCCCATTTCGGGGGTGACTGCACAAATTATGGCTGTATTCCCAGCAAAGCCCTGCTCCATATAGCCTCTCTTTTCCATCAGGCCAAAGCTGCCTCCCGCTTTGGGATGCAGGTAGATGGCAAGGCAGATATGGAAAAGGTGCTGACTTATATTCATCAAAAACAAAAGATCATCAGGGATACTGAAGATCCGGATGCCCTCAGACGTAAGGGCATTGAGGTGGTTCTGGGCGTCGCCCGATTTGTGTCCGGGGAGGTGGTTGCCGTTGGCACGAATAAGTACCGGGCCAAGGTCATTTTCCTTTGTACCGGCTCCCGTCCAAAAATGACATCCATTCCGGGGATGGAGAAAATGACCGTCTATACGAACGAATCTATCTTCTTTGACTGCGATAAATTACCGGATCATTTCATAGTCATCGGAGGCGGCCCGATTGGCTGTGAGATGGGACAGGCCTTCTCCAGACTGGGTAGTCGTGTCACTCTTGTGAACCATGCCCTTCACTTATTGCCGCGAGAAAAACCGTCCATTTCCATACAATTGGAGCATCAGTTTGAAAAGGAAGACATCCGGGTATATAACCAGGCTGAGGTGACGGCATTTGAAGACGGGCATGCCATGATCTTATGTAAGGATGGGACAGTGCATAGAATTCCCTGCGAAACGGTCCTCCTGGCCATTGGACGGTCCATTACCACTCAGGACTTGCAACTCGACAAGGCAGGAATTCAATTATTAGCCGACGGAAGGATCAAGGTGGATGCGTACTTACAGAGCACAAACAAAAAGGTGTATGTTATAGGAGATGCCGCCGGAACGTATCAGTTTTCTCATGGGGCTGAAAAAATGGTAAAAATGGTATGGCGCAATCTCCTTTTTCCTTTCTTCAGGAAAAAAAACACCCTGGAAGATCTGAGCTGGGTAACGTTTACGGACCCTCAGGTAGCTCATTTCGGCCTTTGCGCTGAAGACCTCTTAGCCAAAGGGAGCGAGCTGATGGCCATTGAAGAGGATATGGATCACGATGATCGGGCCATCATTGGGGAATATGGCTACGGAAAACTAATTCTCTGGCTCGACAACCGCAGAAAGACCGGAAAAAAGAGAATAAGGGCCGGAAGCATGATTGCTCCGAATGCCGGGGATCTTGTGCAGGAATTTGAATTGGCCAAACATGCGGACATCCCGATATATAAAATAAACTCCCGGGTCTATCCTTACCCTGTAGCATCGAGGATCAATCAAAAAGCCATTCGCAACCTGATGCGCAAGTCGTACAGCCAATGGAAGATCCGCCTGGCAGGATGGGCATTCCGGCTATTTAACTAGATCCGGGCCGTGAAGCGTTCCGGCGACTATTCTGCAACCCCACCTGCTTTTTTGAACTATTATTCTACCTTTGCCTTTATGATCAAAATAAAATCCGCCGAAGAAATTGAGCTGATGCGCGAGAGCGCCCTGGTCGTGTCCAAAACCCTGGGTATGGTTGCCGGAGAGATTAAACCCGGCGTAAATGCCCTTTACCTTGATAAACTAGCAGAGGAATTTATAAGAGAGCAGGGTGCCAAACCCGGATTTTTGGGGATGTACAATTTTCCCAACACGCTGAACATGAGTCCGAATGCTCAGGTGGTTCACGGTATTCCCAATAAGGAACCTTTAAAGGAAGGAGATATCATCTCTGTGGATTGCGGCGCGCTTAAGAACGGTTTCTACGGAGATCATGCCTATACCTTTGCCGTGGGCCAAATTGATAGTGAAACCAGGAAACTGCTTGAGGTGACTAAAGCATCCCTGTATGCAGGCATCCGTGAATTTAAGGTGGGCAATCGTGTTGGCGATGTGGGCTTTGCCATTCAGTACTATTGTGAAAGTCATGGGTATGGTGTCGTGCGGGAGCTGGTAGGTCATGGCCTGGGGAAAAAACTTCACGAGGGTCCTGAAATTCCAAATTATGGCAAGCGGGGCAGCGGCAAGAGGTTTGCGGAAGGAATGGTCGTCGCCATTGAACCGATGATCAATATGGGCACCAAGAATATAAGGCAGTTAAAGGATGGTTGGACGATTCTTACTGCGGATGGAAAGCCCAGTGCCCATTTTGAGCATAATGTGGCCATTGTCAATGGCAAGCCGGAGTTGCTTTCGACCTTTAAATATATCTATAAATCCCTAGGCATTGAAAGCGATGAAGAGGATGAATTCCGGCAAGCCATCTCAGGCAAACTGAAAATCCCGGGGTAACCACCCTACGACGGAAATAGAAAATAACCAACGCTCCTGAGAATTTCTTGTTATCAAGCACCCTCCGGCATCTCTGTATATGAAGCGCATTGTTAAATTTTTCCTGAACACCCTCCCAAGGCCTTTACTCATCAAGCTGAGTTATCTCGCAAAGCCGTTTCTGACTTTTTGGATGCGTGGCAACCGGTATACGGATCCAATTGACGGTAAGGGATTCAGATCCTTTCTTCCCTACGGCTATGAATCTCCCCGGGAAAATGTCCTTTCGCCCTCCACGCTATCCCTGGAAAGGCACCGGCTGCTGTGGCTCTATCTGAAGAAGGAAACGGATTTTTTCAAAGCCGGTCTTAAAGTATTGCACTTTGCACCGGAACAGGCCTTTTACGAGCGTTTCCGGGCGCTAAAAAATCTTGACTATACAACTACAGACCTCCATTCACCGCTGGCTGATGTCAGGGCTGATATCTGTAACCTTCCTTTTGAAAATAACGCCTTTGATGTTGTATTGTGCAACCATGTTTTGGAACATATCGAGGATGACCGACAGGCAATGCTGGAATTATACCGGATTTTGCGCCCGGGTGGCTGGGGTATCCTCCAGGTCCCTCAGGATCTTAAAAGACGCACTACCTTTGAGGATAACAGCGTGAAAGATAAAGAGGAACGCGCCAGGATATTCGGGCAGTATGATCACGTTCGGATCTATGGGCTCGATTACTTCAACAAATTAAGGTCGGTAGGCTTCAGAGTAAATGAGGTCGATCTTTCAGCCCGGATGACTACAGAGGAAGTGGACAAATTCCGCTTGGCCAAAGGCGAATTACTACCTGTAGTATATAAAGACTGAGGTCTATCAGTTAAAGATAACAGAAATCTACTGTAGCCAGGCCAGTGGATCCCTCAGGGAAGCAGAACTTTACTGAAACCCTCCGTCATATATACCTGCTGTTCGCCTTTTTCATCCAGGAAAATAATGTAGGCGTCAAGTTCTGCATTTTTCCCGAGTACCTCTTTTGATTTTTCAAGATCCATGGCCATAAATGCTGTGGCATACGCATCGGCTTCAGCACATGTCCTGGCCAGGACGCTAGCCCCCAAAACCCTTGAATTTTTTGTGTATCCTGTCGTAGGATCAATCGTATGTACCAATTTCAAGCCACTTACGGGATCAACTCGAAACTTGCGATAATTTCCGGATGAGGCCAGGGCCATATTCTTTAGTTCCAGCCTCGCCTTTAATTTTCTTTCCTCTCCTGACATCGGATCCTCCACACCGACCACCCACGCTTTTTCTTTCAAACTATTGGTGCCTTTTGCAATGATCTCACCCCCCACCTCTATCAGATAATGCTCAATTTTCTTAAGATCAAGCATTACACCCAGTCTGTCAATTGCATACCCTTTGGCGATGGCATTAAAATCAAATGCAATCTGCGGATGGGCTTTTACGATTCTTCCGGCTTTGGTTAGTCGCACTTTTTCAAATCCGACGAATTCCAGCAGACTATCCACCTTTGTACTGTCGAGTTCCATGGGGCTGCCGGGGCCAAAACCCCATGCATCCACAAGGATGCCCACAGTGGGGTCAAAATATCCCCAGGTATTCTGGTTAACGTCTTCCGAAAGCTCAAAAACTTCCCGGAACATCGCATCCACCACGACGGAGGTATCTCCCTTGTTTATCCTTGAAATATCCGATTCCGGGAGGTAGGTAGACATGGACTTGTTTATCACCTCAAATACGGAGTCGATCTCTCTCTGGTATTCGCGCTCCTCGCTTGAAAGATAGGTGATATTATAAGTGGTACCCAGGGCTTCCCCTTTCAGATAATTCTTCACCAACCCCGGATGACCATTACCGCATCCACTGAAAAAAAGTCCGAATCCAATAAGGAGATAACTATAAGGATCAAACTTCAATAAGTCCTTCATAATCTACAACATAGGGTTCATTGAGGAGCACCGGAAGGCTCCGGTCTTCCGCATTGTAAAGTCCTACCCCGGCAAAATAGGTTTTGGCTTCATATTTGACCGCGTGTACCTTTACTTTTTTCAGCAGCTTAGGATCAAATATCCTGGGATTCTCAGGAAACAGGATACTCCGCACTACAATAAAGGACAGCTTCTTATCTTTCAGGCACACAAACTGTGGATTCTTTCCGGGCTTGCTGTTGATGCCCATGAATTCATATCCCGCGGCTTCCAGTTCCTTTCCTACAATATTCATGGCCAGATTGTGAAGCTCCTGTTCTGTTAATTGTTGCATTATTTGCCAGGATGAAAAAAACCGATATCATGATATCGGTTTATATTTATAGTGATGGTTAACACATAGTTACCCACCAAAATCATCAAACCTTATGTGCTCGTCAGGGATTCCGTAATCTTCTCCCATTTTCTGAACGGCCTTATTCATGAGGGGAGGCCCGCAAAAATAGAGTTCTATGTCTTCAGGAGATTCGTGTTTGGCAAGGTAGTTATCAATGACGCTATTATGAATGAAACCTACAAACCCGTCACCCGGAGTATCAAGATTTTCCTTCACCTTCCAGTTGTCTTCCTGCTGAGGTTCAGATAGGGCCATATAGAATTTGAAATTGGAAAACTCTGCCTCCAGTTTCTTAAAATGATCTATATAGAACAACTCTCTTTTGGACCTTCCTCCGTACCAATAAGTCACTTTTCGTTTCGTACCTAAGGTTTTGAAGAGATGATATAAATGAGAGCGCATAGGGGCCATACCTGCTCCACCACCCACGTAAAGCATTTCTGCTTCTGATTCATTGATGAAAAATTCCCCGTAGGGTCCTGAGATAATAACCTTATCACCTGGTTTCTGAGCAAATATATAGGAAGAGGCAATCCCCGGATTCACAGCCATCCAGCCATTTTTCGATCTGTCCCAGGGTGGGGTTGCAATCCTGACATTGAGCATGATCTCCTTACCCTCCGCTGGAAAAGATGCCATGGAATAAGCTCGTTCTACCGTCTCAGGGTTTTTCATGACCAGTGGCCAGAGATTGAATTTATCCCATTCCGCCTGAAATTTATCAGGAGTTTCATGTTCTTCCGGATGTGCGGTGATATCTATATCTGCATACTTGATCTCACAGGGCGGGATCTCGATTTGTATATAGCCCCCCGCCTTATAGTTCATTTCTTCCGGGATCTCTATTACAAATTCCTTAATGAATGAAGCTACATTATAATTCCTGACAACCTTACCATCCCATTTCTTGATCCCGAACACTTCCTCGGGAATGGTAATTTCCATGTCCTGCTTTACTTTCACCTGACAGGCTAGCCGGGCGCCATCCGTAATCTCACGCTTTGAAAAATGCGGTGTCTCCGTGGGTAGGGCTTCTCCCCCTCCCGACAATACATGGCATTCACACTGTATACAAGTGCCCCCGCCCCCACATGCCGAAGGCAGGAAGATCTTTTGGTTTCCAAGCGTTGAAAGCAGGGAATTCCCGGAGCCTACCTGGATCTGTTTCTCTCCGTTGATAGTAATGGTTACAGGTCCGGAAGGGGATAGTTTTTCTTTTGTAAATAACAAAAGTGCCACCAGGGCCAGTAATAAGATCAGAAAAGCGATCACCGTGATGACGACAGTACCCAGGGTACTTGCGGCTAAAATCATTCTTATTGGTTTATGGCATTGTGATAAGAAACTGTGGTCTCATCTATTTCCTTTTTCTTTTTCTCTTTGTCCTCCTCTTTTTCCTTCAGAACTGTTTCCGGCTTTCCTACTTCAGGGGTATTGGCCGGTGGTGCATCATCCCCTCCTGTGAGCATCCCCCCAAAACTTTGAAATCCGATACCCATCAGGCCTGTTATAATAAATGTGATCCCAAGACCTCTCAAAGGCGCCGGCACCTTGGAATATCGAATTTTTTCCCGAATGGCAGCGATGGCAAGTATTGCCAGAAACCAGCCTATGCCCGAACTCACTCCGTAATTAAAGGCCAGTCCAAGTGATGGGATTTCCCTGGCCTGCATAAATAGGGAACCCCCGAGGATGGCACAGTTCACTGCAATCAGCGGAAGAAAAATACCCAGTGAATTATAAAGAGCCGGAGAAAATTTCTCTACAACGATCTCCACCAGTTGTACCATTGTTGCGATAGTGGCAATAAACAAAATGAAAGACAGAAAGCTCAGATTATAATCGGCATACTCCGGGCCGAGCCATACCAGAGCCCCGTCCTGCAAAAGGTAGGTATCAAGAAGCCAGTTCAGGGGAACGGTCACGGCGAGTACAAATATCACTGCCGCGCCCAGACCTACAGCCGTGGCCACTTTTTTAGAAACCGCCAGGTAGGAGCACATGCCTAGAAATACGGCAAATACCATATTGTCTATAAAAATCGACTTAAAAAATAATTCTATATGTTCCAGCATAGGTAACTGATTTGCTTTACTTAATTTTCTTCTATCAGCGTCCTGTTTCTTGAACGCTGTATCCAGATGATCACCCCGAGTACGATTAGGGCGGCAGGTGGAAGTATCATGAATCCATTGTTTTCATAGCCAATGGAATATAGTCCGGATTTTTCAATAGGATCTCCGAAAATCCTGAAGCCGAATAAAGTGCCCGAGCCGAACAACTCCCTGAAAAAGCCAACAACTATCAGGATAACTCCGTAACCCATCGCGTTTCCAACTCCGTCCAAAAAAGACCTCCAGGGACCATTTCCAAGGGCAAAAGCTTCAAATCGGCCCATGATAATACAATTCGTGATGATCAGGCCGACAAATACCGCAAGGGTTTTACTGAGTTCATAGGCAAACGCTTTTAGCGCCTGATCGACTATAATAACAAGGGTAGCTACCACGATGAGCTGCACAATGATCCGGATCTTGGATGGGATGACGTTCCGTAAAAGAGAGATGGCCACATTGCCCATTCCCAGAACGAAAATGACTGATACTGCCATGACCAGGGAGGCCTTCAATTCAGCGGTGATCGCAAGTGCCGAACATATACCCAGCACCTGAATGGTAATCGGATTGTTATCGGCAAGCGGATCCAGAATAAGATTGGAATCCTTCTTTGAAAGTAGTGCCATATTATTTTGTGCTTAATGTTTTCAGATAATCGCTATATAAATTCAGGCTCTCTTTGATCATGGCACTTACTCCGTTCCCGGTAATTGTGGCTCCGGCCAGCGCATCGACCTCATTGTCATCCTTGGTGGCGTTCAGCGGGTCATTATTGCCTTTTGCTACTTTGATCCCGGCAAACCGCGTACCATCCATAATGGCTTCTCCTGAAAAATCGTCCATAAAGTACCGCTGGTTGATATTCGCCCCCAGACCAGGGGTTTCTGCTTTATGATCAAAGAACACGCCGCGAACAATCAACTGTTCATCCAGGGAGATAAAACCCCAGATGGCATCCCACAGACCCTTGCCGTACATAGGAATGATATAGAATTTCTTCCCATCCTTCTCACCTATGAATACCGGCAATTTTGGCGTTTCGCCAGATTTGGCAATCGCTTGCTGTCTTTTAATATCAATCAGATACGCTTCGGGATCCTCAATCACTTCATCACCGCTGATCACCAGCTGTTCGGTAATATATTTGGAAAACGCTTCCTCCACCTTGTCGGCCGGTATAAAATTAACGCTGCCCTCATCTTCATTCTCATGGATGCCCATGGCATAGAGAATGTTCTGCTGCTTTTCAAATCGCTGATTTTCCTTGATGGTACTGTCGAGACCCGAGGCGACAAACGCCAGGACGGATCCCACCACTACTACCATCACTACGGCAAATACAACGGTATAGATATTTTTTTCTGTATTGATACCCATGATCAGACTCTTTCCACTTTTAACTCTTCCGTTTTACCACCTGCACTCCTGGAGATAATAGTGGCATTTTTAAATCGCTTCAACCGCCTGCGAATATTCCCCTTAATGACATAATGATCAATGGTCGGAGCAAAGACATTCATAAGGAGTATGGCAAGGAACACCCCTTCCGGATAGGCAGGATTGAATACGCGGATCATGACCGACAGAAAACCGATGAGAAATCCATAAATCCACTTTCCCCGGTTTGTTTGCGACCCGGTAACCGGATCCGTGGCCATATAGACAATGCCAAATGCAAGTCCGCCCACAATCAGGTGTTTCCAGAAGTCGAAGCTCATCAGGGCGTAAAACTTACTGGTTTCCGTAATCCAACCCTGGTCGACAATCCCATTAAATATTAACCCCATTGCCAATGACCCGATGACCGCGCTGAGCATGATTCGCCAACTGGCAATCTTGGTGAATACCAGAAACAGTCCCCCCAATAAGATAAGAAATGTAGAGGTCTCTCCAACAGACCCGGGGATAAACCCAAAGAACATATCAGATACGGAAAAAGAATGGGTAGCGTTCTGAGCCAGATATCCAAGAATGGTCTCTCCGGAAATGGCATCCGGGGAACCGGCCGTTTCAACAGCCCCATGCACCCAGACCTTATCGCCGCTCATCCAGGTGGGATAAGCAAAAAATAGGAAGGCGCGGATTGTCAGCGCAGGATTCAGAATATTCATTCCGGTTCCCCCGAAAACTTCTTTCCCTATGATCACGCCAAATACAACTGCCACGGCAACCATCCAGAGGGGTGTATCCACAGGAAGAATGAGAGGAACAAGCATCCCGGTAACCAGATAGCCTTCTTCGACTTCGTGTCCTTTAATTACCGCAAATATAAACTCGATCAGCAGACCGACCCCATAGGAAACAACTACCAGAGGCATTACTTGTAAAAAGCCAAGCCAGAAATTATCCCAGGTGAGAAAATGCTGCCATAGGGAGAAATTTTCAGGAAAGCCGTTGACGGCTGAGTAATGCTGGTATCCCGTATTGAAAAAAGAGAAGATTAGCACGGGGATCAGCGCCATGATCACCGTATTCATGGTTCGCTTCAGATCGTCCGCTGCCCTTACATGGGCTCCGGAATGAGTGACTTCATTCGGACTATATAGAAAAGTATGTAGCGCATTAAAGGCAGGAGCGAATTTTTTTCCGCGATAGTGGTGCTTCAATATATGCAACCGCTTCTTAAATGTTAGTCTTTTCTGGCTCATGGCTATCCTATTTCTTTTTGCAGCAGATCCAGTCCTTCACGGATAATCTGCTGGTGTGGCTGTTTGGAAATACAAATAAATTCGGTGAGTGAGAAGTCTTCCGGAATGACCTCGTACAATCCCAGCTGTTCCATTTCATCCAGATCCTTCACCATACAGGCTTTGAGTAACTGCAGGGGATAGATATCCATTGGAAACACATTTTCATACATTCCTGTGACGACAAATGCCCTGTGTTCTCCATTCGTATTGGTCGTTAGATTGAATTTCTTTTTGGGCTGCATCCAGGAAAAAGTAAGTGCCCTCGTACTGGAAATTTTATTAAACACCGGTTTATTCCATCCAAAAAACTCATAATCATCACCTTCCGGAATGGCTGTCACTGTATGATTATAGAAGCCAAGATGACCGTCCTGGGAGGTTTTGGAGCCAGTGAGGACATCCCCGTTGATGACCCGGAATTTATCCATATTCACGCCGCTTGCATATAGAAAGGTGGCAATCTCCGCTCCTATTCTGGTGGTGTAGTACTTTGGATTTTTAATCACAGCTCCGGCAAGCGCAATGATCCTTTCCGGATTGAATTTGCCGGTCAGGAGGCACTCTCCAATGATGATCAGGTCCTGTGGACTCACAGTCCAAACCAATTCACCCTTGTTGATGGGATCAATCTTGTTGATCTGTGTCCCGACGAGGCCAGCCGGATGCGGTCCGCTTACCCGGTGCAATTCGACGTCTTTCATAGCGGCAAGCGGGGAATTCCCGTCTTTGCCCACAGAAACGTGGACTTTGCCGGGGGTGAGTCTGGCAAGTGCTGAAAGTGCGGCCTGTATTTCCTTTTCCTTGCCGGATAGGATATAATCCATTTCTGCCGAAAGGGGTGCTGTGGAATATCCGGAAATGAAGATGGCCTTCGGAACGCTGTCCGGATCGGCAATTACGTCATAAGGCCGTTGTTTGATAAAAGGCCAGCATCCGGATTTTAACAGAAAAGCCTTAAGGGTTGCTTCCGAAAGGTCTTCGGGTTTTGGAACTGGGTGCTCCAGCTGTCGCAGTCCTTTGTCTGCCAGAATTTTTATGGTGAGGATGCGCCTGCGTGCGCCTCTCACAACTTCCACTATTTCGCCGCTGACTGGTGAAACAAAAAGCATCTCTGACTTATTTTTATTGTAGAACAGCGGTTCCCCCGTCTTTACCTCCGCCCCTACCTTCACCAGCATTTTTGGAGTCATTCCGTGAAAATCCTGAATACTTATGGCGTAAACATTACTTAAAACAGCCTTGGAAGTAGTTCGATCCGCAGCTCCGACAAGGTTGATGTCTAAGCCCTTTTTGATTCGGATGTCTTTGGACATATAAAGTAGACCTTAATTTGTAAAATACGCCTCAAAAGTAGTACTTAATAAAAAGTTTTCATAATTATTAACCAGAAATTTGGGCATTACAACGTCAGGAATTTAAGG
>JBGTMS010000192.1:0-4469 GCA_041743425.1 Zeaxanthinibacter sp. | reverse complement strand
TTGCTGCATGCCTTCCATGGACTCCTTTTTACCCGTTCGCCATTCCCCCGAAGAAACCAATTGATCAATATCGTCAGTTAAAATTCTTTTGAGCACAACGGTATCATGCTGCTCCCTGGCCTGTGCATAGGCATCGACCAGGGCAACAATTTCTTGCCTTTGTTCCGTATTGTCGGTGGTGTCCTGAGCATAGCCCCATGTGATAGCCCACATAATGGACCATATAAAAAGGAAGTTATTTATCATTATGTGATTGTATTTTAATTCTGAACTAATTTATATCGGTTAAGGTACGATCTGCAAAGACGTAAAAGATATCCAGGAGTAGATTTTGACCATCCCTTTTCGAATTGCTTTTTGAAGCATTTACTCCTCAGGTGGACCCTATTTTAAGGTATCCAATACCCCGTTCGTATACCCTACACATTCCGACAGGCCGGGAAGCACATCATGGCCATCTTTTTCGTATTCCAGCGCCATCACCCCGGAATAGTTGATTGCCTGTAAGGCCCTGATAACGGCCGGGATATTTATGACGCCCCTTCCCAGCTCCACCGACTCCCCTTCCGCCTCGGCCCTGTCCACGTCTTTCAGGTGGACATCCAAGAGCCGATCCGCATATTTGGTAATGTTTTCCGCTGGATCCAGTCCCAGGCGTTGCACATGACCGACGTCTAAACAGAGTCCGATGCGGGGATCAAGAAATTTAATTTTATTGTAAACCACTTCAGGGGTGGGGTATACTTCATCCCCCGGCCCATGGTTATGGATCGCGACCTTAATGTTGGTTTCTTTTACTTTCTTTTCCACCAACTCCAACAAGTCGTGATTTGGCACACCAATTATTACTTCTATTTTGGCAACCTTCGCATAGCGAAAGACATTTTCCACCTCGGCCGCCGTTTTCATGTAGATGACGCCGGCCCCATACAGGCTGAGTCCTGCCCTTTCCACTTTTTGTACGACGTTCCGGATGGCTGACTCGCTGCTCTCCAAAGGCAGGTGCATGCTTTTGACCGCTATTTTTTGAAGGTTCAGTCTTTTGGCCATCGTCAGGGTTTCCTCCAGACTAAATTCCCGTGTGGTATAGGATGCCAGGCCGAGCGTCAAACCTGAATTTCCCAAGGCTTTATGGCTTGTGCCGGTGGAATACCCGAGTGGGGCCGCTTTCAAGATATTCGTTGTGGCGGCCAGGCCCCCGAGGCCCAGGAGTTTTAAAAATGAGTTTCTTGAGTACGTCATGAGTAATTATAATTTTTAAAGATTATGGACCACCCTTGCCGGATGATCGTACCTCCTCTACTTCAACCAGGTATCAAACCAATTAAAGGCGTCCTGTTGCATGGCCGAATCAAATTTATGGCCGCCTGGATAGAACTTACCACTATACTTGCCGGCAGCTCCCGCCTTGCTATACACCTCCTTTAAAATTGCATCCGCCTTTTTCATTTCGGGCAGGGTATACAAGGGGTCTTCTGTATTGCTCATCACCATGGTGGGCAGGGGTACCCGCAGTCCCAGCACTTCCGGGAAATCCAGAAAGTTGGGCAGGAGCGGGATGTAGGTCATCCAGGTATGGGTAAAGGATTTGTTCAGCAGAAAATCGTTCCAGGTGGACATAAACCCAACACTCACGGCGCATTTTACCCTGTTATCCAGTCCGCCCAGGTAATCAGTACGCAACCCGCCGCCGGAGAGGCCGCAGCAGCCCACATTTGCAGCATCCACATCCGGACGATTGCACAAAATATCCAATGCAATTCTGTCCTCAGCCAGGGTCATCCCGGGCCAGGTGGTCCCGCCACAAAATAAGGATTTGGACAGGATGTCCTCATGTTCCGAAGCCCAATCGTTGTAAATTCTGATATGGTCAACAGCTTCCGGGTTCTCATCCGACTTATCCGCTACATTGCAAGGCCCCCAGCCAATGCCTGATACATCTTTGTATAAAACCCTTCTAGATCCAAAGGTGAATACATCGTGTACCAGCACCACATAGCCGCGCTTGGCCAATTCGTTGGCCCAGGGCAATCCGGAATAATAGTCTTTTTGATGTTCCGTCATGGAGGGATGCAGGTCATCAGAAGTCCGGGTAATCTTTCTTTTTCCGAAATATTTTTGGCCGCCGTGATCGTGTAATCCCAAAACGGCCGGTAAGGGTCCGGTTGCCCCGGCAGGTTTCAGCAAAATAGCTTCTGTTGGGTTTCCATAGGGAAGTTGCCATTCCAGTTCCTCCACGATCAAACCATCATATTCATATGTGGCCTTAATCGTTACTTCAGGTACAAATCCCTTCAAAGCAGGAGCGGCTATCAACTCCCGGGTTTTTGTCAATACCTGCTCGCGCCAGGCATTTATATCATTAAATTGTGGATTTCGAAAAGAGAGCTTGGGAGGGTTCTTCGGTAGTTGAGAGGCCCACGGCCCGTAGTCTCCAATAATACTGCCGCCATCAGCACTTGTATTATGCGTATAGTCCGGAACATCTTCCCCCGTTTGAGGGAGCAACTGTTGAAAGTCATGCGGAAGGATGGGCAGTACCCCAAAAAGGGCTGCCGAAGCTAAAAATTCCCTTCTTGATTTATTCGGTGCGGCTGAGCCTTCTTTTTTGGTCTTCATAAGCGCAATAGTTGAGGTAGTCTACTGTCTGTCTGGTCTATTAAATTTAGTAAAATACAAAGCTGAATGCCCTTTTATTTCATAATTGTGGCCATAGTCTTATTGTTGATAGACCAAATAATGCAAGTTGTTGCGACCTGCAACAATTTTTGTTGCAAGTTGCAATGATTATTTGGTGAGCATTATGCTTAGGGTTGACTTCCTCCCAATAAACCGGACTGATTATTACTCAACTATGTTCAGAAATGTTTCTTTGTCAAACATTAGCGCTACAAAACACACTCAAAAACCCCTATCACTTTAAAGTTTAAAGTGTTATCCTCCTGAAGACATAATTCCTGGTAGGCAGAATCAGTAGAAAGCGGCTTTAAAATTATTGAATCATGACTCCATTGGTCATTTTCCATATTTTTTTTACTGTGATATTCTTTTACTGTATAACACGACCCAAAATCCGAATCCTGTATGTTTGTATGTTCCACCATTACTATTTTCCCATTCCGCGATCCACCTGAATATTTCCTAAAAAGACAATATGACCCATTTGGGATCACCTTGTTCATAGATTCTCCTATGATCTTACAAGCAAATAATTCTCGGGAAGGTTTATATGGGGCCGGTAGTTTTATCCATTCTACATCCTGAACCGACTGAATTTGGCCGAAATCACCTGCTGAAGCCTTTAAATCATAAAGTGGAATGCTATTCTCAAAAGGAATAACCTTTGAATGAGGGCGAAATTCAACTTCTGCTTTTTTATTATCGACTAAAGGAATATACTGGACGAGGTATTCCCTCAATGCCGGATCACAAACATAAACGTAGGTACCTCTGATACCCCGTAGCATGATGGTTTTATATATATTAATAATGAAGTCTTTCAATTCCTGAGGGTCAGAAATCGATTGTTTGCCATTTTTATCAAAGTAATTTTCTTTCAGAATTACTATTTCATTGTTGCTTTTATCATAGGTAATTTCATGTCCGAAAATGACCCCTGCATAATTCAAATCATACCCTTGCGTTGTATGAATACAACCAACTTCATTAAGGGAATTTTCACCATTTATCCAGTCATTGGAAGTGGAATTCCATTTTAATTGAATATCAGCAAATTGGAGATCATAAGCATTTTTATCCTTTTTCGATATCCATTCCCAGGAATATCCAGCTATTAACCTGGATAGCCCATGTTCCTCATTTCTAAGTTTAATTTGTTCGTACATTTCCTTAACCGAATGAAACATTTCCAACTCATAATCCTTAGAATTATATTTGTTACCTCCCGGTTTCAGATTGCAATTAAGAAGGTCCTCAATAAAAGCCACATACGCATTCCCTCCTCTAACACGAAACTGAGATTGCAATTTTATGTTCCTTGTATAAGCAGAAAATTTTAAACTATCAAACTCAGTCTTCCTTGCATCCGAAGGCTTTATTGACTGACCTTCATCATAGAATAAGACCGTTTTATTTGACTGCAACAGCACCCAATCCAATTCACTGCAGATGTTTTTATTCAGACCTAATTTCTGACATGCCTGATCGAAGGCTCCATAATAAGCTCCAAGATTTTGTCGTCTGCGAAGCCGGTGTGATTCATCTACAATAAGAATATCGAAGTGCTCCCTGGTTACTTCTGCCGGACCTATTACCATTGCCGCATTTAATCCCTTTATATTCCTAAATACCTTTTTTAAGGTACCTCGGAATGATGCCATTGGAACAACCAGGGCCATTTTTAGATTCGGTATTTGAAACTTAATAGAAGTAATGAGGTATTCGAATTCGGTCTCATCGTCACCGAATTCGGTAAAGTTAAAATCAGCCTGGTCCGTGAAAAGCATCTT
>JBGTMS010000191.1:0-22372 GCA_041743425.1 Zeaxanthinibacter sp. | reverse complement strand
AATACGGGTATGTGGATGACAGGGATATCCTTTGGTCCAAGACCGTATGGGAAGTCATCGACCTGGATGAAAGGGTTAATTTCCCTTTGTATTATCCGTTGGATACCATTGATATCGGAAAGGACAGAAGGTCCCTGTACGATGTGTTCATTAAGAACATCAAGAACGGAAAACTGACGGATGTATATGTCGATTCCTATTTTACCGAAAAAAGGAAGTTCAGTGACCTGGCAGCCACCCTGCAGAAGGTAGATACCACAGATCTTGGCTATGAGCAACTCAATGCCGGGGAACAACTGTCTGCGGAATTTATCAATGAGCGGGAAATCACCGCAGCGGATATTGAAGAATATCACATTAAAGGGATGTGGTATTTTGATAAACGGCAGGGAGAGCTAAAATACCGCCTGCTTGGGATTGCCCCCGTGGCTCCCGATGTGAACTTTATTGACGATGAATCTGTGGATCCCATGGATAACAAGGTCGAGTTGTTCTGGGTATGGTACCCAAGCTCAAGGCAGATACTGCACGAAGCAAAGGTGTTCAATCAGCGGAATTCCGCACAGCCTATATCTTTTGATATGCTGTTAAACGCCCGACGCTTTAACGGAACCATCTACAAGGAGGACAATGTTCATGGAGACAGGATCATTCAGGACTACATTACTGACAACGCCCTGTTCCAATTGCTGGAATCAGGCCGTATCAAAGAAACGATCCGCGACAGGGAACAGGATATGTGGGCCTATTGATTCCAAACGAATTTCCAATTCAATAAAAGACAATGCCGCATCTCAGGATGCGGCATTTTTTTTTGCATACCCCTGCCGAGATCCTGTTACCGACGTTCGACATTAGCTTAGGTTACCTACCTTTATAGCATGTTGGATTATCTCGTTATTGGTCTGGGTCTGGCCGGAATTTCCTTCTGTGAACAACTGGAGCAATACGGGAAAAGCTACCGGGTGATCAGCGACCACAGTCAGACCTCCTCTTCTGTAGCCGGTGGGATCTACCATCCGGTAGTCCTCAAACGGTTTTCCCTGGTATGGGAGGCGGAAAAGCAGTTGAGGGTCGCTCTGCCTTATTATACCGCACTAGAGCGTAAACTGGGGATACCACTGAATTATAAAACCCCAATCCTGCGGAGATTCGAATCAGTCGATGAACAGAATCAATGGGATGAAGCCCGGAATAATCCGTCGTTGCAATCAATGCTCGCTCCCCGCAACCCAACCCACCAAAACAAGCACCTCTACGCTCCTTACGGCTACGGGGAATTAATGGGTATGGGCCGGATTGATACCAATTCCTTATTAAAATCTTATGCGAACTATCTGCATCAAAAAGGTCGGCTGCTGAAAGCTACTTTAGATCATAAACGCCTCCATATCGCCCCCGATTCCTTTACCTATGGCTCCTTAAAGGCCAGGCACCTGGTCTTTACGACCGGTTTCGGACTCAAAGAGAACCCATGGTTTAATTATCTCCCCCTGACCGGTAATAAAGGAGAATATCTTATTATCAGGTCACCGGATTTACAGGAACAGCACATCATCAAAGGCAGTATTTTTTGCATCCCGATGGGCGGGAATCTTTACAGGATTGGGGCTACATATGACCGGGAAGACAAAACCCCGCATCCAACAACCCGGGCGAAAACCGAACTTCAGTTAAAATTGGGGGAATTCCTGACCTGCGGATATACCATAGAAGATCAGGTTGCAGGGATCCGGCCTACGGTAGCTGACCACCAGTTATTGGCGGGTACACATCCGGAGATCGCCCGGATGTACCTGCTTAATGGTTTGGGTTCACGCGGGGTGATGATGGCCCCTTTTGCTGCCAAATTCCTGTATGAACACATCGCATTCGACAGGTTGATTCCCCCGGAAATAAATCTGGCGCGCTTTGAGGGGAAGTGGAGGAAAATCAGGGGATAGAGATACTTATTTCTCAGAGCCTTCGGCTCTGGTTTCATCATAGTGGATAAAGAAATTGATCCAGATGTTCCTGGAAACCCGGATAATGACCGGCATAAATACAACCAGGGTGGCAACAATGGCAATAAAAGCTGTTGGCAGGGAGCTACCCAGGAAGAGGAAACTGATCACAAAGGCCGCTACAGCAAAGGCAATCCCAACCCCATAGCTAACATACATGGCTCCGTAGAAAAAGGAAGGTTCTATTTTGTAACGGGTCTTACATTGGGAACATCGCTCATACATATCGAATAAGGCGTCCAGGTGATACATGTTCGGGTCCTTGTACATACTCTCCAGATGGCACTTGGGGCAAGTTCCTGTTAAAATACTGTAGAGTTTGTTTCCTTTTTTTAACATTTGCAAAAGTTTTTCCAAAAGTAGTGCTTCGGCCCATTTTTAATGCATCAACCCGTAACTAATGCTCAATATCCATAACCTCTCTGTCGCTTTCGGGGGGGAATACCTGTTTCAGAATATCGCTTTCCGCCTTAATTCCGGAGACCGGGTCGGTCTTATAGGCAAAAATGGGGCGGGCAAATCAACCTTATTGAAAATGCTCTCCGCTGACCTGGCTCCGGATACGGGTGTCATTGCTTCGGATAAGGATATCCGGATTGGCTTTCTCCGGCAGGATATAGAATTTCACAAGGGTCGAACGATCCTGGAAGAGGCCTACGAAGCCTTTGTGGAAATAAAGCAACTGGAAGCCCGCCTGGACCATATCAACCATCAGCTGGCAGAGAATACGAATTATGAAAGTGAGGAGTACCATCAGCTCATGGTAGACCTGAATGATGTGACCCATCAGTATGAGATCCTCGGGGGATACAACTACCAGGGTGAAACGGAAAAGATCATCATGGGACTGGGATTTCAAAGAGAGGATTTTGATAAGAAGACCGACACCTTTTCGGGAGGGTGGCGCATGCGTATTGAACTCGCTAAATTGCTGCTGCAAAACAATGATGTGTTGCTTCTCGATGAGCCGACAAACCACCTGGATATTGAATCAATTATTTGGCTGGAACAATTTTTAAAAGGTTTTCCAGGGGCTGTGGTCATCGTTTCTCACGATAAAATGTTTCTGAACCAGGTGACCAACCGGACGATCGAAATATCCCTTGGGCGCATCTATGACTACAACAAACCTTACTCAGGCTATCTTAAACTTCGCGAAGAATTAAAGGAACAACAACGCAACGCCCAGAAGAATCAGGAAAGGGAAATACAGCAGGCAGAACGTCTGATTGATAAGTTCAGGGCCAAATCCTCCAAAGCCTCCATGGCCCAGTCACTGATTAAAAAATTGGACAAGATGGAACGTATCGAAGTGGATGACGATGACCACAGCGTAATGAAACTCCGCTTTCCTGTTTCCATCACTCCGGGCAAGGTCATCGTGGAGGTAAAGGAACTTTCGAAAAGCTATGGCAGCAAGGAAGTACTTCGGAATATCAACCTGCTTCTTGAAAGGGATACAAAAACTGCGTTCGTAGGACAGAATGGACAAGGCAAGTCCACGCTTGCAAAGATCCTGGTGGGCCAGTTGGAGGCTCAGGGGCATGTAAAACTGGGACACAATGTACAGATAGGTTACTTCGCCCAGAACCAGGCAGAATATCTCGACGGGAGCAAGACCATCCTAGATACCATGATCGATGCGGCTAATGAGAGCAACCGGAGCAGGGTGAGGGATATCCTCGGATCCTTCCTGTTCGGGGGCGATGATGTGGAGAAATATGTCAAGGTTCTTTCCGGTGGAGAACGCAATCGGCTGGCACTTGCAAAATTGCTCCTGCAACCGTTCAACGTCCTTATTATGGATGAGCCTACCAACCATCTTGACATACAATCAAAGAATGTCCTGAAACAGGCGCTTCAGAATTTTAACGGAACCCTTATTTTGGTATCCCATGATCGCGACTTTCTGCAGGGGCTTACCAATAAGGTCTATGAATTCCGGGATAAAAAAATCCGGGAGTACCTGGGGGATATCAATTTTTATCTGGATCAGCGGAAGGCATCCAATTTCCGGGAGATCGAGAAGAAACAGGAAATCAAAGCAGTTAAGGAGACCACTTTGAAACAGGAGCGTTCTTATGAGGAACAGAAGAAACTGAAAGCCCTTAAGAATAGGTTGGGAACCGTGGAACAGGATATTTCGAAACTGGAGAAAGAGATCGCCCGGTCGGATCACGACCTTCTGATGAATTATGATGCCACAATCGCCCAGCCGCATTTTTTTGACAGATATCAAAAGAAGAAAAAAGAGCTCGAAAAGCTGATGGCAAGCTGGGAAAGCATCACCTCTGACCTCGAAATGTTACGGTAGGAAAACGGCTGCATTCTCATAAGGCCTGTTCACCACATCTTCTATGGGTTTTACAACAAACGCTTGCAGTTCATCGTATAAGTAGCGACTTTATCAGCAGAACACGCTATTTTTGTAGGGTATTTCTTTATGACTAAATAGGATTTGATTTTTTATTAGTTCACTTTTTACAAATTATTTGTGTATGAAAAAGAGATGGGTCTTGTGGTTGATTGTCGTCATTGTCTCTCACGGGATGTATGCGGACGTGCCCGAGATGGAAAAACAAGCCCTTGAAGATCTTTACCAGAGTACCAACGGATCGCATTGGATCCGAAAGTGGGAATTAACAACTCCTGTTGCCCAATGGCACGGAGTGAAGGTCGTGGGAGGTCATGTGGTTGAAATCAATCTTTTCAGAAACAATCTGATGGGTCCCCTTCCCGAGAGCCTTGGGACGCTGAAACATCTCATTGTATTGAATCTCGCATTTAACAATATTACCGGCGAATTGCCGGCCACTTTTACCCAGCTAAGTGATTTACAGGTACTTAAACTGGAAATGAATCGTTTGAAAGGCAAACTGCCAGGGGATTTAGGAAAGATGGTCAGTCTAAAGGAACTTACCGCTTTCAACAACTTTTTTTCCGGCGAAATCCCTGCCAGTATCGGACAAATTACACAGCTTAAAACCCTCAATCTTTCCAGTAATAGCCTGACAGGTGAAATTCCGGTAACGCTTGGGAACCTGACCAGCCTGGAAAGTCTCGGTCTTTTTGAAAATTCCCTATACGGTGCGATCCCTAAGGAAATTGGAAGCCTGGTTGAGTTAAAGGAACTGGTGCTCGCGAATAACAAGTTAGGGGGAGAAGTCCCGAAAGAATTCGGCCAACTGGCCAGCCTGGAAGTACTGCAGCTTCAGAATAATAAATTCAATTCCGTAAAGAACCTGGATATGATCGACACCAAGTCGTTTCTGGTGCTGGATTATGATAAGGCGGATGAGCGGGAGCTTAAATATGGTAAAATTGACAAGACACGTCTTGCCGAAACAGAATTCGAAGAGTCAGACGATAATTAGTTACCCCCACTCCAGCTCTGAAAAGTTTCTAAAGGGATGCACTGCGCATCCCTTTTGTTTTATGAGTTTGCCCTCATATTTAAGATATCTTTAACGTTCTACGCTTTAACTAATGGATAGTTTTACAGTCCAAGTGCTACCCTATTGACATGCCACCCCTATGACTACTAGAAAAATCATACTTTCTATTCTTGGTATTGTATTGATCATAGCCTCATTTTACGCGGCTGTTGCCATTACTAATAGCAAAAATAATGACCGCCCCAAACCTGAAAAGGTGGTCAAAACAGTTTTTGTCGATACAGTAAAGAATGGAAATATCCCCATAATCGTTCCGGCAAACGGCAATCTTCGGGCCAGGGAGCGGGTAGAATTGTACGCTGAGGTGCAGGGAGTTTTTCGGAAGGGAAGCAATCTCTTTAAGGCCGGTCAGGAATATCGCAGGGGAGAAGTGATTATCCGCATTGATGCCGAGGAGTACGCCGCCAGTGTGCAGTCTGCGAAAAGTGCCCTTTACAATCTTATCACCTCCATCATGCCGGATATCAGGCTTGACTATCCTGATGTCTTTGAAAAATGGCAGGAGTATCTTAACGGATTTGACCTGGATAACAGCACGCCACCGCTCCCTGAGATGGCTACCGATAAAGAAAAATACTTTATTTCAGGCAGAGGTATTGTGACCAGTTACTACAATATCAAGAACCTGGAACAGCGTCTGTCCAAATACAGGATCATCGCCCCTTTTAACGGGGTTTTGACAGAAGTACTCGTAACTGAAGGCACATTGATACGTTCAGGACAAAAACTTGGGGAATTTATCAACACGGATATCTATGAACTGGAAGTGGCTGTAAGCAAAGCCTACAGTGATCTGCTCAAATTAGGCGAATCTGTTGAACTTGCCAATCTTGAAGGAACCAAAACCTATAACGGGAAAGTAGCCCGCATCAACGGAAGCGTGGACCAGGCATCGCAGACCATCAAGGCGTTTATAGAGGTAAAGAATAAAGAGTTACGCGAAGGCATGTATCTGGAAGCGAACCTCAGTGCTAAAAATGAAGAAGATGCCATCGAAATTGATCGCAGCCTTCTTCTGGAAAACGATAAAATATTTGTGGTAAGGGATTCTGTACTTGACCTTATAGAGGTTCAACCGGTCTACTTTTCGAACAGGAAAGTGGTATTGAAGGACGTACCCGACGGTCTTACCATCATTTCAAAACCGGTGGTTGGGGCCTATGCCGGGATGCTGGTTAAAGTGTATAAGGGTGAGACCACTAACAGCGGGGTAGAATGAAAAACATTGTAGCTTATTTTATAAAGTATCATGTAGCTGTGGATATCTTTATCCTGGCCTTCTTTATTTTTGGAATTGCAGGAGCCTTGTCCCTCAAGTCGTCCTTTTTCCCCTTATCCGACTCCAGAAATATTGCCATTACCATCACCTATCCCGGGGCATCGCCACACGAAGTGGAAGAGGGGATCGTGCTGAAAATAGAAGATAACCTGAAAGGGCTGGAAGGTGTCGACAGGGTGACTGCAACCGCCCGGGAAAACAGCGGTCTGATCAATATAGAGATCGAGAAGGGACGGGATATTGATTTTATGCTTCTGGAGGTTAAAAACGCGGTAGACAGGGTACCTTCTTTTCCCACCGGGATGGAACCGCTCGTCGTCTCAAAACTGGAAGCGATCCGGCAGACCATCAGTTTTGCCATCAGTGGGGAAAATATCCCCCTCGGGACATTAAAACAGATCGGTCGGCAGATTGAAAATGATCTCAGGGGCATTGAGGGAATTTCCCAGATCAGCATGTCCGGCTATCCGCTGGAAGAGATAGAAATCGCTGTAAATGAAAACAATCTTCTTGCCTATAACATGTCCTTTGAAGAGGTTGCCCAGGCCGTCGGAAATGCAAATATTCTGGTTACGGGAGGCAATATAAAAACCAGTGCAGAAGAATACCTGATCCGTGCGAACAACCGATACTATTATGGAGATGAGATCACCAACCTGATCATCAGGGCAGATGTATCAGGAAGAACGATCCGCTTAAGCGATGTGGCGACTGTGCGGGACCGTTTTGCCGAATCTCCCAATGCTTCCTTTTTTAACGGCGAACTATCGGTCAATGCCGATATTACGAGCACCAACACCGAAGACCTGATTACCTCCGCCGAAAAAGTGAAGGAGTATGTGGCCGACTTTAATGCGAGTCATAACAATATACAGCTCAATGTGGTGAGCGACCAGTCGACTACGCTGAATCAGCGCACAGAACTGTTGACAAAAAACGCCATAATGGGCATGATCCTAGTCCTCATATTTCTCTCTCTTTTCCTAAATACACGACTGGCCTTCTGGGTGGCATTCGGACTTCCGATTTCCTTTTTAGGGATGTTTATTTTTGCAGGCTTCTTTGATGTGACTATCAATGTATTGTCACTCTTCGGGATGATCATAGTTATTGGCATTCTTGTAGATGACGGGATTGTCATCGCGGAAAATATTTACCAACACTATGAGCGTGGAAAATCGCCCATTCAGGCAGCTATTGACGGAACTATGGAGGTGATTCCACCGGTAGTTTCTGCCATTATTACCACCTTGCTGGCCTTTGGGATTATCCTGTTTCTCGATGGCCGGATTGGTGAGTTTTTTGGGGAGGTATCCGTCATTGTCATCCTTACTCTGATCATTTCACTGGTGGAGGCACTCATTATTCTCCCGGCCCACCTTGCCCACTCAAAAGCCCTTCAACCCCTGGATCCCAATCCTACTTCCGGGGTCGCCAGGATATTTTCAAAATTAAGGGTGATCAATCAAACAGGGGATCGCATGATGGTATGGATGCGTGACAAGGTCTACAGCCCTGCATTGCAGTTTACCCTGCGTTATAAAGTCCTTACTTTCGCCTTTTTTGTGGTAGCGCTAATTCTTACTATAGGATCGATGGGTGGCGGTATTGTAAGGACGGCTTTTTTTCCCAGGATCGCCAGCGACCGCCTGGAAGTAGCATTATTGATGCCCAATGGTACCAATGAACAGATTACAGATTCTATCATCAGTCTGATCGAAGCGAAATCACAAATCGTCAATCAGGAATTTACGGAACGCTATCTGAAAGGAACCGGGAAGACACTTTATGAAAATACCATCAGGAACCTGGGTCCCGGAACTTCAGCCGCCACTTTGGTTATCAACCTGCTTCCCGGCGAAGAGCGCCCGGATGATATTGCGGCCGAAATGGTTACCAACCGGATACAGGAACTGGTTGGACCCGTTATAGGCGTGGAAAGCCTTATTTATGGTTCTGGGGGTAATTTTGGAGGGAATCCCGTATCCGTTTCACTCCTGGGTAACAATATTGAAGAATTAAAGGCCGCGAAATTGGAACTAAAACAGGTTCTGGAAAACAATTCGCTTTTAAAGGACGTAGCGGATAATGATCCGGCAGGGATAAAGGAGATCCGGCTGGAGCTTAAAGAGAATGCTTACCTGCTGGGGCTTGATTTGAGGAATGTGATGAACCAGGTACGGGCCGGCTTTTTCGGCACGCAGGCACAACGGTTTCAGCGCGGGCAGGATGAAATAAGGGTTTGGGTCCGATATGACCGGGATAACCGTTCTTCTATAACGGATCTGGATGAAATGCGCATTGCCACCCCGGCAGGCAACCGGGTCCCCTTAAAGGAAATCGCATCTTATGTCATAGAAAGGGGAGATGTAGCCATCAACCACCTGGATGGGCGTAGGGAAATTCAGATCACCGCCGATTTGAAGGACGATAAAAAAACGAGTGCTACGGATATCATGAGTGAGATCAGGACTTCCATAATGCCGGAAATTCAATCCAAGTATCCTACCGTATCGGCTTCCTATGAGGGGCAAAACAGGGAGGCGAATAAAATGGTAGCTTCCCTGAGGGTGGCCGGACTTACGGCGCTTGTGCTGATCTACATCACTATCGCCTTCACCTTCAGAAGTTTCAGCCAGCCGTTGCTGCTGCTGCTGCTGGTGCCGTTCAGCCTTACGGCGGTCGCCTGGGGCCACTGGATCCACGATTTTCCTGTGAATATTCTGTCAATGCTTGGGATCATAGCGTTAATTGGAATCATGGTAAATGATGGACTGGTGCTCATCAGTAAATTCAATATCAATCTCCGGAATGGGATGAAATTTGATGACGCTATTTATGAGGCCGGCAGGACGCGTTTCAGGGCCATTTTTCTCACAACGGTAACCACCATTGCGGGCCTCGCACCACTGCTCCTTGAAAAGAGCAGACAGGCACAGTTTTTAAAGCCTATGGCCATATCCATTGCTTACGGTATCGCCTTCGCCACCGTGCTAACCCTGCTGATGTTGCCCGTCTTCCTATCCTTCAGCAACAGTCTGAAAGTCGGTACCAAATGGTTGCGAAAAGGAGGTCCCGTAACCAGAGAGGAAGTGGAACGCGCCATAAAAGAACAAAAAGAAGAGGAGCACATGAACCGAAAACAATTACCACCGCTGAATGGCACCCAAAAGAAAGTCCGTGATACCAGTAAAATCTTCAGGGAAAATCCTTAATCAGCAGAAAGCATCCTATCCGAATGAAAAGACTTTACGCCTGCCTTCTTCTATTTTTGTTCACATTCCAGATCATGAGCGCACAGGAGAATCTGCTGTCCCGGGAGGAAGCTGTGACTTTGGCGCTGGAACATAATTTTGGCATTAAGGTGGTCAGGAATCAGGTAGAGATTGCCAGGAATAACAAGGGTATCCTCAATTCCGGCTACCTCCCAACACTCACTGGTACCGCTGCCGCGGATTATGACGAGGATAACTCCAATATTGAATTTCCGGGCCAACTGAACACAGACGGGAGTCCCCGTGAGGATCTAACCATTGACAACGCTGAGGCGCAGCGGTATAATTCGGCCCTCACCGTAAATTATATTTTGTTTGACGGCCTGGGCAGGCTGTATACTTACAGACAACTGAAGGAGATTTACCAATTAAGTGAATTACAGGCCAGGGAAACCATAGAAAATACCATTTTGCAGTTGTTCAGTGTCTATTTTGAGGTAGCGAGGCTGACGGAGAATCAAAATGTTTTAGAAGAGGCGCTTGCCATTTCTACAGATCGTATTACACGTGCGGAGTATGCTTTTGATTACGGACAGAATACCCAACTTGATATACTCAATGCCCAGGTTGATGTGACCAATGACAGCATCAACCTTCTGAATACAAAGTTGGAATTGAGCAATACAAAGAGGGATCTGAATGTTATTTTAAATAATGATCTTCAGAAAGTTTTTACAGTCGATACGCTGGTCCAATTCATTCCAAAATTGGAATTGGAGGAAATGATTGCTCAGGCCAGCCGGAATAATGTGGCCATTTTACAAACGGAACGAAACCTGGCGATCAATGCCTATGATATTAAAGTGAGCAAATCAGGATATTTACCAACGATCGGGTTGATTGGGTCCTATGGGTGGAACCTCAACCAGAGCGCGGCCTCTGCATTTTTCCCGGGCACCAATACCGAAACATGGAATTTCGGGTTAGGTGCAAGCCTCACCTGGAATTTATTTGATGGAGGAGGTACCACCGTGAGGGTGAAGAATGCAAAAATCACTTACGAAAACCAGGAACTCTTAAAAGCCCAGGTAGCTCTTGAAGTGAACAGAGATATTCTGAATGCACTGGATATTTATGAGAACAGGCTCACTATTTACAGGATACAGGAACAAAACGTCATCACCAATCAGAATAATTTTGATCGTTCCAAAGAACAATTCCAACTGGGGCGGATAAGTTCACTTGAATTCCGGCAGGCGCAGATCAATCTGCTGAATGCCCAGACTAATAAGAATCTGGCCAAGTATGATGCCAAACTGGCGGAGTTGCAATTGTTGCAGCTCACCGGACAACTTCTCAGCCTCGAATTCTAAATCCGGACTTACCATTCCCTGTTAAAAGTCTTCCATATCTTTGCCGGAACTGAGATGGATTTGAGATGATCGAGCATTTTTTTCAATGTCCTTATTGCTGGGAAGAAATATCCATGCTGCTGGATGCGTCTGTATCCCGGCAAACTTATGTGGAAGACTGTGAGGTATGTTGCAATCCTATCGAAGTAGCTCCTGAATTCCGCGATCAGGAATTGGTGGGATTCGAAGCGAGGGAATTGGGACAATGAAATCCCTCCGGCTTCGCTAACGCGAAGCCACCTCCCATTAAAAGAAAGGGAGGAGCTACCATGTTTTCTATTTTTTAAAGAATAAAAAAGGTAGTATTCAGGATCCCGCGTCAAGATCCCCATCTGTTCATTTAATGCGAAAAAACAATTCCCCGGCCCTAAAGGGTGTTGTTTTTTCGACTCTTATCCGGCCAAGGGCAATTTGCCCTCCCTAAGGGCTGGGGAAGGAAAATTGTCGGTTCCGGGACTAAATATTTCAATATAGAAATGGCGTAAAGAATGAATAAAAAAGGTAGTATTCAGGATCTGGCGTCAAGATCACTATGTGTTCATTAAATCCAAAAAACAATTCTGCGGTCTTAAAGGGTGTTGTTTTTTCTGCCTATATCCAGCCACGGGCAATTTTCCCTCCCTTTAGGGCCGGGGAAGGAAAATTGTCTGTTCCGGGACTAAGTATTTCAATAAATAAATGGCGTAAAGAATGAATAAAAAAGCTAGTATTCAGGATCCCGCGTCAAGATCACCATTTGTTCATTAAATCCGAAAAAACAATTCCCCGACCCTAAAGGGTGTTGTTTTTTCTGCCTTTACCCGGCCAGGGTCAATTTTCCCTTCCTTTATAA
This sequence comes from Zeaxanthinibacter sp., assembly GCA_041743425.1. Lineage (GTDB taxonomy): Bacteria > Bacteroidota > Bacteroidia > Flavobacteriales > Flavobacteriaceae > JTS-RE37. Next base: position 10,176 of record JBGTMS010000191.1, on the reverse strand, counting down.
AAAAGGGAAGAGGTTTTGATTTGTATTATTTTCACAGTTCTCGAACATTCGATTTACTACCACCAAGGCGAAGTTTAAATTATCAAATCACCCTTACATACTATTATAATAGCTCCCCACTTTGGATAAAGAGGGGTGTCCGCCTAGGCGGACGGGGAGATTGAAAGTCTGAACTTCTGGCCGAAGAATATTTGTGTAGAATGAGAAAAATGACCTGGTAGCTTAGGATACATCGACTATTTACGTTTCAAATGTAGATGACCGCTCCGGTAAGTTCCAATTAGAAAGCTTGTTTAATTAAGCATAATAATAATTATCCTTCCAGCCTCTTGCGACAATTAAGCAGTGCCCGGTAATCATGATAGGATGCCTTCCAGATATGCCCTTTATTTCCTTTAACGGTTTCAGGCCTCACATCGGAACCCCATTCATACCAGCCACCAAATTGCGGATCCATGAGATGGGCTTTGGTATATTTCCACAGGGTTTCAAACCGCTTCCTGTATGCCATGGGATCCTCCGGGAAGTGATCACTCATCATAAGAAGGCTGTTAAGCCCTTCCGCCTGGCTCCACCAATTCTTGTCGTCGTTGACAATGGTCAGCCGGTTGTCACCTTTAAAATAATAGCCGCCATCGTAAAAGCCTCCTTTTGCCTTATCCCAGCCGTTGATAAGGGCGTGATCCACCATTTTTTTTCCTGTTTCCAAAGTCTTCTTATCTTCTTCGCCCCCCAGGACATGCGATGCCTCCAGCATCAGGTAGGCAGTTTCCACATCATGGCCAAAGGACACATGATCCATGTAATAGTGTTTCCTTATAGTTTCACGGTCTGCATTTCTAAATGAAACCGGGGTCCAGTCCGGTTCAAAAAATAATTGCAGGTAGCCTTGTTCCGTAGTGATCGTATCGCGGACGAGCAGAAGCATTTCTTTAAGTCGCTCAGCCACCAGTGGATCCGGCCACACCTCATAAAGGGTGGTCAGCGCTTCGAGCAAATGAATGGAGCTGTTCTGATCTTTATACCCCGATTCGGAGGTGGATGGATAATCAGCCGTGCGGATCACAGGACTACCGTCTTTTTCCAGGGACTGATAATATCCTTTATGTACGGGATCATGGCTGTGTTCCTCCAACCAGGAAAAGGTTTTTTTGGCCAGGTCCAGCGCTTCGGTGTCTCCGGACGAAGCGTAATAGGCGGCCAGACCATAGATGGCAAAAGCATTACCATAGGCGGTCTTGTCCGTCGTTTCTCCCGGAATAGCGATGCCTTGTTTGCTTACCAGCTGAACGAATCCGCCATTCTCAGAATCCCACATGTGGTCCCTTAAAAAGAGAAAGCCATGCCGGGCATTTAAAAGGTAAGAAGCATCTTCGGGATATTCCCTGGCGGCCACTGCGTTTGTCCAAATATGACGGGCCTGGGTGACGATCATTTTTTGATGGTTTTCCCCCAGTCTGAAGTCGAATAAGATCTCGCTGTAAAACCCGCCGTCTTCCTTGTCCACAGCCAGTGGGTACCATTTTTTAAGAAGCTTCTGATTGGCCGCTGTGCGAAGTTCTGAAATGTATTCGCTGTCTGAAGACAGGGGTAGATGCTTCTGGCCTGAAGCAGGAAAACAATAGATAAGGAAGCAGGCGGTTAGCAGGAAATATCTCATCAGTAGCATCTTGACCACCCTACTTTCCAGCCAATTAATCATATTTCGACTGGCATTCCCGGGCTGAGGTTACAGAATTCTAAGGTATAAAAAACAGTGTTGCCAGCCAGCCAGGTGGCCGAACTATATATAAATTCGTGAGAGGGGTCGGTTATTTCTTTAGTTCGGTTGCCATGATCTTCAGCTGACGAAGGTGTCTGGTCGAATGATAGACTGTAAAATGCAGCAGTTCCCATTTCGTGACCGGCCCCAGTGGAAATCCGTTGACGAGGGTGTCCAGTGCTGCTTCTGCCGCAGCACCAATCACTCTGTCATAAGATTCCCTGAAGGCGTATGTCAGCGTTTGAATATTAAATGGAACCTGACCCGGACGGAGCCGGTCCGGTGATTCCAGTTTGCTGCTCATGTCCAGAAAAATCGATTGAAGTTCCGATAGCCGTTCCTTTGGATCTCTTGGTGCTTTTTCAAATGATTTCTTCAGGGCATAGGTGATACCATCTGCCGATTTTATCAAATGGTCAGCCAATTGGGCAGGGGTCCAGCTATCCGGAAACGGGACCCTGTTGATTTTATCGGCGCCAAGGGATTCAATTTCCGCAAGTAACTGCTTTGCTACACTGTCAATGGCAACAATTACCTCTTCCCTGTTTGCCGTTTCAGGAATCATTTTACACATTTTATAGTGAAAATACATTCTTTTGGTTGATGTCGCCGACTGTACCCAAGAAAAACTTAAATAATTGGTCGATAAAGTAAGAAATGCACGCTTAGCGGGAATAGTCATTTAAGGTGTTAGGATCGTAGTTTACAGTACCTAAAAACCGTGTTTACAGGCTGGGAGAAGGGATTATAGTTATTTCAACTTCTGCATACTTACCTGAGTCCTAAAGGTAGGTAAAGGACACATATTCAGTGGTTTAATTGCTAAATGTCCTTGAGGAATAACCCAATGGAGAAGTCGATTGGTCGAAAATTTGTTGAATTCATAGCCAACTTTCCAAATATTCCGTATGTTTGAGGAAAATTCCTACATATGGAGAATTATATCGTACTCTTCAGCTTCTTTGCGATATGCTTTGTATTAGCGTGTCTTTTTACCCTCTACATTCATCGAAGCACAGGCGAGTCGGATTCTAAGGACAATGCCTGATCTGCCTTGACCGGCCTCAGCTGGGAAACAATGTACAGAGGAATTACATTTATCCGATTTCACAAAACCTGATTCACCTGTTATAAGCGGGAGGTGCAGTTGTGCTATTTAGCGGGCTTAGGTCGACCTGTTTTGGATCTCATTCTGGTACACTCCGCTTTGCAGGATAATATTGCCGGAATTCAGTCCGCCCAGCAGGTTCTGAAGTTTGGTTTTTAGGTCGGAACCCATGAGCAGGCCCAACCCCGGCTTTTGAGGACCTCCCGCACCAGCCGAAGAAAACATAGCCTCAAAAAATCGAGCCCCGGAATCCGTTTGATCAGTAACCGATATAGACCGCAAACCCTGACCTTGCAGCAGAAGGTCCATGACCGAAGGCGGACTCAGAAAACTCATCTCCGGACTGGTTGCCCAGGGAAGCGGAAATACCATTTCTCCTCGTCCTTTTCTGAAAATGTCGTAATAAAGAAAATATCCTCCAGGTTTGAGGACACGGGAAATCTCCGAATAAAAGGCATCCTTATCGCGGATATTCATCTGTACGTGCTGTGTCCATACGACATCAAAACTTTGATCTTCAAAGGGCAATTCCGTGGCATTCCCCTGTATGAAATTAGTTCTATGGTCCAGATGCAGCAACTCCGATAACTTTTGGGCGGTGCGAATAAACTCAGCGCTAAGATCGATTCCTGTGGCATCACAGCCATATTCTTCAGCCAGCATTCTGCAGGGCCCTCCCAGTCCGCAGCCGACGTCCAGAACCCTGGCCCCGCCAAGTGGAACTGAGGCAGCCAGTTCTCTCGAGACCGCAGCACCCCGTACATGGAATTCGTCAACCCCGGCGATATCATCCCGTGTCACGGCATTTGCATCTATCTGCAGCTCTGTCAATCGCTGCAGGATGGTTTCAAAAAGACCGCTGCTGTGGTAATGCGCCTGAACAATTTCGTTTAGGTCATCCATGGGTATTACTTCATTATTTTATTTTTTAGAATTACGCATGGCGTTGACACACTTCATATCATTGCTCTCGGAATAACGCCTATAGGCATCGGTTTCCCTCCCATACATGGCTATGTAGCCATTGGCATCACTATGGATACCCCAGCCATAACTCTTGGTCAGCGGTGAGGCACGCATGCATGGCTGCCCCTTTGAAAAAAATAACTTTCTGGCCAGTTCCCACTTCGATTCGGGGAAATTCATTCGGTCTGCGTGGACACGAAACAGAAGCTGATCGGAAGTATAGACATAGGGATGCTCATTTAGCAATTTAAACTGCCGGCTGGCCACGGTTGGCTTTGCGCCGCGTAACGGAGGTACAGTTCCGGTTGCGACCGGGCAGTCCTCAGCCACGAGGATGAAGGTATTTATATAATTAGTGGTATGCATACTCAGAAATGCAGGCTGTTGCCGCACTGATAAAGATAAATAATCCACCGGGACTTACCATTTGCAGTTTTGACACGGGCCAGCTGTGGCATTAATCTTCCAGGGGTTCGCACTGAAAGCCCTTCATATTCAAAAGGTGGATCACCTCTTGTTCTTCCACATGCTCCGCGGCCTCTATCCGAAGGACGTGATCTACGTCTTCCGTGTCCACAGTCCAGCGCCTGATCGGATCGTAATGATGAAAGACGGGATGCAGCAATTTTACTTTTTTCTTGGTTGCGATATTCGTTCGGAAAATCAGGAGTTTCATGTCAGGTTTGTTACAGCGTTATAAATCGATTTTAATCGTTGTTTCTCTTATAGCCTTCCTTGTCATCTTGAGCCGTCGGGGAGGACTTTCTTGAAATGTAATCCTTATAAGCGGCATCGCCTTCCTCCTTCCAGTAGTCATCGTAATGCTTCCATTTCGAAAAATCCTTGTCGTTTTGCTCACACCGGGATCCGGTCCTGTTTTTATTTCCGAAGCGCCCTCCGCCTCCACATCCACCGAACAGCAGCTTAAAAAGGATAAAAATGCCGACAGCCTGCCAGTAGTTGATAGTGGGCAGTCCGAAAACGTAAGGCATCAGCCAGTTCCAGAGCCACATGATGGCAAATCCGAACAGCAGAGCGAAGCCAGTAAATGCAATAATTCCCAGAAGTACCCAGCCCGCTATTTCACCCGGTGACTTGCGGCGCATCTTATGTTTAAAAAATTGTGTCATTGATAGCTGATTTAGTTAATCCTTGAGTATTTGAATTTCCAGTTTTTTATATAGGAGTGAGATGGCACGGTGACGGCGTGACATCAGGGTACCCTCCGGGATCCCGGTTTCCCGGGCAACCTCCCGGTAACTCAGACCGCCAAAATCGATGGCCAGAATGATCTCTCTGTAATCCGGTTTCAGGCCGAAGATGGCTTCCTTCAATTCCTGCTTCATGTGTTCAGTATAGGCAGGGTCATCAGTGTCATAAATAAGCTCCGCAAATTCAAGTAATTTACTTTCACCGGTATCCCTGTCCGATCTCACCCTTTGGTTGTGTCTCATTACGTCGATAATTTTGTTTCTGATGGCATAATAAACATAACCGGCTACATTATGGATGGGGACATAGCGGTCCGCCCCGGTAAACAACTTCAGGGCAACGTCCTGTATAATATCCTCGGCGTCCGTATGAATACTTTCCCTGAGGCTCGAGTTTACATAGACCTTGAGCGATTGGTATTCCCTCCCGAAAAATTCCTGGAGCTTCTTCCTGTTTCCGCTCTCTGTGGTCATTTTAAATGGTTGTTTTTAAGCCGATCTTCACTTATAAAGACGCTCATACCTGAATTCCTTGCGTTTTCCGGTCATTATTTATACATATTAATAGGATGAGCGGACGCAGGTAGGTACCTTTTTTCTTCAAAAGGTTACACTTCGGGCGTTAAAAAAGAGAAGGTAAGTGCTGGTAAATACCATGAAATTAAAAATGAGAAAGAATTGGTGCTTCAGAAGAAGCATTGGGTATTATGGCTGGTCTATCCTGAAAAGTTCCCGTCCTTCCAGCCAGGAAATATCGGACCGAATGAATTTAACGGAGACTCTGACAGGGTCGGGATTCAAACGCCTCGGGGAAGGTCCAATATAGCGAAGACTCGTATTGCCAAGGAGGAGATATTCCGGTTTCCCGCCACCTTGAATGGAGTCAGGAGAGAAATGAAGGAGATCCTTCTCTGTTATTTTCCAGTGACCGACGCCATAAACAAGTTCTTCCGAACAGATGGCACAGGGTTTATACCCGTAGCTGCTATAATGAAAGGTGCCCCCGTGATATAAGTGCAAAGTGTCGGCCAATACTTCTCCATGCTCAAGATCATAGCGGAATGCGTAAGTACCGGCATATCGATCCGTTTGGCCCTGAAGGAACTGAAAGCACAGAAAACAGGATAAAATTATTTTAGAGATCATAGAATGGCAGATTCCGGTTGGCTTTCCGATTGTAAGACCGATATCAAGAACGGTGCCGGAAAGCGAGACGTAAGTATCAGAAGATTTAAATTATAATAGATCTGCCCTTTTGCGCCAGCTTGTTTCGGAAATCAAAAGATCGCCTTATATTAACCCTACCAAACCGCATGCTCTATGAATCGCAGTCGAAGAAAATTTATCAGGCAGTCAGGAACGGCTGCCATAGGGGCGGGATTATTTACAGCACTCCCCGCGAGCCTCTATGCATCCTCCTTAAAAAGTCCCTATCCAATATCACTGGCTCAGTTTTCCCTGGCATCCGAGTTCTTTTCAGGGAAACACGACACGCTTACCTTTCCGGAACGTGCCAAAAAAGAATTCGGTATTGACATCGTGGAATATGTGTCCATGTTTTTCGCCGATAAAGCGAAGGACAATACCTTTTTCAAGGAATTAAGACAGCGGACTGATGATCTTGGGGTGAAGAACAACCTGATCATGGTGGATGATGAAAACATCGCCGATCTCGATAAGAGCAAAAGGGACCTTGCTGTTGAAAGTCATTATAAATGGGTGGATGCTGCCAAAATTCTGGGCTGCGATGCCATCCGAGTAAATCTGGGAAGTATTGATCAGGAAGGCACTCCTGAGCAGGTGCGGGAGGCTGCCCTGGAGGGTTACGCCAAGCTGCTGGAATATGGTGAAAGTAAAGACCTGAATATCATAGTTGAAAACCATGTGGGCATCTCCTGCAATGGGGAATGGTTGGCGGGGGTCATGAAAACCGTTAATCACAATCGGGCAGGAGTCCTGCCTGATTTCGGCAACTTCTGTGTCAACCGCACAAAACCGGAAACTCTGGATATCCAAGGATATATGAATACCCGCTGTCTTGAACAATATGATCCGTATAAAGGCATTGAAGAACTGATGCCCTATGCCAAAGGGGTAAGTGCAAAGACCCATAAATTTGACGCGAGGGGCAATGAAACGGAACTGGATTTCCAGAGAATCTTTAAGATCATAAAGAAATCAGGATTTAAAGGTATCGTCGGGATTGAATATGAGGGTGGCTTAATGAATATGGCCGGACAAACGGGCTATTTAAGCAATGAGGAAGGAATTAAAGCCACAAAAAAATTGATTGAGAAGTCGGCCTGACAACAGCATCTCTCTATTTGAACGCCGTTCTATCCTTTAGTCTCAACCCGCATTCCTGGCAAGCGATCTGATTTTTTTGGTCTGTTTCGGAATGTATAAGGTAAAGGTCGTTGCCACGTTGGGAACGCATTTCGCATCTATAAATCCTTCGTGATTGTCCAGGATCTTCTTGACCAATGCCAGGCCGATCCCGGTTCCGTAGTGTTCATCGGTGGTCTGAAACATCTCAAAGATTTTTTCTTTGTGCAGGTTATCAAAACCCAGACCGTTATCGGTCACTGTAATCCTGTAATAGACGGTTTCCTGCGCCAGGATTTGGTTAGGAAACTCCTTTCCTTTTTTGGATTCACAAGCCAGCCTTACCACCGGTTTCACCTCTCGCCGGGCAAATTTCAGAGAATTGGCCATCAGGTTGGACAATAATTGACGAAATTGTAAAGGGATTACAATGACATCACAATCACTGTCTATAACAATTTCAGCATCCTTTTCCCTGATCTCCTCAATAAGTTCCCTTTTTACATCCGCTACCATAGCGCTAAAATTATCTTCGCGATAGGTGTTGTTATCAGATGAAATATGGGTATAAGTCAACAGGTCGCGGATCAGCGAACGCAGGCGTAATGCAGATTTGTCGATTTTGCTGAGATAGTCACGCCCTTTTTCTGAAAATTTTCCACCATCCGTTTCCTTCAGAACCGAACTAAAAGTTTGTATTTTCCTTAGGGGTTCCTGCAAATGGTGACTCGTAATATAGGTAAAGGCCTGCAATTCACGGTTCATTTTGTCGAGAACATTGTTTTGCCGGGCGATTTCTGTGACCCGGGAGGCGATGAACTTTTCCAGGCTAAGTCCCAGCCGTGTCCTGTCATGGGTTAAATTTTTATTTTCTTTTTCCAGGCTATCAGTGATCTCTTGCAACTCAACATTAAGCCTGCGTACCTTAAGCAGATTGGTTACCTGCCGTGAGAGGATTTCAAGGGCTTTGAGCTGATTTTCCGTCAGAACACGGGGTTTGTTGTCAATTACACAAACAGTACCCAGGCCGTATCCATCTTCTGTGATCAGAGGAACGCCCGCATAAAATACGATATTGGGATCTCCGGTAACAAAGGGGTTATCCTTAAAGCGTTCATCAATGCGGGAATCAGGGACGACAAGGGGTTCTGAAGTTTGGATGGCCTGTGCACAAAAGGAATACTCCCTGGAGGTTTCAGCATTTTCAACACCCCGAAACGACTTGAACCATTGTCTGTCCTTGTCGATAAAACTGATCATGGCAATAGGCACCTCACAGATAATCGAAGCCATAAAAGTGATGTCGTCGTACTCCTTCTCGCTCAGTGTGTCGAGAATCCGGTAGCTGTCGAGCTCTTTTAGTCGTTCGGATTCGAAAAATTCACCTCTGGTATGATTCATCTTCTGATATGGCTTGCAAAGGTAAAGAAATCAGATTACTTATATAATGACCAGCCACTCATGTAAAAAAATGGTCAGAACTGATCACAAAACAGGAAGGTAACTACATGGCATTCGTTAGGCTCAGTGAACTCTCCCGACAATAATATTTTCAAAATTCTTCCTGCGGGCTGTTTTGAAAGCTATGGTATTGACCATGAGGATTCAGTCTTCCATATGGTACACAGGAGCACCTTTCTTCTCCGATATGAGGAAAACCTGATCTCCCGTACTGCTATTGCTTTGCTTTATTGGATGGCCGGTTGTTTTAGAATACTCAAATGCGGCTCATCCTGATTGATTCGTTAAGATTCTGTCAATGTTGTCGGCAATAAGGCATCATCAATTACCTTTGAATGCGAATTAAAACAATAACATGAAACACAGTCAGAATCTGCTTGCAGGACTTTTAGCAGGGGGAATCATCGGGTTGGGATTAGGTATATTGTATGCTCCATCCAGGGGATCAGAAACCCGTAAGAATATCGCCCGCCAGGCGGAGTTAAGCAGAACGGCTCTGGGCATCAGGGCAGACCATCTCACGGATCAGGCCATAAAATATTACGTTCAGAATAAGGAAAACCTCGATTTACGGGTATTAACGTTTGTAGCACAGGCGGCCGGAAACACCGAGTCGAACCTAATCGCAGCCCTTGAGGAAAAACTGGCAAAATTGCGGCGGATGAATCGGCAGGTAGCTTCCCTGGTCAGGCCGTTTTCGCGGCAGTCCGTGTGATTTGTCTTCCTGACTTCTGCACCTTTTAATCGCCTGTTGTCACCGGTATCGGTTTGGGTTTCAAATATTATTGGGAATTCGATGCAACCTTTTTGCAGCTGCAACATCATTAACAGGAACCTTCAATCAGTTTTGAACTATGAGAATAATTGTTATTGCCGTGCTTGGCGTCGGCTTGCTTTTGGGTGGAGTGGCGAGTTGCACTCCTGATTATGAAAATGACTGCCCCATCCCCTTTACAGGAGCGCTGGAAGACGCTGAAGAGAAACTGGTAGGACAATGGGCGTTGTCTGCCATTGTTTCGGATAAGGCCATTGATGTAACGGACGATGATGAGGAAAATCCCCTCACTGATATTTACGCGCAATACTCCGCTTGTCAGAGGGATCTGGTCTATCAGTTTGGAAGCGCCCGTAACTATGCGCTGTTACAGCGACAAACCGCCGATAGCTGTGACCAAAAAGGACGCACAGATGGCACGTGGAAGTTGGCTGGATCTTCCCTTACCCTCATCGCCGGTTGCTTTGCACAGAGCATCAGCCTTGACTTTAATGACGCAGAAACAGAATTTACCTTTTCAGATGATTTCAATGTTCGGGATGTGAAAGGCGTTACCGTACAGGCAGAT
>JBGTMS010000190.1:0-50071 GCA_041743425.1 Zeaxanthinibacter sp. | reverse complement strand
CAATCCCACCCATAATGGTTCTATATTCTATCCTTATAATTATAATTCTGTATGCTGTTCTAAAAGCATTATCCCAATATCAATCAAAATCAATATCAAAAAAAACGCTGTCTGTCAATATGTCAATGAACTTAACCCATACCCTAAAGAACTTTTTATCCCTTTAAAGCGGGTGCAAATATAAAGGACTTTTTTAATATGCCACTAAATTTTGAGGTTATTTTAATAATTTTTCCTGACCCTTTTTTTAATGGCTTAAAAACGAGCCTGCTGCTCGAAATGGGGCGGTCAAAAAAGGATAAGTAAGATAAGCTATTTTCTGTAGTTGTGCAATTAATTTTTGGACTTCTCCGACTTGCTCCATTTATTAGTCAGGGAATTATAATCAAACTCCAATACAGAATTCTGACGTTCCAATACGTTGGCGGCAAATGCCCTTTGCAAGATATCCTCAATAAGATAATCCTCATGAACCGATTCCGGATGGTATTCTTCCTTAATACTTATTTTGAACAATTTGGCAGTCGTATTATACCAGAAGGCCCTCCAGCCACTGCGCAACTCCCTGACCAGATTAAATGCGGTACTCCCCGTCTGCCGGTAGATCAGTTTTACAAGTATCTGACCCTCAGTGCGCGTTAGCTTTTTCAATTCCTCAGAAAATTCGTCTTCAATATATTTTTGAATATGCCTTGTATACTTTTTGCGTTTGCGATTTGATTTGATCTTCGTCAGACTATCATTCAACTCAACAAGCCGCTCCGAGGCAAGTTTGGCGTAGGGATAGACCTTAATGGTTTTCCTTCGCAATATGTAGTATCGCAATTTTTCATCATAATTTGAAAAATCAAGTTTTCCGAAAATATAAACTTCATCCAGTGGGATATATTTCTGAAAAATAGAATCTCCCTCAAAAATAATCATCTGCTCGGTGATCGAATCTAATGGGGTTTCAGCAACCTGACCTATTCCCAGAAAAGGAAGCATGTAAAAGAAATACATCCGTGATTTTAGCCTCATACGCCTTCAAAAACAAAAGTCCTGCCAAAATTAACGATAAACCATCCAGCGTATTATTAAATAAAAGTGAATATCGCTAAGTTTGCAGCTAAAACGCACCTCAATGAGCGAAAAGAAAATACTGACTAAAAAATCGATTGATTTTTTTGAAAAATATCTGAACAATGCATCTCCGACGGGCTATGAATGGGAAGGACAGAAATTATGGATGAATTACCTCAAACCCTATACGGATTCTTTTATCACGGATACTTACGGAACCGCAGTTGGTATTATCAACCCGGATGCCAAATACAGGGTAGTTATTGAAGGCCATTCCGATGAAATTTCGTGGTATGTGAATTATATCACTGATGATGGTCTTATATACGTCATTCGCAACGGCGGCAGCGATCATCAGATCGCCCCCTCCAAGTGGGTGAATATCCATACCACTGGAGGCATTGTTAAGGGCATCTTCGGCTGGCCCGCAATCCATACCAGAGATAAGAGTAAGGAAGAACCCCCGAAGATTGAGAACATTTTCATTGACATAGGGGCCAAGGATAAAAAAGAGGTGTTAAAAATGGGGGTTCACGTGGGATGTGTGATTACCTACCCGGACGAATTCCAGATTCTCAATAAAGACAAATTTGTTTGCCGGGCAATAGATAACCGTGTTGGTGGATTTATGATCGCAGAAGTGGGAAGATTGCTTTCAGAAAATAAAAAGAAATTACCGTTCGGACTTTATATCACCAACGCAGTACAGGAAGAAATAGGGTTAAGGGGTGCGGAAATGATTACCCAGAGAATCAGACCGAATGCCGCCATTATAACAGATGTTTGTCATGACACCACAACTCCGATGATAGATAAAAAAAAGGAGGGTCATATAGAAATTGGTGCCGGCCCGGTGATAAGTTATGCTCCTGCCGTACAGAATAAATTGCGGGAACGGATTCTTCAGACCGCGGAAAAGAAAAAAATCCCTTTTCAGCGTCTCGCAGCGTCCAGGGCAACAGGAACAGACACAGACGCCTTTGCCTACAGTAACGGCGGAGTGGCTTCCGCGCTGATATCGCTGCCGCTGAGATATATGCACACCACGGTTGAAACCGTCCACAGGGATGACGTGGAAAATGTGATTCGACTTATATATGAATCACTGTTGACAATCAAGGACGGAGAAACTTTTAGTTATTTTGAATGAAAGTGAACCATGGATGAATTAATAGACATTCTTGAAGAGGATGGCACTATGACCGGGAAAACAATGCTTAAATCCTTGGCCCACAGGAAGGGTCTCTTTCACCCAACAGTTCACATCTGGTTATATACAGCAAACAATCTTCTGCTACTACAACAGCGCGCGGCAGTCAAAGAAACACATCCCTTGCTTTGGGACGTCTCAGTGGCCGGTCATGTAGGCGCCGGTGAAGACATTCCTGCGGCGGCCGTGCGTGAAGTTAAAGAAGAAATCGGTCTGGAACTTTGGCCATCAGACCTGGAAAAGATTGGCGTTTTTCGCTCTGTACAACACCACCGGGAGGCCCTGGTGGATTGTGAATATCATCATACTTTTATCAGTGAACTTAAAGTCCCGGTAACCACACTCGTGAAACAGGAAGGCGAGGTGGAAGATCTTGCCCTGGTTCCATTGCCACAGTTTGCTGAAGAAAATTGGGGTTTGGCCCATCCCTCTAAATATGTTCCTCATGAACGGGATTATTACATCTCGGTCATCAGGGCCATCCAGGGAAAGTTACAGCTTTGAAATAAAGGCTTCCGGTTTTTTTATGAGGTACTGAGTCTCTTCTCCGCTTTTCATATCCTTCACCAGAAAATTTCCATCGGACAGTTCCTGTTCTCCAATGGATATGACATAAGGTATGTTCCGTTGGTTCGCGTATTTGAATTGCTTCTGAAGCCTCGCGTCCACAGGATAGAGATCGGCCGGTACCCCTGACTTTCTGAGGGATGAAACAAGCTTTAACGCGGCCACTGCCGCCTTTCCCCCAAAATTAATACAAAGTACTTTAAGCGTATCCTGAAGCGTTTCAGGAAAAAGTTGAAGTTCTTCCAACACCAGATAAAGCCTGTCCAATCCAAAGGAAATCCCAACTCCGCTCACATCTTTTAGTCCAAAATTCCCGGTCAGATCGTCGTAACGTCCACCTCCCCCAACAGAACCCATAGTCACTTCCTGTGGTGCCGATACTTCAAAGATGGCACCAGTATAATAATTCAGGCCTCTTGCCAGGGTGACATTTATCCTGCATTCAACTGATTGAAGACCTACCTCCTCCAGTACATCACATATAAAAGTGAGTTCCTCAACCCCCTCACTTCCTATTGGTGAATCTTTTAAAAGTGTCCCTAACTTCTGAAGTTGTTCCCGATTGTCACCATTCAGACTGAAAAGCGGGGCTGCCCGATCTATTGAGCCCTTTGGAATTCCTTTATCCAACATCTCCTGCCTTACCCCTTCTACGCCAATTTTGTCAAGCTTGTCAAGGGCAACAGTAAAATCAATTAAATGGTTTTGGGCTCCTATCACCGCGGCAATTCCGGCCAGCACCTTGCGATTGTTCAATTTTACAATCACACCTTGCAACTTTAATTCATGGAAGACCGAATCGTATAACTGGATGAATTCTACCTCCTGAAGGAGGGAATAAGCTCCGACCACATCGGCGTCACACTGGTAGAATTCCCTGTAACGGCCCTTTTGAGGGCGGTCCGCCCGCCATACAGGTTGCATCTGATATCGTTTGAATGGAAAGTTTATTTCATGCTGGTGCATAACGACATATCTGGCAAAGGGGACGGTAAGATCGTAACGCAGGGCTTTCTCTGAAATGATTTCGGCAAAACTTTCCGAACGGCGTGATTGATAGGTCTCCTCCTTTATTTTGCTTAAAAAATCCCCTGAATTCAGGATTTTGAAAATAAGTCGGTCCCCATCTTCCCCGTACTTGCCCAAAAGCGTTTCAGAATTTTCAAATGAAGGGGTTTCAATAGGTTGAAAGCCATAAAGGGTGAAGTACTTTTTGATGACGTCCGTAATGTACGAACGCCTGGCGATTTCTTCTGGTGAAAAATCCCTTGTCCCTTTGGGAATGGATGGTTTCTGTGCCATATAAATGTATGTGTGCCAGCCTGCAGTCTGAAGATATTGGTTCTGGCAGCAAACTAAGTTGGCGCAAATATCGGCTTCTCCACGCATTTATTCAAACCCCTCTGAAAAAACCAAGGCTGCGGAAAGTGCCTTCCCGGAAATATAACATTAACCGTTGAACGTCCGTAAGTATTTCAGGTAGTTGCTATTACGCCATCAAACCACCGGTAAAGTTCCCCTTTGGTGATAACAGCCCCTTGTTCTATGAGACGGAAGATATCCATGTTGCGCTCATCTGAATATAGTTTGGAAGCTGTGAGATATTCTATAGCCTCCGATTGCCAGTTCTTTCTGAACCAGGTGAATCCTTCAGTGGTGAGCAGGCTGATCCCGGAATTTAGTATCTTGACAGAGAACAGCTGAATGGCTCCTTCACTCAAATAAAACAAATGCATATGTTGTTCTGAAATCTGCTCCAGATATGTCACATTATTTAGTACGCCTTCCCAGATAAGATCACTGAAGACATCAAGTTCCGTTTCCGCTATCGCTGGATTATCCGACTTTATTCGCCTCCATTCCTCCCCTGTAATGGATTGGGTCGCCAGAAAATTTATAAACTCCTGTTCCAGTTCCTGAAACTGTTCTTTCGTAAGTCGTCTATACTTCATCCCACAAAAATAATACACCGGGTTTTTATAACTCCCAATGCTGGCCTTGAAATTTGCAGATCAGTTAAAAATATAACGGACTCCTATTTGTGCCCTCCATCTTGAACGCGCATCCGTAGCAGGCGTATAGGTTGATGTTCTGGCAGGATCAAAGGTATAGGTGGGGTTGCTGTCAGCATCGACACTTACACCAAGAAGCTGATTAAAACCTGGTTCCTCAACTACTCCCCAATCTGAATTTACCAGATTCCCGATATTCAACACATCAATGCTCAACTGCAGTACATTCTTTGGGGCCAGTCGGATGTCCTGAAGCAATTTTACATCCCATCTTCCCTTCCATGGTGCCAGTGCTCCATACCGCTCTGCGTAATTTCCACGATTGTCATTTAAATAATCATCCTGTTGAATAAAAGCTTCAAATGCCGCAGCCTGCCCGCCCCCGCTAAAGTTCATCTGGGATACTTCCGCGGCAGTTGGGATATAAAGCAGGTCATTGATACTCGATCCGTCATTATTTATGTCTCCGCCATATATGTAATTGTAGCGGCCACCGCTGGCATATTCAAAGAAGGTTGAAATCGTGGTTCCAAAAGAAAACACCTTTGATGCCACTCCGATAAAACGGTGGGTATCGCCATAACGTGAAAAAGCCAGTACATCATCATTCGAATTCCCTGAAATTGCGTTAGCGGCAAAGGCATCGCCGGTAATTTCTGCCTCAATTGAATTTACCTCCTTTGCATTAAGGTAGCTGTAGGCTAACAATGCATACATGCCATCATTCCATGTTTTCTGTGCTTTGACAGAGGCATTGAGAATACGGCCCTGATCTGAATTGGTAAATACATAAGCATTAGTGGGCCCTCCGAATATTTGTGATTTATCACCATTTGTATAGATAGGCCTGTTGTCAGCACCGGCAAGGGTACCGGAAGGAGAATCAAGCCCCCAGTTCTGTACGTGTGCGGCATTGATTTCACGGGTGTAACTTACATCGGCTGTCAGGACAAGGGCATTTTCAAATTGCTTATCAAGGCCGATATTCGTCCGCCAAACCTGAGGAAATTGAAAATCAGGGTCGACTACCTGATAAAAGAAAAAATCGACCCCTTGCACCTGATTGCCCAGCCAGACAAAAGGGAATCGGCCGGTAAATAAACCGGATCCTCCGCGCAACTGTAATGTATTATCCCCATTGACATCCCAATTGAATCCCACTCTGGGGGATATTAAGAAATTATTATCCGGCATTTCCTCAGAATCCAGCAAAACCGGATTTCCCGTCTCAGGATCAAAATAAGTTATGGAGGGTATATAGGTGCCAGCGGCCCCTCCTTTCCTGGCGATATTCTCCCGGACCTTTTCAGAGGTGTCAAAATATAGGGGTTTATCAAAGCGCACCCCGTAGGTGAGTTTGAAATTTTCAGCCAGGTCCCACTCGTCCTGAAGGTAAAAGGCCATCTGACCTACATTGGTTTCGGCCAGGGACCATCCGCCCGGATTACCCGTGCCGTTAGCTTCAAGAGAATTGGCAATATTGATGGCATCATTGAAAGCTGTCTGCAATTGCCCGGAACTTGCAAAAGTCGGGAAGTCCGTGATGGTGGTGGTTGGAAAAAAAACACCCTGGGCACCATAAGTACCCAGGTTGAAGGAGTTGTCAAACTGGAATTTTTCAAAGGAGAATCCGACCGTATAGGTATGGTCTCCCTTAAAAAAATTCAGGTTGTTGGTCACTTGAAATACTTTCTGGTCCAGGGTATTATGGATAGAAAATGGTTCATGACCGGCGATGATATAGTTGGAGCTGCCTGAAGCATCCAGGATGGTGATGGTTGGTGCCGGAGTGGAAAGCGGGTTCCGGAAATCATCAAAATGGGTATAACCCATTTGTAATTTGTTGGATGCTTCTTCTGAAAGCGTACTGTTCAGCTCCAACTGAAACGAACGTATGTTATTATTGATTTCATATCCTGAATTTTCAAACTGCAGGGTTGAGGCGTTTGGACCCCTAAAACCCAGCGCCGAAGGATGAGCTGGTTTCTCTTTGCTCGCATTCAGGAAGTTGTAGATAATGGCCAGACGGTTATTGTCATTGATGTTCCAATCCAGTTTGAAAATGCCTTTAGTGGACTCCTGATCGAAATTAAAATCCTGGAAGCTGCCCGGGTTGTAAAAGAGTTCATTCCCTTGCGCATCCCTGCCGATAACTACCTGGCGTAACAAAGTATTCACAAGTTGAAAATCAGAGGCCGAAACCCGCGATTCGTTGATAGCTCCCGTCCCGGTGTTGGGCGCAAATCCGGCGGTCCCCAATTCGGTCAGATCATCCTTTTCAAAATTCAGAAAGAAAAACAATTTATTCTTTATCACAGGTCCTCCGACACTCAAACCGTATTGCAATTGCTCCAGCCCGGTTTTAAATACGTCATCCCCGTTGATCTTTCCTCCCGTAAGGTCATCATTCCTGAAAAAACCATAGACCGTACCGTAGAATTCATTGGTACCGCTTTTAGTAACAGCGTTTACGCTGGCTCCGGTAAACCCCGATTGCGTAACATCGTAGGGGGCGAGGGAGACCTGGATCTGGTCTATGGCATCGAGCGATATGGGCTGGGCGCTGGTCTGTCCTCCGGGGGTAGCCGCATCCAATCCGAAAGGATTATTGAAAATAGCCCCGTCAAGTGAAAAATTGTTGTATTGATCATTCCGACCTCCGAAAGAAACTCCTGATCCTCCGGAAGAAGCGGTCGGTTCAAGCCTGGTAAAATCCTCTGCTGATCGTGATATGGTGGGAAGTCTAGTCAGCTCCCGCCTGCCTACACTCGTTTCTGAGCCAGTTCTTCCGCTGCCGAAGGTGCCACTTCTGTCAGAACTGATAACCACTTCTTCCAGGGCCTGACTCTCCGGAACCATGATGGCATCAAGATTAAAGGTCTTACCAAGGATGAGATAGATATCGCCGGCCAGCTGTGCCTTGTAACCTACATAGGTAATAGAAACTTCATAGGGACCTCCTACCCGTAGATTTAGGAGATTGAAGCGGCCATCCTCATTGCTGATGGCGCCATATTTTGTGCCTGTGGGCACATGAATGGCGATCACATTGGCTCCAAGCAGGAGTTCGCCCTGATCATCGGCAACAGTCCCCCTGATGGCAGATGTAGTTACCTGGGCCTGGGCGGTGAATGTTATAAAAAGCAACAGGGAAACAAGGAGTTGAGCGGATTTCATCTGGTATGGTTTTAAGGAGATTCCAACAAACTTAAAACAAAAAAAAATAGCTATGCACGCATAGCTATTCGAAGTTATCAACCAAAACCAGGTTTCTTTAAGACTTTTCTGCTGTTACCTCAAAAGAAAGCAGAACGAGCACATCACGATGCAGCCTGATTTGCGCCTCGTAGGGTCCTGTACGCTTTACCGCCCCTCCCTTGATATTGATATATTTCCGGTCAATCGTATGCCCTTCTTTCTCCAGAGCTGCCGCAAGGTCAATGTTGGTAATTGAGCCAAACAATTTATCACCGGCACCAGCCTTTGCGGGGATTTTAATTTCAAGTTCCTTTAGGGCTTCCGCAGTTTTGTTAGCACCCTCTACAATTTTCTTCTCCTTGTGCGCTTTCTGCTTCAAATTTTCTGCCAGAACTTTTTTAGCAGACGGTGTTGCAAGAGCTGCAAGGCCTCGGGGAATAAGGAAATTTCTCCCGTATCCGTTTTTCACGCGCACCAGGTCATCCTTAAAACCAAGATTCTGTACGTCTTCTTTCAATATGATTTCCATGATCCTCTTTAAATTATTTTAGTAAATCACCTACATAAGGCATTAAGGCAATTTGTCGTGCCCTTTTTACGGCCTGCGCTACCTTTCTCTGATATTTCATAGAAGTACCTGTAAGACGTCTTGGAAGTAATTTCCCTTGTTCGTTGACCAGCTTCATCAAAAAGTCAGGATCTTTGTAATCGATATACTTGATCCCGGACTTCTTAAACCTGCAATATTTCTTCTGCGTATTGGTTTCTATATTCAATGGGGTCAGATACCGGATCTCCCCATCTTTCTTTCCTTTTGCCTGTTGTTGCAATGTCGCCATTTCCTTATGCTTTAGCTGTTAATTTCGTTCTTCTTTTCTCAGCCCATAAAATGGCATGTTTATCCAATCTGACGGTCAGAAAGCGCATGATGCGCTCGTCTCTTTTAAATTCCTGCTCATAGGGGCCGATGGCCTCACCGGGTGCAGCAAACTCAAATAAGTGATAAAAACCGCTCTTTTTGTGTTGGATGGGATAGGCCAGTTTTTTTAGCCCCCAATTCTCCTTGGAGACCATCTTGGCTCCGCTCTTTTTTAAGAAATCTTCGAATTTCTTTACTGTTTCCTCTATCTGAGTGTCAGATAGAACGGGATTTAAGATGAAAACAGTTTCGTAATGGTTCATATTAATATCTATTTTTAGGAGCGCAAAACTAAGAAATTATCAGACCATTTACAAGAAATCGGAAAAATCTTCGTTATACCTAGAAGAATTACAAAAATAGGCTTTACCAAATACTTTTGAACTTAACCAAAATTTAAATCTTATGTTCGTTGCCAATTATACAGTTTTCTGTGCAATGTTTACAACTTTTGTTGCGCGAAAAAATCTTTTTTCTGTACATTGTCAATGATTCAACCCCACAACTCGACCCAATTATGACCTTACGAAGTATTGTTGTTGATGATTCCTCTATGCAACGGATGGCAGTTGCAAAGTTGGTGAATAATCACCCCAACCTGGCTCTGGTAGCCGAGTATAGTAATGCTATTGAAGCTAAAAATGGCATTAAAAACAACGAGATTGATTTAATATTTCTTGACGTTGAAATGCCCATAATAAGCGGCTTTGACCTTTTGGAATCACTGGAGATCCGACCTCAGGTTATTTTGATCACCGGGAAACCTGACTACGCCCTCAAGGCCTTCGATTATGATGTCACCGACTACCTCCACAAGCCCATCACCATGGCACGGTTTGATGCTTCCGTAAAGCGCGCAGTTTCCAAATTTGAGCAAATCCATAAAGTGAATGAGGATGAAGAGCATATCTTTGTTAAGAGCAATCTTAAAAAGCGCAAGGTAATCCTGAATGATATTAAGTGGATTGAAGCTTTGGGCGATTATATCAAACTGGTTACTGATGAAGCCAATATTGTCATACTTTCGACGATGAAGGCCTTTGAACAGCAATTACCAGAGGAGAAGTTCTTAAGGATTCACAAATCATACATTGTGAACCTTGAAAAAATAGAAAAATTCAACAGTAAAAATGTCGAGGTAAGCGGAAGATCCATTCCTCTTAGCAGAAATAAAAAGTCGGAATTGGCTGAGGCGCTCAGCAATGTCTGATCACAAGTGGTCCACATTGTAAATCACCCTCACCGCACGGTACTGGGAAATAGCATTAAAGGATTTTTCTATTCTTTTGATGCTATTTTTTGTTTTTACCAGGGAGCCTTCTTTAGGTATCTTTACCAGGATGTGTTTTATGTACTGATTCCTTATCCTTGCGACCACCGGAAATTCAGGTCCCAGGATACCAGAATCAAAAACATTCCTTAAGCCCTTTGCAAACCAGTCCGAAGCTTCATTCAACCTGTTGTACTCCTTATGTTTAAAGGTGATGCGGATCAATCGCTTCGATGGAGGATATCCATACTGTTCCCGCTCATACAACTGATCGCGAAACATCGATTCGTAATCCGCGATGATTACCTGCTGCAAAATCTGATGATAGGGATTATACGTCTGTATGATGACTCTGCCTTGTTTTTTTGTGCGTCCCGCTCTCCCTGCAACCTGGGTCAGCAACTGGAAACTGCGTTCGTGTGCCCTGAAATCCGGAAAATTAAAAAGGGAATCCGCATTCATGATACCGACCAATCCCACATTCCTGAAATCCAGTCCTTTGGTAAGCATCTGGGTCCCTACCAACACGTCTACATCCTGTTGCTCGAATGAGGTTATAATTTTTTCATAGGCAAATTTCCCACGTGTACTATCTAGGTCCATACGCCCGGTTTTCACGGAAGGAAAGAGCGTTTTAAGCTCTGCCTCCACCTGTTCGGTGCCAAAGCCTTTAGTGTCCAGGGTAAAACTGCCGCAGGCACGACAGGCCTGCTCAAGGACTTCATGAAATCCACAATAATGACAGCGCAATTGTTCCAGATATTGATGAAATGTGAGGCTGACATCACAATTAGGACATTGAGGAGAATGACCGCAGGTGGTACATTCGACAATCGGGGCAAAGCCTCTTCTGTTCTGAAAGAGGATTACCTGTTCTCCAAGCTGCAATGCATGATTTATAGCCTCCGTAAGTTCAAAGGAAAAATGACCTTTCATGCGTTTCTTTCTGGATTGTTCCCTGATATCAATGAGGGAGATTTCCGGCATCTTCACCTCTCCAAACCGCTGGTCTATCCTTGCATAACCATATTTTCCTGTCCTGACATTATAGTAAGATTCCAGACTTGGCGTAGCTGAACCAAGCAGTACAGCAGCCCGGTGATGGCCGGCCAGCACTATTGCGGCGTCTCTGGCATGATACCGTGGGGCAGGGTCGAATTGTTTATAGGAGGCTTCATGTTCTTCATCAATGATAATGAGACCAAGATCAGCGTACGGAAGCAGCAGGGCAGAACGCGCACCTATAATGAGTTGCGCTTTTGATTTTTTAGCGGCAACATTATTCCAAACTTCCACCCTTTCCTGAAGGTTGTACCGCGAATGATACACGGAAATGAATTCTCCGAAATAGGCTTGTAGCCTGCCTATGAGCTGAGTGGTTAAAGCAATTTCAGGTACGAGATAGAGCGCCTGTCTTCCCTGACCCAGATATTCCTTCAGTAATTCTGCATAAACTTCCGTTTTCCCGGAAGAAGTGACCCCATGCAACAAGGTGGTTTTCTCTATTTTGAACGCCTCCCTGATCTGCTCCAGTGCATTGGACTGAACCTGGTTCAGTTGTTTAATCGCAACAGCATCTGCATCCCCGCTAAAATCAAGCCTGTCAGTACGTATAAGATACTCCTCCAAAATTTCCTTTTCGACCAAAGACCGCAGCACGGGCCTGGAAACTTTTGCATACTGCTCGAGATCCTGGAGCTTTACCGGTTTTTTGGTTTGAGCTTGTAATTGAAAAAATCCCAGGAGCGCCTGTTGCTGCATGGGAGCTCTTTGAAGGGATTCAATTATAACCTTCAGTCCGCCACCTGATCGACTGGCATTTCCGGCCCTGATATAGGTGAGTAGTTTGGGCTTGTACTGATCTACTAATTCTTCTTTCAGCCGGATGGCCCTTTTTGCAATTAGGTTGTTAAGCACAGGCAATACCTTTTTCTTTTCCAGAATAGCGCTAACATCCGTTACCTTAAGGGAAGATTGATGCTGCAACGCTTCCATGATCAGAAATTCCTCGTCGTTGAGATCTTCATCCCCATTCTGATAAGAGCTATTTCTTAGAATGGTGGTTTCACTCTCGAGCAATAGGGCTGCAGGTACCGCGCTTCTGAACACTTCACCGAGGGAACACATATAATAATCAGCTATCCACTTCCAGTGGCGCAGCTGATAATTATTAACCGTTGGCTGCTGATCAAGAATCTGATATATTTCCTTCGGCTCATAAACCCCTGGAGGTGTTTGATGAATTTCATAAATCAGCGCAGTATATATCCTTGCCTTCCCAAATGGAACCGCGACCCTCATTCCCGGTTGCAGCTCGGATGCCTCCTTGTCACTAAGGAGATAAGTATAAAGCTTTTCTAAGGGAATCGGCAGGATGACATTCGCGAAGTAGGCCATGGACTGTCTCTATTCTTCCACCCGTAGCCAGGTTTGTGTTCTGTAGAGCAAGGACAGATAACCTCTGACCTTCAATTCGTCCTCATTCTCCGGATTTAACCAGATCCTGCACCGAAAAGTCATGGCCTGTTCGGGATCAAAGAGCGTTTTGCCTTTCCATTCCCCGTCATCCTCCTTAAGACCGTCAATAATTTTCATACCCACGATAGGTTGATCTTTAAGTTCCCCTTCACATTTCACACACAAGGCATCCTCCCGGCCCTTTTCGAGAATCCTGGAAACCTTCCCGTGCATCAGGCCGTCTTTTTTATAGACATCAATAACAGCTTTGGGCTTACCTGTCCGGTCATCAATAGTTTTCCACTTGCCAAAAACGCCTTGTGCCTGGATCAGGCAGGTGCAACAAAAAAAAACTGCCGCTACCAGATACTTATTCAGACCTACCATATTTTAACTGTTTATTCCGAAAGACGTTCAGGGTGGCATTCAGTTCAAAGCCAAGTAATAGTATGTTGGCATTGAGCCATATGTAGACCATCAGAATCAATAATCCCCCAAGGGCCCCATACAATTCGTTGTAATTGGCAATTTTTTCAACATACACTCCGAAAAGATACGAAGTTAAAAGAAATAGCAGGGTGGTCTGCAATGCCCCATACGAGAAAAATTTGGCCTGTTTTCCCTCTGCGGTTCCAAAGTAGTAAAGGATGGCTGTGGTGAAGTAGGTCAGAAGGATAAAAAAGATGAACTTACCAATCTGCACCCCACGAATTTCACCCTTTTCAAGCACATATCCACCTGTCCTGGCAGCAAAATCACTTAAATATTTCAGGACATATACTTCAAAATACAGATAGAACACCGCCCCTACAATTATAAGCACGGACAGGATGAGTCCGACCATCAGTGCGTAAGCGTATTGTTTAAAGAAATTTCTGTTTAGCATATTGTGATAAGAGCTCTCAAATCCTCCAAAGATGGCACTTACCCCATTGGCCATTAGAAAAATAGAAAATAGAAAGGCGGAGGAGAGCAAGCCCCCGCTCTTCTGATCTTTAATCTGGTGGTAGATTTCCCCAAAGTATTCTCCTGTGGCTCTCGGGAGAAACGATTCGAGAAATGTCAGAAACTGCGCGTCAAAATTGTCGTTATCCACACTGACATACTGGATCAGAAAGGGTGCGAGAGTTAAGAGGAAGATCATTAGTGGGAACAGGGCCATAAAAAGATTGAAGGAAATAGCGCTGGCCCTGATAGAAAGCGTGCCCTGCACAATCCCCTTAAAGTAAAGCTGTAAAAGCCCATGCAATGACATTCCTTCAAAAGCAGGTAATTTAATATCCTTGGTAAATTGAATAAGCCTGTTGATCTTCAGGAAATGCTTCAATTGATCAAGGAAAGGTCGTCTCATTTAAATTGCTTTAAGACTCATGTCCTTATTAATCACCGAATGGGTAAGAGCGCCTGAAGAAATATAATCAACACCACATTCGGCGTACTTTCTGATGGTGTTCTCGTTGATGTTTCCGGAAGATTCTGTGAGGCAGCGGTTACCAATAAGGCGCACCGCTTCCCTGGTTTCCTCAAAATTAAAATTATCCAGTAGGATCCGGTATACATCTTCGGATTCCAGGATTTCTGCGACTTCTTCCATATTGCGGGCTTCCACGATAATCCTGAGATCCTTACCGGTCCTCAGAAGATATTCACGAGTTTTAGTGATAGCTGCTGTGATCCCGCCTGCAAAGTCCAGGTGATTGTCTTTAAGCATTATCATATCATATAGGGCAAACCGGTGGTTCTCTCCCCCGCCAATCCGCACTGCCCACTTTTCCAGGGCCCTTATCCCTGGCGTGGTTTTGCGGGTATCCAGTATTTTAGTTCCTGTACCTTTAAGGAGCGTTACGTACTGCTGTGTTTTGGTAGCGATTGCACTCATTCGCTGCATGGCATTCAATACCAGCCTTTCCGCCTTTAAAATACTTCTTGAACCACCTTCGACATAGAACGCAATATCTCCGGGATGTCCCCATTGTCCTTCATTTAAAAGCATACGGAACTGAAGCTTCGGATCTACATAATTAAAAACCGCGCGCGCAAAGTTTATTCCGGCCAGTACGCACGCCTCTTTTACAAGAAGCCGGGCACTGCCCCTTGCCGCCTGTGGAATGCAGGCGAGCGAGCTATGATCACCTTCTCCAACATCTTCTCTTATACCATTCTGAATGATCAGCGAAATCTCTTTCTGAAATTGCTCCTCGGATATCATAGCAGCCTTTAGTAATCCGCTAAAGTACTAAATAGTTTTGGTTGAGATAAAGACACGTGCCTTTGGCAAGCATTCAAAACCTCTGTCTTTGCCTTTAAGATTGGATGGTTTACAGGGATCCGTTTGGAGTTTGTGCGCTGCGGGACTACCTTAGCAGAATGACCATAAAACTGCTGGCTATTGGCAAAACGGATCAACTGATGGTTCAGAATCTTATTTCTGAATATACGGACCGGCTATCACATTATATCAACTTTCAAATGGATATCATCCCGGATATCAGGAATACCAAAAATATCCCTGTCATCGTACAAATGGAAATGGAAGCGAAAGCAGTCCTGAAAAAAATTAAAGCAGGTGATGTGGTGTTATTACTGGATGAAAATGGTAAAAGCTATTCGTCTGTGGCCTTTGCCGGGCAGCTGCAGAAGTATATGAATTCCGGTGCAAAGCAACTTGTCATTGTTATAGGAGGGCCCTATGGCTTTGGGGAGACGCTGCAATCCGCGGTCAGGGAACGTGTGAGTCTGTCCGAAATGACCTTCCCGCATCAGTTGGTGCGCATCATTATTCTGGAACAACTATACCGGGCCTTTACCATCCTAAAAAATGAACCATATCATCATCAGTAAATATGAAAAAAGCCCTTGACAGATTTTCCGGACATGCCAGGGCCTACCAGCAGTTCCGTCCGGTATATCCCTCTGTCCTTTACGATGAAATATTGCGTATTACCTCCGGCAGGAATCTCTGTTGGGACTGTGGTACTGGAAATGGGCAAGTGGCAACTGTGCTGGCCCATCATTTTTCGGAAGTAAAAGCAACGGACGTCAGCCGGGAACAAATACAGCAGGCACCGGAATCCCCCGGAGTTACCTATGAGATCGGGAGGGCGGAAAAAAGCAATTTTCCCGCAGACTTCTTTGACCTTATTACAGTTGCCCAGGCGCTGCATTGGTTTGACATCCCTTTATTTTTTAAGGAGGCCTTCAGAGTGGCAAAATCCGGCGCTACACTCGCCGTATGGGGTTACGGACTTCTGAGGGTACGCCCGGATATCGATGCTTTGATCTCGGGATTGTACGAGGAATTGTTGCCATTTTGGGACCCGGAAAGAGCTCATATAGAACAGGAATATGCCCACATTGATTTTCCGTTTCCCGAGGTATCAATAACAAAAAATATTGTGACGGAACAACAAATGTCCCTTGAAGGACTTGCGGGCTACCTCAATTCCTGGTCAGCTGTGCAAAACAGTATCCGGAGTGGCAACCGTAATCCTTTAAATGACCTCCTCCCGGAACTTAAAAAGAAAGTAAGTAATCATTCTTTAATAACCGCACGCTTCCCAATATTTGTGAAGGCCGGACATATTCATAAATAAGGTTTCCGGAGCGCCACCCAGGTTGGATCTTAATACAGTACCCTGAATTTGATCGTATTTTCCACTTTTTTCAGGGCCTTGAGAACCTCCTTATTATACTCCTTGTCAAGATCCGTGATCACATAACCAACCTCGTTATCCGTTGAGAGGTACTGGCCGGTAATATTCATGTCGAACCGAGCCAAAACTTCATTTATCCGCGCCATGATGCCCGGAACGTTTCTGTGAATATGCAGGAATCGGTGGGCTTTGTTTTGTTTGGGCAGTCTGATATTCGGGAAATTGACCGCGTCCACCGTACTTCCTGAATTCATGTAGTCCATGATCTTATTTGGAACGAAATCAGCAATATCGCGCTGTGCTTCTTCTGTACTTCCACCGATATGAGGTGTGAGGATCACATTGTCCAATCCTCTCAGTTCGGTACTGTAATTCCCATTGCTGCTGGGTTCCTCAGGATACACATCAACCGCCGCACCAGCCAGTTTACCATTTTTCAGGGCAGCTACCAGGGCTCCTATATCAACTACAAAGCCCCTTGAAAGATTGATCAGCATGGCACTGTCCCTCATTTGTTTGATTTCTCTTTCCCCTATAAGATTGTGGTTCGCCTTATTATCATCCACATGTAATGATACCACATCCGAAACATTAAGCAGGTCTTCGAGTGTTGAGCATTTAATTGCGTTTCCAAGGGCAAGCTGGTCATTGATGTCATAATAATAGACCCTCATCCCCATTGATTCAGCGAGGACTGAAAGTTGTTTCCCTATATTTCCATATCCGACAATTCCGAGGTGTTTTCCGCGGATTTCCCTGGCATTGGTGGCTGTTTTATTCCACTGTCCGCCGTGGAGCTCCATACTTCTTGGAAAAATAGAGCGCATCAGCATAATAATCTCCCCTATGGCCAATTCAACTACGGATCTGGTATTACTGTAGGGAGCATTAAAAACAACTACTCCTTTTCTTTTGCATTCTTCAAGGTCGATCTGGGTGGTGCCAATGCAAAAAGCACCGACTACAAGTAATTTATTCGCTGCCGCCAGCACCTTTGCGGTTACCTGCGTTTTAGACCTGATGCCGAGGACATGCACCCCGCTGATACGCGAAATGAGCTCTTCCTCCGACAGGCTGTTTTTGACCAGTTCAACAGAAAATCCATCCCCGGACAGATTCTCAAATGCTGCCGGGTGCACATTCTCCAACAGTAAAATCTTTATCCTGTTTTTGGGATATGAAATATTTCTGGGCAAATCATTTACAAAAAGAAATTCATCCATGTTTGGTGTAATATGGTCAGCGTTACTCGCTGCCTTTTCGCGGTGAACATTTTCGGTATACGCGAAGAACTTATCAGCAATTCCTGCCTGCCGCATGACATAGTCACTGTAGCCGTCGCCAATTACCTGAACTTCACCCTGTAAATTCAGCAATTTAAGGCATGCTATTTTCCCGTTGTGCGAGGCCAGTACGTTCTGCTCATCAAAACCTACAATATTCCCCTCATCATCAAATTCAAAGGTATTCGCGAATACCCTATCCGAAGGAATATTGTACTCACTGACAATCGGATCAATAAACTCCTTGAAACCACAGGAAATAACGTAGATATCTTCAGAATACGTCTGGAAAAATTCCTTATTGGAAGCAATGGATTTAGAAATCTTTTGTCGCAGTTCCGAAACGAGTTGCCCGAGGTCGTCCCGGTGTGCTCCCAATAGTTTTATTCTGCGTTCCAGGGATTCGGTAAATGAAATTTCGCCGTCAATTCCTAGATTTGTAATTTGCCGGATCTCATTTATTATGCTATCCTTATCTGACCTTCCCTTTAATGTCATTTCGGCCAGTACATCCAGCGCTTCTACTCTTGTCAGGGTGCTGTCAAAATCAAATACATACTTTCTGCCCACAACGACCGTCCATTAAAAATTAAGATGCAAAAGTAGAAATTAAATTGGTGCCCCCCTGCCATTCCATTGAATTTTAAAGTCGGTGGACTTTCACTATTACCGCTCTGAAAAGCATCAGATTTCAGGCGGATGAGGTTAGAAGGCTATTGATTAACCTTCCTGTCCTTTGGTTTACCGCTGTTAAAATCTCAGGATTGACATGCGCCGGAGGAGGTCCGCTTCACTGGCCCAGCTCATTAACATCATATGGTGAGATAAAGGGGCGATGGATATTTGTTGGGAGGCTCTTTCAAAGAGGGTGTGCAACCTGTCAACTTCCGGGTAAGCTATAATGCAAATACAGTACTCCGGTTAAAATAGCGATCCCGAAACTCATCAGGGTACCGATTAGAATATACTCCGTCAGTTTTCTGCTGTTGCTTTCCTTCAGATCATTGAAACGAAATACAGATTTGGCCGTTATCAGCAGGCCTATAGCTTCCCAACGGCCTAAAATGATAAAGAGCAGAACAAAAAGACGCTCTATCATCCCAATATATTTTCCGGCATTGGGCAAGGATTTATGGTCCAGATCGATTTGGTCCGACATCCCCTCCAGCAGCTTACTCATAATAATGGAAGCCGGAAAGCTGACGAATACCACCGCAGTTATGAGCAGCCAGTTGAGGTGTTCAAAGAAGTGTTCCAACTGTTGACCAAGGCTGCCGTAGTAGGCCACACAGATAAGGACCACAAGGTGGAGCCCCTGGTCTGCAAAGAACGGGATGTTTTTATTTCTGAAAAATGGGTTGGCATACAACTTGCCGAGATCCGTCAGATAATGCGCAACTGCGATGATGAGGGCCAGTTTCCATGATTGCAGGTCCCAAAGCAGCAGCATGATAAGCACAAAATGTACCAGAACATGGGTGTAGAGGTAGACAGATTTAATTTTATTTGCTTCCTTGTGTACTACCCAGCGCAGGGGTTGAAATACAAAATCTCCCAGCAGATGGGCAAGCAGGAGCTTGGTAAGTAGCATCATAGGTTGTTTTCTTTGAGGATTTTATTGCTGTAACGGATTACTTCAAGAACCAGGTCGAGCCGTGCTCTTTTTTGTCGCTGACTGACAGCGGATTGTTGTATATGCAGGAGTTTTGCAATTTCGGCTTGCGTTGCCCCCGGATACTGCAGGGCATAAACGATCGCTTCCGCCGAAACCATGCTCCAGGCATCCATGATGTGCAAAGCCAGATGAAGCATCAGGTTCAGTGTATCGTCATGTTCGGTATTTCCGGTGGCAATCGACAAGTTCAGTCCGCGATCCCTCAGGGTTTCAAAAAGCTGTCCGGATCGCCGGTACGCGGGACCATTTGAGTCAGTGATGCCCGCCCCCGCATAAGTCTCCTCCCCTATTCCGATGGCCAGGCGGACATCAAGGTTCTTCATCGACTTAATCAGGGCTTTAACTTGAATGGCGGTTTGCATGGCTTTGTCAACCGGTGTTTTCAATTGAAATTCATCTCCTCGGTAAATATCCCAGCAACCGGGGGTTTCACCTAAAGTAGAAAAATATCCTTTGAGTACAGGCATCCATTCGGATGCTTTGTGTTCTGCTGAATTAACAATATCGCCCGTAATAATAGCAATCATGTCTATAAGCCTTTGAGCTAATATATGAAATTATAAGTAAAAACACTAATATTGAAGAAATATAATTTAAAATGCTAATAAATAAACAAAATCAGCTTATTCCCTGTTATTCAAAACCACCTTCGTACCTGCAACAAATACTGTTGATACTTCTTACCAAATACAGCGGTCAGTGCTTCTTCTTCCGGAAATATCTGGAACTTGTTCATATAGGCGACGAAAAAAGCTGCCGTAATGGTATTGAACGCATTTCCAAGTTTCAGACCAAGTGCAACTAGCAGAAGCAGCATCGACAGATACATGGGATTCCGTGAATATTTATAAATACCATGGGTGACGAGTCGTGTAGCGTCGGTAGGGGACATCGGATTCGATGTCGTTCCGGCCCTGCTGAACTGGAAAATGGCAAGGGCGCATATGATCAATCCGCCAACCACACATGCGGCAGCCAGATAGTTTCTTCCAAGAAAATGATATTCCCCAACAGGAAGATACCTGTCAAGAAGAAGCATGAAACCGGCAAAAACGAAAAGCATCAATACCGGGGGAATCTTCAGTTTCATATTTCTGTCTATGGAAACTTAAAAGTACTATTTTTGAGATAGTGAGACTATCTTTTCAGAAAGCCCCGGGATGGAACTTGTATTTGCGACACACAATCCTCATAAATTTCACGAAATAAATGCCTTGATCCCGGATCATATCCGATTATTATCCCTGCGCGATATCGGTTGTGAATCTGAAATTCCTGAGACCTCAGACACCCTGGAAGGCAATGCGATCATCAAGGCGATACACATAAAAAAAACGTATGGGTACCCGGCATTTTCGGATGACTCAGGCTTGTTAACTAAGGCACTTTACGGTGCCCCAGGCGTTTATTCTGCACGTTTTGCAGGGCCTGGTAACGATGCTGCCGCAAATATGGACAAGCTCCTGAACTTACTAAAAGACAAGGACAACAGAAAGGCGCAATTTAAGACGGTCATTGCCCTGGTACTTGGCGAAGAACCAATGCTGTTTGAAGGAGTCGCAGACGGGGAGATCACCCTGAATAAGCGGGGGAATGGCGGCTTCGGGTATGATGCGATTTTTCAACCCGATGGGTATTCAAAAACTTTTGCGGAGCTTCCAACTGGAATCAAAAACCGGATCAGCCACAGAGGCAAGGCGATGAAACAGTTGCTGCAGTATCTGGCCTTATATAAGCCATTCGCCTGACACCCAAAGCAGTAACGCATCGATAGGCGCGAAACGGACTAATAAACAGTGAAGTTGTGCCATGTCGGTAATTAAGAGTATCTTTGCAGCCGAAATAATGCCGCTGGTATAGCATGTGTTGCGCGGGGTCTCAAAGGTTATAATGATAATCGCTCTATGCAACATACTTATTTGCGATTAGAAATTTATAACACTTTATGACAAAATTTGAAGCGCTGGGGCTGAGCAAGCCCTTGTTAGACGCTATTGCCGATCTTGGATTTGAGACACCTTCCGAAGTCCAGGAAAAATCGATCCCCATCCTTCTTCAAAATGAAACTGATCTCGTTGCCCTGGCGCAGACCGGCACCGGGAAAACTGCAGCTTTTGGCTTTCCTCTTATTCAAAAAATTCAAAGTGAAAGCAGGACCACTCAGGGCCTGATCCTTTCCCCAACCAGGGAGCTTTGCCTTCAGATCACCAATGAATTACAATTGTATGCCAAATATATAAAGGGGATCAATGTGGTGGCTATTTACGGTGGGGCAAGCATAACGGAACAGGCCAAACAAATTAAAAGAGGTGCTCAGATCGTGGTGGCCACGCCCGGAAGAATGAAGGATATGATCGGTCGGGGAATTGTGGATATTTCAAAGATCGACTACTGCATCCTTGACGAGGCTGATGAAATGCTTAATATGGGTTTTTATGAGGATATTCAGGATATCCTTTCGAATACACCCAAAGAAAAATCGACCTGGTTGTTTTCTGCAACCATGCCCAAAGAGGTGGCTGCAATTGCTAAAAAATTCATGCACCAGCCGGAAGAGATCACTGTGGGAACCAAAAATTCCGGTGTTGATACCGTCCAGCATGAATACTATGTCGTAGGCGGCCGTGACCGGTACCCTGCACTGAAACGCCTGGCGGATACAAATCCCGGCATTTTTTCAGTTGTTTTCTGTCGTACAAAGCGGGATACCCAAAAAGTAGCGGAAAAATTAATTGAGGACGGATATAATGCCGGAGCGTTGCATGGTGATCTGAGTCAGAATCAGCGCGACCTCGTAATGAACGCTTTTCGAAAACAGCAAATACAACTTCTGGTTGCCACAGATGTAGCTGCCCGTGGAATTGATGTAGATGACATTACCCATGTTATCAATTACCAGTTGCCGGATGAGATAGAAATCTACACGCACCGTAGCGGTAGAACAGGAAGGGCAGGTAAATCCGGGATTTCAATGGTGATAATCACCAGGAGTGAACTGAGAAAGATCCATGCCATAGAGAAAATGTTCCGTCAGAAATTCATCGAAAAAAAGATGCCTACCGGGATGGAAATTTGCGAAATTCAATTATATCACCTCGCAAGTAAAATCCGCAATACGGAGGTTGATGACGAGGTAACGGCCTTTTTGCCTGCCATCAGGGACGTTTTTGAGGGTATTGACCGTGAGGAGTTGATCAGGAAAATCGTTTCTGTAGAGTTTTCACGCTTTTTTGATTACTACAACCGGGGCAGGGATATCCAAAATACAGATTTTGCGGAGCCCAGAGAGAGAAGCCGGAATTCCGGAGAGGATCTGAAGTCGAATGGATCCCTGCGCTACTTTATTAACGTGGGTGAAAAGGACGGATATGATTGGATGTCCCTCAAGGATTTTTTAAAGGATACCCTTGATGTAGGCAAGGACGACATATACAAAGTGGATGTAAAAGACAGTTTTTCCTTCTTCAATACGGATGCCACTTTTGGGGATTTGATCCTTGCCACTTTTAAGGATTTCAAGGTAGACGGCAGGTTTGTCAACGTGGAGCTTTCCCAGCATCCGGAAGGGAGCGGAGGTAGAAGGACCAAAGATAAAGGCCGTCGCAAGGGCAATGAAAAAGGAGCAGTGAAGCGACGTGACAATAGCAGCTTTCAGGGTAAATCCAGAAGGTCAGGGAAAAAAAAGAGCAAAAAAAGAGACGGATTTTATTAGTTAATTCCATATTAAAAAATACGCTCAGGCGTATTTTTTAGTTTTATTCGTAATGTAATTATTGTTCGGTTTATGAAACAATTGCTCCCCCTTTTTTTCCTTCTTACGGGCTATTTGACCTTTTCGCAGGAATCAGCTGACGACAGTGAGGACGGGAACTTTGAAGCGGTTATTGTAAATGCTCAGACCGATAGGCCGATGGAAAGTGTCCATGTGGTGAATCTGAACAAAGTGGTGGGTACCATCACGAATAATGAAGGAAAATTTTCCATCGCGGCAGTCGCAAATGATACGCTGTATTTTTCTTATCTGGGATTCAAATCTCAAAAGATCAGGGTGACCAATGACATGTTGAAATTCAAAAACACTCAGATTGCCCTGACCGAGCTGGCATATGCCCTGGAAGAAGTGATCGTGCGTCCGTATCAGCTAACGGGTTATCTGGAAATCGATGTTAAAAATCTACCTGTAAATACCGCCTACCAATACAGTATTTCAGGACTGTCTAAAAGCTATGAAGCCGGGAGTAAAAACCCTAGCGCCGTGACCAAAGTTCTTGGAGCTATACTGAATCCTGCCGATTTACTGCGCAATCTTTTCGGCAAAAAACCCAATCAGATGCGTAAACTTCGTCAGATGAAGGAAGATGACAGGATACGGGATTTACTGGCATCCAAATTCGATAGGGAAACTCTTACAGAATTGTTGCAGATTGATAAGATGGATATAGATGATATACTGTCGAACTGCAACTATTCAAAATCTTTTATAACTACAGCCAATGACCTGCAAATCCTGGACGCGATCAGCAGCTGTTATGAAGAATATAAGGTATTGAACAGGGAAAAATAAATTTTATATTTCACCGAGCATTTTATAGCTTTAGGCAAAATCCGCTACAATGAATAAATGGCTGATTGCATTGGCAATCCCGGTACTACTTTTAGGCTGTAAAGAAGAAAAAAAAGGACCTGTTATCGAGAATACTGTGAAGGCCAATGAACCTCCGAAAATGGAAAATCAGCTCCCGTTTGTATGGGAAGGTGCCAATGTTTACTTTCTACTGACTGATCGTTTTTACAACGGCAATAGTGAGACAGATATCAATTTTGAAAGAACAAATCCCACAGGTCCGTTAAGGGGTTTTATGGGAGGTGATCTGGAAGGTATTACAAAAAAACTGGAAGAAGATTACTTTACGGATCTGGGCGTAAATGCCATCTGGTTCACCCCTGTCGTCGAGCAAATTCACGGTGACACCGATGAGGGGACGGGGAATACCTACGGGTATCATGGGTATTGGGCCAAAGACTGGACAGTCCTTGATCCTAATTTCGGAACCAAGAAAGATCTCGAAAAGCTGGTAAAAACCGCTCATAAAAAGGGGATTCGGATACTAATGGATGTGGTATTGAACCATACTGGACCAATTACACCATTAGATCCCGTATGGCCGGAAGAATGGGTGAGGATGGATCCGGTATGCGATTTCTCAGACTATCAGAACAGCACCGCTTGCCGGCTGGCCAACCTTCCTGATATCCTTACGGAATCTGACAAACCGGTAGAACTCCCTGACGCCCTGCTTGCAAAATGGAAGGAAGAAGGCAGGCTGAGTAACGAACTTGATGAATTGCACCTTTTCTTTGAGAGGACCGGATATCCCAGGGCTCCCAGGTTCTACCTCATAAAATGGCTGACTGACTATGTAAATGATTTGGGCATAGATGGCTTCCGCGTTGATACCGCAAAGCACGTGAATGAAAATGCCTGGGCCGAACTCTATAAGGAGGCATCAAAAGCCTTTGAAACCTGGAAAAAGAAACACCCGGACAAGGTGCTGGACAACCAGCCTTTTTTTATGGTAGGAGAAGTGTACGGATATGGCATTTCCAGTGGTCGCACTTATGATTTCGGAGATCGGAAAGTAGACTATTTCGCGTATGGATTCAAAGGTCTGATCAACTTTGAGCTAAAGCACGACGCATTAAATGATTATGAGACCATTTTCAGTAAGTATAGTAAATTGCTTCATACGGACTTGCAGGAAAAGACCGTCCTGAACTATCTCGCTTCACACGATGATAACAGTCCCTACGATAAAGATCGTACAAATCCCATCAGATCTGCCAACGTGCTGTTGCTTACTCCGGGAGCATCGCAGATTTATTACGGAGACGAGACTGCCCGCAGTCTTACCATCGATGGTACCCTGGGAGATGCCACCTTAAGATCATTTATGAATTGGGAGGATCTGGACAGTATTCCGCAGACCAACAGCATCCTTGCGCACTGGCAGAAATTGGGGAAATTCAGAAGGCATCATCCCGCTGTGGGTGCAGGAAAGCACAAGCGTTTGAAGAAATCCCCCTATGTGTTTAGCAGAACCTATACCAACGGCGATTACAAAGACAAAGTGGTCATAGGTCTGGATTTGCCCAAAGGAAAAAAGTCACTTCTTGTCAAGGGATTTTTTGGTGACGACACCAGGTTGTTCGACACCTATTCTGGCACTGAAGTAGTTGTAAAAAACGGGAATGTCGTACTCGATAATAATTTTGATATTGCATTGCTGGAACTGGTGCAGTGACCGACCGGAAACCTGGCTTCTATTAATAGATCCATCTCCCCCAACCTTTCAACCACTTTGAAGTGTTCACTTCCTGATTAACAGGTAAAACACAGCTATTTTACAATGAACGGAATAATGAAGATGAAGCGAAGAAACTTTTTGATCCGGTTTATTTTGGGAAGTATCGGCCTTTTGATTGCCGATGTTTTCTGGTTTGAGAAATCGGTTATTGACTGGAATGAATTTGATCTTTCAGACGGGCAGGCAGAGCGGTTAAAGATCATACAATTGTCTGATTTGCACCTTAATGAGATTCAATGGAAGCATAAACAGCTTGCCAGACGTATTACCTCGGAAAAACCTGATCTCCTGGTCTTAACAGGAGATGTAATAGACCGTAACCGACAGTTACCTGTATTGAGGGAATTCCTGGACCTGATCGATAGAGATTGCCGGAAGATCGCCATTTTGGGAAATCGTGAATATGAGGGTGAAATAGATCTGACGGAACTCACGGAAATATACAAGTATTATGGTATCCACTTGCTGGTCAATGAGACCCTCGTACACAGAAAAGGTGACCGGCGTATCAATGTGATGGGCCTTGATGATCTGCAGGGCGGGTCGCCTGATTTCATGGCTGCAGCAAATACAGCTGAGTCGGAGGCGGATACCCTGATTCTGAATCACTGTCCCGCTTACAGGGACACTATTGAGGAGATAAATAAGGAGTTAAAATTGCCCTTAAAAATGATACTCTCAGGACATACTCACGGGGGACAGATTGCGTTTTTTGGAAAGGCTATTTATACACCATTGGGCAGCGGGCGTTACGAACGAGGATGGTATACGAGTCAGGAATCGAAGATGTATGTCTCAAAAGGCATAGGGACAAGGGCATTACCCGTTCGATTTGGCGCCAGGGCTGAGGCAGGTATTTTTTATATGTAATTCCTATTTCATACTGTGCAGCCCCAGCCGATTGCCTTCTGAATCCCTGATAACGCCCATAAAACCGTGCCCGCCGCCGATTTCTGTTTTGCTCTTCATGACCTGTCCTCCGGCTGTTTCAACCCTCCCTAATTCATCAGACAGGTCTTCGCAGGAAAAGTAGATAAGCACTCCGGCTGTATCACTGGGCTTGTACATTTCATGCTTGACCAGCGCGCCCATCGCACCGGGAGACGTATGGTCCCCGGAAAACCATCCCATTGTAAAACCGGATATTTCATGAATGGCAATATAGCCTCCGAATACCGCATCATAAAACTTCCTGGCTCTCTCCATATCTACCACCGGAATTTCAAACCAACCTACACTGTTATATTTCATATGCGTTCACTTTCAAGCCGAGTTTTAAGGCTGGCCAGCCCTTCTTCAAAATCCTTTCCTATCATTTTATCCATGTTCATAAATAGCATCATGATGCTTATCGGGAATTTATTCTTACCGGAAAATCCCCAGGTTACTTTTGTTTTACCATGAGCGCCGTCATCTGCAATTAGATAGCAATCCGAAGTGGATTTCCACGGCTTCAGGAAACGGAGTTCTCCATCTACTCTTTTTCCCGGAATGATCCTTGTAATCTCCTGCTGACCTTCTCCGACTTCTTTATTTCCTTTCCAGTAGCTTACACAGCCAACTTCCCCATCTGTTCCTGTATACTTCTTGAACATGTTCGGATCCTTTTTTGCCCAGGGCGACCATTCGTCCTGATTTTTAAGGAACCTCAGATATTCAAAGACCTGATTCTTCGGTCTGTCTATATCCACTGTGCGGAATACATCGTAGGACTTCGGGGCTATCAGTGCCAAAACGAGTATGATGACCACAAGGGCAACGAGAATGTAAAGTACTATAGTCATATGTTTATCAGTTAGTTGGTTTGTTTCAACAAGGTAGTGAATTTTCAATTTTCACGATAAAATCTATTAACAATTTTACTGTGACTTTTGATCGATTTTTTCGCCCAGTCCAATCGCTTTTCGAGCATCTCTTCCTCTTGCAGCCGCCATGCCGGATGAGAAGTCCGGAGACGGGTTGAAAGACTGTAGAGGCAGATACCGACGCTTACCGACACATTCAGACTTTCTGTAAACCCTGTCATCGGGATTGTCAGAAAACCGTCGGCCAGGAGAATTGCCTCTGTGCTAAGCCCGTCTTTTTCAGTCCCGAACAACAAGGCAGTTTTTGTTTCCGGGACAAACTGATCCAAGGCACAGCTTGAAGCCTCCGGAGTGGCAGCGATAATGCGGTATCCCATTTTTCGCAACCGATCAATACATTCAGCCATGGTGCCGTAGCGATAGATGTCAACCCATTTTTGAGCACCCATTGCAATTTTTCGATCCAGCCTTTTCCCATACCGCCCTTCGACAAAATGGACCTCCTGCAGGCCAAATATTTCACAACTTCTCAGGACGGCACTCGCGTTGTGCATTTGAAAAACATCCTCAAGTACAACCGTAAGGAAGGTGGTACGTTGCGATAATACTTCGGTGAAACGAGCTTTGCGCTCATCTGAAAGAAAGGTTTCCAGATAATTAAGTAACGCCATATCAATCATAGACCTAAGATAGGAAAACCTTATATTTATGTCTGAAGCATGAAACAAATACGCCAAAAAATAGTAGTCCTTACCGGGGCCGGGATTAGCGCAGAAAGTGGGTTAAAAACCTTCAGGGACGCAAATGGTCTTTGGGAAGGACATGATGTTATGGAAGTGGCATCGCCCAATGGATTTTCCCGGAACCCCGATCTCGTTCTGGATTTTTATAACCAGCGCCGTCGTCAGTTACTCAGCGTGACTCCCAATAGTGCACACCTGGCGCTTGCTTCACTGGAAGCGCTTTATGAGGTATGCATTGTGACACAAAATGTGGATGACCTTCATGAAAGGGCGGGCAGTACAGAGATTATTCATCTGCACGGAGAACTCTTAAAGGCAAGAAGTACCGGCAACGCTAACGACATTGTGGAGTGGCATAATGATCTGAATCCCGGAGACAGGTGTCCTGCCGGTTTTCAGTTGCGGCCGCACATCGTCTGGTTCGGAGAGGAAGTGCCGTTGTTGCCAAAGGCAGCAGGGATCACCTCAGAAGCAGATATAGTGATCATAGTTGGTACTTCCATGCAGGTATATCCCGCGGCCAGCCTGGTACATTACGCAAGACCCGGCACACCCATCTACTTTATTGACCCTAGTCCCGTGATGGACAACACGACCCTGGAGCATCTCACGATCATCCCGGAAAGGGCAGTAAAAGGGGTTCCTGCCCTGGTGTCTTCCCTTAAGAATAAGGTCTTGAAGTTATAAAAAACCTTTTGCCGAGACAAATAGCAACTTCAAAATCCAGTACATCAAAAGATCCCATTGTTGATTGGCCATTTATCAGTATTCCTGAATAACTACATTTCAAGTTGGTCACAGACCTGATAATGTTAAAATATATAAATAGCACCCCATCCACCGGACAAGGTAATTCTTAGTAGTAGTCACGTCAGAAAATCCCTGAATTCGCGGGAAAACTTGCCCTCTTATGGTTATCTTTGCGACTTTCCATGGAAAATTTATTCTGAATTCATGTCTTTGAACCAACTTAGTGCGATATCTCCTGTGGACGGACGGTACAGATCCGACGTTGCCTCGCTGGCCGGGTACTTTTCTGAGGAAGCACTGATCCGTTATCGAATCCTGGTGGAAATAGAATATTTTATCGCACTCTGTGAGCTGCCACTTCCGCAGCTTCGGCATGTGGATGTCGGACGATTTGCCGACCTGAGAGCAATTTACCAGAATTTTAAACATAAAGACGCTCAGGCCATCAAGGTTATTGAAGAGAAGACAAACCATGATGTTAAGGCCGTGGAATACTTTATCAAGCAAAAGCTTGATACCATGGGCTTTGAAAATTGTAAGGAGTTTATACATTTTGGACTTACCTCTCAGGATATAAATAATACAGCCATTCCTCTGGCTCTTAAGGAGGCCCTGCACGAGATTTATGTCCCGCAATATGAGCAGGTCCTTTCACAGCTTAAAGTGCTGTCCGTAGCATGGGGTGATATTGCCATGCTGGCACGTACACACGGCCAACCTGCTTCCCCTACCCGTCTTGGAAAGGAAATAGCTGTTTTTGCAGAGCGGCTGGAACAGCAATTTCATTTGCTCAGGGAAATTCCCCATGCTGCTAAATTTGGAGGCGCCACAGGCAACTTCAACGCTCATAAAGTGGCATACCCCTCCATAGACTGGAAGGATTTTGGCACAACGTTCGTATCTCAAATACTTGGCCTACATCACTCCTTTCCCACTACTCAGATTGAACACTACGACCACATGGCTGCCTTGTTCGATACGCTCAAGCGCATCAATACCATTCTCATCGATCTGGACAGGGACTTCTGGACTTACGTATCCATGGATTATTTTAAACAGAAAATCAAGGATGGGGAGATTGGATCCTCAGCCATGCCTCACAAGGTGAACCCCATAGATTTTGAGAATTCTGAAGGGAATCTGGGCATGGCGAATGCGCTGTTTGAGCATCTTTCTGCCAAATTACCTATCTCCAGACTGCAGCGCGATTTAACTGACAGCACTGTTTTGAGAAATATAGGTGTACCCATAGCGCACACCTTAATAGGATTTAAATCCACCCTCAAAGGTTTGGAAAAATTAGTACTCAACAAAGTGAAGATCGCAGATGATCTTGCGTCCAACTGGGCAGTGGTGGCCGAAGCGCTTCAAACAATTCTGAGACGCGAAGGATATCCGAACCCGTATGAAACCCTGAAAGGGCTCACCAGGACAAACGAAAAAATAGACGAAGCCGCCATTCATAGTTTCATTGATTCCCTGGAAATTTCTGACGATCTCAAATCGGAATTAAGATCTATACAACCCGATAATTATACCGGAGTTTGATGCCGCACGTGGTAGCCAATAAAATGGGTTATTGCTTTGAATAATGAAATCGAATATAGATAAAAGTATATTTCCCCCTTCAGCGGGGAGTGTATTAAATAAAAAATTGCTACTATGAAATTTGAATTCTCACTTCACGACTCGTTGCAAAAATTATGGGATAAGTTAGGGGATTGGCTGGATGCCATCATCCTGAAGCTTCCGAACATCGTAATGGCGATCCTGATTATTGTCTTGTTTTATTTTATTGCGAGAGGACTGAGGAAGCTTTTTAAGAATTTCCTGCTGAAGCGTATTGCACAGGTCTCTATCCAGAATATCATCAGCAAGGTCGTTTTTCTAGTCGTGATTCTCCTGGGGTTCTTTTTAGCTCTTGGTGTAATGGAACTGGATAAGGTGCTCACCGGCATTCTGGCAGGTGCCGGAGTAATAGGATTGGCGGTAGGGCTTGCCTTACAGGGTACCTTGAGCAATACTTTCGGAGGGCTTATCCTTTCCTTTATGCCAAACATAAAAATCAATGACTTTGTTGAGGCAGACGGAACATCCGGATTTGTAGATGAAATAAGCCTCCGTAATGTAGTGCTCCGCCGGCCCGACAATAACTACGTTATTATTCCCAACTCCAAATTCATTGAAAATTCCTTTACCAACTATTCCATAAGTTCCCGCACGCGGATTGTGCTTACATGCGGTGTAGGTTACGGAAGCAAACTTCAGGAAGTTGAAGACCTTACAACGAGGATCATTTCTGAAAATTTTGAACAGCAGGGAAAAGAGGAAGTCGAATTTTTCTTCGCAGAATTCGGAGACAGTTCCATCAACTTTATGTTGCGTTTCTGGGTAGATATGACCAACGCCAAACAGGAGCATGCCGCGAGACACAAAGCTATCAAACTTATTAAGAGTAACTTTGATGAGCACAATATCAACATCCCTTTCCCTATACGGACCCTGGATTTTGGTAAAAATGAACTTCGGATGCAAATCAGTAAAGAGCCTGAGGAATAAAGCAAGAACAGTTTTTGAAAGTTAAAGCCCGTGGCAGTATTGACTTCCGCGGGCTTTAATCAGAATGTCGGCAAGTATCAGCCCTTGATGAAATCTCCGAGCTGCCGGAACTCCTCCCCATTACTGTCTGATTGCTGTATTTGCTGGAGCAGCTGCATCATATGCGCAGGATTCATCTTGTCTCCCAGCACCCGGATCAATGCGAATCCCTTATCATCACTACTTCCGTATATGATCACCTCTTCAATCACATTATCATCTCCCAGGTATTTGACCACCCCTTTCCCATAAGAAGAATTCAGTTTCATCAGTTCCATAAAGTCTTCATTCTTCAGAATCGCTTGTACCCTGGCCTTTTCCGTTTCAAAAGCTTCGGCGTTGCCCTCATTCTTTTTGAAGGCAAGGATATTCAGTTTTTTAAGTGACTGAAGCCCCTGCCTTTGTTGATTTGTGAGATCCACACTATCGAGGTTGAGAATGCTGGCCGGGACATCAAGTGAGATAAAATTTGGATTATCAGAATTGCTCACATAGTATTCCTGAAGGCTTTCTCCCGAGCTACATGCGCCTAAAGTGAGTATGAGGATAAAAAGGGATAATCGCATATAAGTTGCTTTTTTCATGGTGCTTCTATTTTAGGAGATCCCGGGATTTGACATTTCCGGGCATTTCAATACCCCCCGTCTCCATCTTATTACGCTGCTCACTGCTTTTTTTCTGCCTTATTCAGCTCGTTTGGCAGGTCAAGATGTTCGGTCAGTGTTCCTATTTTACGAAGGTCAATATCACCGGTCAGAGAAAGCAGGACACTTTCAACATTGCGTCCTTTATGACCCACCTCTACCTGATCCAGTCCGCTTACGAACATGAGCAATTCTACAACATGATCCTCATCCTTGCCATTTTTTACATAGAATTTTACATTCGTTTCATCATCCTTAATCCGCATTAATTCTTCCAGGGATGAAGACTTGAGATAAGCATCCACTGATGTTTTCATTTTGTCGGAAACTGATTTGTCTTCGGTAACAAATACCTTCAAACCTTCCAGGCCCTTTGCCAGTTCCATAAATTCCCGGGCCTCAGGATCATCCGATGCATTGCCAATGCTGGTAAGTAGGTTGATCATACTTTTATTGATAATTACCGTGGCTACCTGGTCCATGTCTTCAAACTGGTCAAAAGAACCCTGTGCAAATCCTGTCAGCGGTATCCATAGAACTGCCGCCAATAAACCTAATTTTCTCATAATTGTTCGTTTTTAATTCCTGCAACTGCAGGGTTTATTGATGAATGATGATTTTCTCTTATTTGTTTCCCTTTTTCCCGGCCTTGTTCAACTCCTCGGGCAGATCCATCTTTTTGGTAAGCGATCCGATTTTAGTAAGATCGATATTACCGGTAAGCGAAAGAAGAACCGTTTCGATTTTCCGGTCATCGATCTGAACATTGACATTCTGAATTCCGGTAACCAGCATGAGCAACTCGCTTACATGATCGCTGTCTTTGCCGTTCTTTACATAGAATTTGACATTGGCATCTTTGTCTTTTACCCTCATCAATTCTTCAAGCGATGCAGATTTCAAATACTTGTCCACGGTAGATTTCATGTCGGCTGATATCGCCTTATCTTCTGTAATAAATACTTTCAGGCCATTCAAACTTTTAGCGACATCCATAAATTCCTGAGCTTCCGGATCATCTACTTCCACCTCCATTTTTGCCAGCAAACTGAACATATTCTTGTTAACTATAACCGAGCTGACCTTGTCCATATCTTCGAATCTGTCAAAAACAGACTGGGAAAAGCCCGTCAGCGGTATTGCAAACAAAGCGAGGATGATACTATATTTTTTCATATTTTTCTATTTAATTGCTTTTGTAAATCTTTTCTTTTGTGGTTTCAAATTCATTCAGATAAGCCAGTTTGTCGGATCCGCGGTCAAGATTATGGGCTAGCAATCTAAGTGCCTTTCGTGTCTGACGGTACGCATATTCCGCCTTTTGCTGTTCCATCTCCTTGTTTTCAAGATACCTGTCGCCAAAATATATCATTGTTATCACTACCGCGGCTGCAGCCACCGATAGCCACCGGCCATATCCAGGCCTCTTTTTAAGTAATAACTTTCTGGTAGATCGCTCGTTCTTTGCCTCTGAGAAAAAGGTAAACATGGATTGGTAGGGTTTAAATTGTGGGGCTACCTCTCCCCCGGAAAAATAATCCCGCAATTTCCTTTCCTCGGCTGCCGTTGCAGTGGCTTCAAAGTACTTTTCCAATAATCCTTGTATGCTATCCAATTCCATAATTGTGTTTTTGAACTAATTTATCCCGTACTGTCTTCCTAGCCCTGGATAGTGTTACCCGCACGGCCGCAGGGTTCATCTCCAGAAGTTCGGCTATCTCATCATATTCATATTCCTCTATGTCCCTAAGTTGGAGTACCATTTTTTGTTGTTCAGGCAATTCCAGCATGATTTTTTCAATCCAATTGACACTGTCCACGGCTTCCAGCTGATTCTGAAGGGAAGTACCACTATCATAATTGCTGTGAACCAGTTTCAGGTTACCTGATTGCTTCGACTTCAGCCTGTCAAGGCAAAAGTTCTTCGTCATGGTCATCGCAAAGGCCTCTACATTCTTATAACCTTCCATCATACTCTTCCTGGCCCACAACTTCATCAAAATTTCCTGAGTGGCGTCCTCTGCCTCCTGCGATGAAATAAGCAACCGTTTGGCAAGTCGGTAGAGCTTGTCCTTAAAGGGCATCACCACATTTAGAAATTCCGATTGTGTCATTTGCGGTTGTTCGATTGCAGGAGTAACCATCCAGGAGCCTTTACATAAGCAAGACGAAGTATAACGAATTTTGTTACAAAAAGTTTTTTTTTCGTGGATATGTAAGTATTTTAGGCTATTGCAAACTAAGGTACTGACCTGAGTTTGAAAAAAAAAAATTGAATATTGGACTACATGTTCCATGCAGCTTTTTGTGGAACGGTATTTGGTAGGCCTACCTTAAAATGAAGAAGATGAGAAAATATCATGCCCTTTTTTTGGGCCTAATACTGCTTTTCAGTGCCTGTTCAAAGGATGATGACGATGGGGTTGATGGCCCGGGAGGACCTGATCCTGAACCCACTGCAGATGTAGTAGTTCAGGATTTTATGTGGAAGGCCATGAATACGTGGTATTTTTGGCAGGCCAATGTACCGGACCTCGCTGACGATCGCTTTACAAATGATGA
Organism: Zeaxanthinibacter sp.; assembly: GCA_041743425.1. GTDB lineage: Bacteria > Bacteroidota > Bacteroidia > Flavobacteriales > Flavobacteriaceae > JTS-RE37. The sequence continues at coordinate 15,298 of JBGTMS010000190.1, read as the reverse complement.
GGATTATACTACCTTCCTTCAATCCGAAAGTGATCCCGCTGATTTTTTTGACAACAAATTACGGTTCACCGATGATCGCTTCAGCTTCTACAGCGATGATTATGAGGAACTCACCAATAATTTATCCGGTATATCCAGAAGCAATGGGCTCGAATTTGGATTATTCCTGTTTGATAACAGCGACGACATCTTTGGCTATGTCAGGTACGTCGTTACAGGATCGGATGCTGATTCCAAAGATATTTCAAGAGGTGAGCTCTTTGTAGAGGTGGATGGCCAAACCCTGAATATTGATAATTACCAGGATCTGTTGTTTGGGGATAATGCGACCTATACGCTCACAATGGCTGATATTGAAAACGAAGTTATTGCACCAAATGGAAAGGAGGTCACGCTCACAAAAGAGGAGGAATTGGTTGAAAATCCGGTTTATATTGTCGAATCATTGGATATTGGCGGTAATAAAATTGGCTATCTGATGTACAATGGTTTTACCAATGAATTTGATGAGGATCTGAATGATGCGGTTGGGCAGTTAAAAGCAGAAGGCATAACGGACCTTGTTCTGGACTTGCGTTATAATTCAGGAGGTTCAGTGAATTCCGCCCGCCTTCTTTCGAGTATGATCTATGGCGCCAACACCGACGAGTTATATATCCGTCAGAGGTGGAATCCAAAGATTCAGGAAGCATTTACAGCAGATGACCCGCAGGCTCTGGAGGATTATTTTGCGGATCAGACCGGCGATGGTACGGCGCTCAATACCTTGAATCTCAGCAAGGTATATGTGCTTACCACCGGTAGTACGGCCTCGGCCAGTGAGCTGGTAATCAATGGGCTTGATCCCTACATAGACGTAGTCACTATTGGAACGACCACAACGGGTAAAAACGAATTTTCTCTCACCATGGTGGATGATCCTGAAAGGGAGGGAGCGCCATTTATTTATACCCCATCCCGTGTTAATCAGATCAATCAGGAGAATTCCTGGGCGATTCAACCTTTGGTTGGCCGGAATGAGAATGCGGACGGCTTCTCCGACTATACTGCTGGCTTTGAACCTGATATCGCCCTTGAAGAGGATCTTGAAAACCTCGGGGTACTCGGGGAAATAACGGAGCCATTGCTGGCCCGGGCCATTCAGGAAATTACGGGTACCATGGCAAAGAGGAATTTTGAGGCCAGATACCCTGTACATTTATTTACGAGCTCCAAAATGTTCCGGCCTTTGAAAGACAACATGTTCCTCGATAAGGAAATTAATCTGAATTTAAAGTAACCGCCGGCTTACCGACGGATGGTGTTCTTTTGGCCCTGATCTTATTGTCAGGGCCATTTTTTATTCAGAATGACAGCCTCATGCCAAGGGAAATATTCCGGCCCCTGCTGGAAAAGCCCAACACCTCTGTGTAGGAAGTGTTAAGGAGGTTAAATCCATCCAGATACACCTTAAGTCGATTCGGAAGTATTACCTGAGAAAAATAGGCTCCCAGCAGCGAATACGCCTGCAGTGTGACTTCCGTAAAGGTCGTAAAGTCGGTATCCCTTCGTTCCCCTGTCAGGGCATAGTTGAGGGATGCATAGGTCTTGTCAGAAAAGGTATAAGCCAGTTCCGAATTCACTTTATGTTTGGGAATTCGGATGGCATTGTCCCCTTTGCGCTCAGTAAATGTATAATTTGCTTCCAGTCGCAGCTTTTCTGTTAACAACCAGCTGATCTCGCCCTCGATTCCATGGGCGTCAATGGTGTTTAGCGCATTCTGATATTGGCTGCTTGCACTGTCAAAATAAACAAAGTCGGCTTCCTTTCTATTAAAATAAAGGAGACTGGAGCGTATTTTACTGCTTTCCGTAACTTCAATACCCACTTCGATGGTCCTGTCATCCTCAGGTTGAAGTGCGGCGTTTGCACCGAATTCCCCAAACAATTGCACCAGGGATGGCGTTATATACGCGGTGGCATACGATGCTATCAATTTTAGGTAGCCGTGTTCATTTTTCAGGGTGAACGATGGATTGATACTGTATACAAGGTGACTGCCATATTCTGAATGCAAATTGAGCCTTGCACCGGTGTTCAAATTTAATCCAAAGGGTGATACATAAACTACGTTGGCATAGGGATCTGTTATCTGAAAGTCTGTGGTTGTCGAAAAGTGCGCCTCGTCCCTACTATGGTTGAGTCCAAGGATGGTATAAAATTGTTCATCGAACTCATAGCTGTTGAAAACATCAAGCACATAATTGCTTCCTGTAAAGTTACCCGGAAATGCACTGATATTTTCAGAATTGAATCGGGTGTAGGCCATATTGAAATGAACCTCCCCCGGGGCATACGAAAAAATGGCTGAAGTGCCGGCCCGTTCTTGCTTACTTGTGTAACGATAAGGAGCATCAACCATCGCAAATGATTCGTCATATTCAGTTTTCATCCGGACCTGGTTGCCGTGGATATCTATCTGGAATTGATCCGAGAATCGGTAGCCAATGCGTAGTTCGGTATGGAGTCTTGAAAATGGGTCAATTTCATTCGCTGGTGTTATTAGGGACGATAATCCGTTGGAAAAAGTGTGGCCCAGGACAAGAGCATATGTAAAATGCTCCAGTGTTCCCGCTACCCTGGCATTATTGACGAAACTCCCAACGGCATACTGTTGATCTGCCTGAGTTTGATGGCTCCCGTGGGATGAGTGGAATTGCCCGCCTATTTTTCCAGGAGATCCCTTTTTGGTGATGATGCTGATTACTGCAGTGGCTGCGTTGGTGCCGTAAAGTGTGCTGGTGGCTCCTTTTATAATTTCTATGGAGGCGATTGCGGACATGTCCATCAAACGAAGGTCGTATTCCTGAGAAGAGGAAGATGGATCGGAGATGCGCACCCCATCTATCAATACAAGAACCTGTCTTCCGCGTCCTCCGCGCGCATATACCCCAAGAACCTCACCAGTCCTTCCACGGCTGCCAGATATTTCCATACCACTCTTTGTGTTTATAAGTTCGGCGAGGGACCGGCCCTGGTTCTTTTCCAGTTCAACTGAATCGATGCTGATTACCGTCTTTCCTGAATACTCCCTTTTCAAAGGGAATCTCGAATCACTGACGACCACTTCATCCAAACTTTGAAGTCTGAGGGAATCGGCCTGTTGCTGAGCTTGTAGGATTGCGCCGGCAAATACGATAGCACAAAAGCCAAAAAAGATTTTTGTCATTTTGTTTAAGTCAATAAACGGGAGCGAGACACGATTGTATCCTTACGCAAACTTTTATCCCGAAAGTTTCACATTGGTTTTTGAACCAGGCAGGTCTCCTGACTTGCGTACGGACTCTCACCTTCCCATCCTGCGATTCCCCGTTTAAAATCTCACGGAGAGAGGACAGTGGTACAGAAGAAAAGGCCGCCGCTTCTTTTGTTTGAATCACAGGAAACAAACGGAGAAGCTGAGCTTACAGTTGCGGGAACAGTTCCGGAGTCTTTGGGGATGACATCTAATATCTTGCCCAAACCACCGGATTCCCTTTTAATCCAGGCTGTAATTATTACAACCGGGAACCTAAATTCAGGATAAAGGTAAACATTATTAGTGATCTTTCATTCCAACCATGATTTAATACTATTTTTGAAATCAAAGTAAAACCGCCCTTGAAAAAAGTCGCTCTTTATGCTCTGATGTTTCTGTGCCTGGCATGCCGGAAGGAGAACAAAGACCTGCCAGCAGAAGTGTCCCTTACCGAAGCAGGAAACATTACTTACGCCGAGGGTTTTGATATCACCAAAGAACCGTCTGGCATAACGATAATACGGGTGCACTCCCCATGGCCAGGTGCAGAATCAGGTTTCACCTATGCGCTGGTGCCCCGCCAAAAATTGCCATTGGTAACTCTGGACAAGGATGCCTATGATGCGATTATTACCATTCCGGTAGAAAAGGTGGTGGTAACCTCTACCACCCACATCCCGGCTCTGGAGTCGCTCGGAGTGGAAAAAAGCCTCGTCGGTTTTCCTAACTGCAGGTATATCTCCTCAGAAAAGACAAGAAGCCGGATAAAAGCAGGGCTGATTACTGAATTGGGAAATAACGAATCTCTGAATACGGAACGTCTGATTGAATTGCGACCCGATGTAGTCATCGGCTTTAGCATTGACCATCGGAACAAGGCTTATGATGCCATTGGCCAATCCCAAATTCCGGTAGTTTATAATGGGGACTGGACAGAAAAATCTCCCTTAGGAAAAGCTGAATGGATTAAATTTTTTGCTCCTTTTTTTGGATTGGAAACAAAAGCTGACAGTTTGTTTACGACAATTGCAAAATCGTACCTGGACGCGAAACAACTTGCCCTGAAAGCAACAGACAGGCCCACCGTACTAAGCGGCTCTCTCTATGAAGATGTTTGGTACCTTCCGGGAGGCAATAGTTGGGCCGCGCAATTTGTGGAGGATGCCAATGCAAGATATTTATGGGCCCAGGATACCGGGACAGGAAGTCTCTCGCTAAGCCTGGAAAGTGTTTTGGAAAAAGCGGAAAAGGCTGATTTCTGGATATCCCCATCCCAATATACGGCTTATGATGAAATGAAAACTGCCAACCGCCATTATCAACAGTTCAAGGCCTTTTCATCCGGAAAAATTTTTACGTATGCCATATCTGCCGGGGAGACAGGCGGATTGTTGTATTATGAATTGGGTCCCAACAGGCCTGATGTCATTCTCAGGGACCTCGTACACATATTTCATCCGGAATTGCTGCCGGATCATATCCCTTTCTTTTTTAAACCCCTGCGCTAGTGCCAGATATAAAGTCATATTCACGGTCCTTCACGCTTTTATCAATTATCCTGCTTTTATGTATCATACTTAATATCAGTCTGGGTTCTGTGAACATTCCATTTGAGGTTACGGTGAAAGCGATGTTGGGAGGCGATGTCCCTAAAGAATCCTGGAAATATATCTTGTGGAATTACCGGATCCCAAAAGCGATTACGGCAATTCTGGTTGGGATGGGTCTTGCTCTTAGTGGTCTTCTAATGCAAACATTGTTCAGGAATCCACTTGCCGGGCCCTTTGTTCTGGGAATCAGCTCTGGAGCCAGTCTGGGTGTTGCCTTTCTGATAATGGGGTCCGTATTTCTTTTCGGTTGGCTTCCCTTTGATCCGGTCAATAGCGTAACGCTCTCCATCGCAGCCAGCCTTGGAAGCTTTTTAGTCCTGCTTGCCGTGATGCTTGTGTCAACCAAAATAAGAGATACCATGGCCTTGCTAATTATCGGACTCATGTTTGGAAGTATCACCGCCGCTATTGTAACCCTGTTATCTTATTTTACGAATGCTGAAAAACTGCAGAGATATATCTACTGGTCTTTTGGGAGTGTCGGCAACCTTTCATGGAATCAGCTTCCGGTACTGATGGCGATAATTCTCGTAGGAATTATTTTAAGCATTTACAGTATTAAATCCCTGGACGCCCTGCTCTTGGGAGAGCATTATGCCCAAAGCCTTGGCGTACGGATACGGCCTGCCCGGTATAGGATCATCCTGGCCACAGGCCTGCTGGCAGGTGGGGTTACTGCTTTTGCAGGACCCATTGCCTTCATAGGACTGGCTGTTCCCCATCTTACCCGTCAGATCTTTGATACCACCAGCCACAGGATACTACTACCCGCGGTGCTGATTTACGGAGCCATTCTCCTGCTTTTGTGTGATACCATGGCACAGTTACCAACATCTGCTCATGTTTTACCTATCAACGCAATTACCTCCATTATAGGTGCACCGGTAGTGATATGGTTACTCATCAGAAAACGAAGAATGGTTTTTTAGAAGAATTAATATTGTGCCGATATTTAAAAATGAACAAATAACTGGTCCCAATCTATACATCGATAAAAAATGAGGTTGCCCGGTTAGAACACCTTACTGTTAAAAAGGTTTATACTTAACAGAAAATGAATGTAGATTGTGTGTATCCCGACTACAGTGTCCTCATTCAACGGGATGGTTGCATAAATCAGGGCTTTCGCCAAATATATCAAAGAATGGCATCAAGGAAACTGGGTGGGATATAACACAAAGAAACTGATAACCAAAATATATGGGAACAGAGAAATTCGTCGATGCTCTAACAGTGGAATCTCTGTCAATTGGATATACCACACGTAAAAAGACGATTGTCATTGCGCGCGACATCTCGTTTTCAGTGGGCAGAGGAGAACTGGTATCCGTAATAGGGATCAATGGTATTGGAAAAAGCACACTGCTCAGGACACTTGCCGGGATGCAGCCAAAACAAGCCGGCGATATCCTAATCAATGGCTCTTCACTTGAAAGTAAATCGAATGAGGTTCTCGCCAAAGAACTCAGTGTGGTGCTCACGGAACCCGTGGCTTCAGGGAATCTTACGGTTACGGACCTTATCAGCCTTGGTCGCCAGCCCTATACCAATTGGCTGGGGACACTTGCAACACAAGATATGGAACGTATCGACAGTGTGATAATCCTTGCCGGACTTGAAACGCTCAGACAAAAAAAATGCTCAGAACTCAGTGACGGGCAGTTACAGAAAGTACTAATCGCCAGGGCACTTGCACAGGATACAGCGCTGATGCTTCTTGATGAGCCCACTACGCATCTCGATTTATATCATAAGGTTCAGGTGTTGCAATTGTTGCGTCGAATCGCACACGAATCATTAAAGTCTATCCTTTTCACCACCCACGAGATTGATCTGGCCATTCAACTTTGTGATAAAATACTCATTCTGAATACTGACGACAGCCCATATGGTGCCCCGTCCGCTTTAATTGCCAACCGCAGTTTTGAAGCACTTTTCCCTTCTGATTCCATTTCATTTGATGCGGACTCAGCCACCTTCAGGGTACGGAACTGATCGGAGCGGAAGAAAATATCGACCCAAACTCCTATCTTTACAGTTACGAGTTTTTTCCGCATGAATGAATACCTAATATACCTCATTATTGTCCTGGTATCCCTGGCAGCCGGCTATTTCGCCGGAGTTTATATTCAGACACTCAAAACCACCTCTGTACAAAGTGCCATGCTTGAAAGGGAACAACAGTTGAGAGAGCAGTTAAATGCTTTAAATGGTCAGCTTACTCAACATCTGGATGATAAAAATTCCCTGCGCCTGGAAAAAGAACAACTGGGCAATCAACTTATACGTTGCGACTCAGAAATGAAGAACCTAGAATTGAAGAACCGGGATCAGAAGGAGGAGGTTGAAAAGCTTCAGGACAAATTTACCAGGGAATTCGAAAATCTTGCCAACAAGATTCTGGATGAAAAAAGTACAAAATTTACCGAACAGAATCAGCTGAATATCCGAAGCATTCTGAATCCCCTTCAGGATAAAATCCTGCAGTTTGAGAAGAAAGTGGAGGAAAGCCGTAAAGAGAATTATGGCATCCATCAGGCATTAAAGGAGCAATTGGGTCAGCTGCAACACCAAAACCTAAAGATCACTCAGGAAGCCGAAAACCTGACCAAAGCCCTTAAAGGTGACAGCAAGATGCAGGGCAACTGGGGTGAGTTGGTTCTGGAGCGTGTCCTGGAGAAATCCGGCCTTAAAAAGGACCATGAATATACGGTGCAGCAGAGTTTTACCCTAGAGGAAGGAAACCGGGTGCTGCCAGATGTGATCATTCATTTACCCGATGGAAAGAAGATGGTGGTAGATTCCAAGGTTTCCCTTACCTTTTATGAGCGGTACGTAAATGGGGAAGAAGAGTTAAAGGAACGCCATCTGAAGGAGCATGTTAATTCGCTTAAAAGACATATAGATCAGCTCTCATCCAAGAGATACGAAGATCTGTACTCGATGGAAAGTCCGGATTTTGTCTTGATGTTCATTCCCATCGAACCCGCATTTTCCGTTGCCCTGAATACCGACAATCAGTTGTACAATATGGCATTCGAAAAGAATATTGTCATTGTGACACCTTCCACTTTACTGGCTACCCTCCGGACAATTGATTCAATGTGGAATAATGAGAAGCAGCAACGGAATGCCATAGAAATTGCCCGGCAGGCTGGCGCGCTTTATGACAAATTTGAAGGTTTTGTGACAGACCTCACCAAGGTGGGGAAACGTATGGACGAAGCCAAGTCAGAATACAAAGGTGCTATGAACAAACTGGTGGAAGGCAGGGGTAATATTGTATCCAGTATAGAAAAGCTGAAAAGGATGGGAGCCAGAACAAAGAAATCGATTCCTGAAGCGGTGCTGAAGCGTGCCCGCGAGGAGGAAGACGACATAGAGCCTGATGCATAAAAGGATCTAACAGGAATCAGTGAATTTTTAAATAGTTTATATTCAACATAAAAATCCAGGTATCTGGATATCATAATAACAATCATGAAAAAAATTCTCTTTCTTGCCCTGGGAATCATCTGTGCGCTCTTTTTACTGGTATATGCCGTGATTTATTTTGTGCCCTATAGCGAAGGGGTACGGACGGGAGAGCTTATTAAAATAAGCAGCAAAGGTGTGCTGGTAAAGACCTGGGAGGGAGAAATCAGCCAGGGAATTTCCGGTGCCCAGATTTTTTCATTTTCGGTGCTGGATAAAGATGAGGAGGTTATCCGTAAATTAGAAGAATATCAGGGCGAATATGTCAAGCTCACCTACCTCGAAAGATTTGCTACCTTTTTCTGGCTGGGTGACACCAAATATTTTGTAACAGGGGTGGAGGAAACCCAATCGCCTCATTTCAGAAATTGATTCATGAAAGAATATAAGACGGCTAGGGAATCCAGGGTGTCCATAACCGAGTTGATGCTTCCCTCCCACTCCAATTTCGGAGGGAAAGTTCACGGAGGCCATATTCTCAACCTGATGGACCAAATTGCTTTCGCCTGCGCCTCCCGGCATTCCCAAAGTTATTGTGTAACCGCTTCTGTAAATCGCGTTGATTTCCTTCACCCGATTGAGGTCGGAGAGCTGGTAACCCTGAAAGCCTCTATTAATTATACGGGACGTACCTCCATGGTGGTTGGTGTGCGGGTGGAATCAGAGAATATAACAACCGCGGCCCGTAAACATTGCAATTCGTCCTATTTTACCATGGTTGCACAGGGCATTAACGGCAAAGGAATGCCAATACCCGGATTACTTGTGGAAGATCAACAGGGAGTGAGACGGTTTGCCAGGAGCATAGCCCGGAAAGATCAGGCCTTTAAGCGCAATACCGTGTATGATGCATCCCATTTTAAAGTGGAGGAACACCTGGAACTGCTGGTAGACGAAAATGTAAAAATTAATCTCAGGTAAGTCCGGCAGCGGCCTCCTTATCCAAAAACCAATGTAGTTCTCCCGGGCTGGGCGAGACCAGGGAGGCGGGATAGTTACCGAAGTTCCCCTCTTTGCGAATCACTTCACGGACTTTCTCCGCTTTTCCGGTTCCTGTTACAAGGAAGGCTACTTCCCTGGCATTGTTAATCACCCTGCCCGTAAGGGTTATTCTTTCCTGACCGCTGATTGGATGTACCGCCACCACACAGTTTTCCGGTGCGTTCCAGAGTGTTTTTGACTCCGGAAATATGGAAGCGGTATGGCCGTCATCACCCATTCCCAGCATTACCAGGTCAAATTGAGGTCTCCCATTAAAATATGGGACTACTCTTTCAAGGAGCACAGCATATCTCCTGGCCTCTTCCGCGGGTTGTGCCTCACCATGAATACGAAAAATATTCTTATCGGGAATGCTGATTTGACTGAGCAGCAAATCGGCGGTCATTTTATAATTGCTTTCGTTGTCGGTAGGGGATACACATCGTTCATCTCCCCAATATATATGTATTCCTGTCCAATCAATTGTATCCGCATAGTGTGATGCCAGTTCCTGAAAGACTATTTTAGGCGTGCTTCCACCTGATAAGGCGATATGGATGTCATTCTTGTCGGATGCCAGTTTCGAGAGATACTTTGCTACTTGTTTCGCAACTTCTTCTTTCGTTTTATGTATATGCAGTTTCATTAGGATTGGGATCTACCTTTCAGAGTTCTTTCAATTAATAACACAAAATCCGGGATCGTCGGCCAGATATTCCCCCGGGTTTCTCCAGCCATGATCACCTTCGAGAAGATCGTCAGCATTCAGCGGACCCCAAACCCCGGAAGAATATCCATAAATTTTGTCTTTCCCTTTTTTCCAGTATTCAAGAATAGGATCAACAAACTCCCAGGCAGCCTCCACCTCATCTGCACGGGCATACAGGGTGGCATCACCCTGCATTGCGTCGAGAAGCAATCGCTCATAGGCTGTCATAACATGCGTATCCGCAAGACTTGAATAGTAGAAATCGAGGTTGGCCCTCTCCACCTTAAATCCCTGTCCGGGAACCTTGACCCCGAATTTTATCAGGATGCCTTCATCCGGCTGAATGCGGATGATCAGGCTGTTGTACTTACTATCCATCCCTGCATCCTTAAAAATCTGATGGTGGGATGATTTAAAATGGATGACAACTTCAGTTACTTTGGTAGGCATCCGCTTGGCGGTTCGAACGTAAAAAGGTATTTCGGCCCAGCGCCAGTTATCTACATAGAATTTGATCGCTGCGTACGTTTCTGTGGTAGACTCCGGATCTACCCCTTCCTCCTCTCTATAGCCTTTCAACTGCTTCCCGTCAATAGTGGCCGCAAGATATTGCCCGCGTATGGTATGTTCATAAAGTACGACGGGGTCCCGCATGATCCTGAGCGACTTGAGCGCTTTGACCTTTTCATTACGAATCTCTTCGGCATCCGCTCCAATGGGAGGCTCCATAACGATTAGGGAAACGATCTGCAGCAGGTGGTTCTGAAACATGTCACGCAGGGCACCGGACTTATCATAGTAACCGCCCCGCTTTTCAACCCCAACGCTTTCTGCATTGGTAATCTCAACATGGTCTATGTAATTCCGGTTCCAAAGCGGTTCAAAAATGCTGTTGGCAAACCTGGTGACCAACAGGTTCTGTACAGTCTCCTTCCCTAAATAGTGGTCAATCCTGTAAATCTGCTTTTCCTTAAAAAATTCGTGCAAAGCCCTGTTCAATTCCTTAGCGGTTTTAAGACTATACCCAAAAGGCTTTTCAACGATGAGACGCTTCCAGCCGTTTTTTTCTGCCGTCAGCCCCTGATCATTGAGGTTTTTAGCAATAAGCTCATAAAGATTTGGTGGGGTGGACAGATAGAAAATGAAATTATTATCGGTTCCATACCGCGAATTCAAAGCTTCGATCCGGTCCTTTAATGCGGAATAGTCACTGTCATAATCTTTCCCCAAATCCTCGTAAAAAATCTTTTCTGAGAAAGCCTGGATAATGTCCTTGTCATTATCTTCCGAAGCTTCCCTGAGATAACTGCTTTCAAGAACCACCTTTTTACGAAAATCCTCATCTGACATTTCACTACGGCTGGCGCCCAGGATAATAAAGTTTTCAGGGGCATGTCCCTCTTTGTGCAGACTGAACAGAGCGGGCATTAATTTCCTTTCTGTGAGATCTCCGGAAGCCCCGAAGATGATCAGCATTTGATTTGCGGTTTTATTCATTGAAAAGCTGCTTGCTGTTATTTCGAAAGGAAGGGTAAGAGAAGACAGGTAATTCCCGGCGTTTACAACCCTTCCTTAGGATGAAAGTCGATATTTTAAATTAATTTTGAGGACGATGGAAGCTAAATTAACCTTAAATTCCGTCATACAATCATGGAGGTGGCACTTCTTTTAACACCTCTTTTCAAAACCCGGTTGAATTTAGCATATGCAAAGCAAATTATATGATTTTGGATTGGTCGGCCTGGGAGTAATGGGCCGAAATTTTATTCTGAATGTTGCCGATAACGGCTTTACAGCTTTTGGTCACGACCTGGATCCTGAAAAGGTAGGGGCCCTGAAGGAAGAAGGGGGCAACACCTCCATTGTGGATGCAACACAGGATATTGAAACCTTTTGCAAGTCGCTGTCAGTACCCCGTAAGATTATGTTACTGGTGCCTGCGGGCAAGATCGTCGATTCAGTTATAGAAAGTTTGTTGCCCTATCTGGAGAAGGGGGATCTGATCATTGACGGGGGAAATTCCTTCTTTACGGATACAGACAGGCGGGAAGCCTATCTTCAGGAAAAAAATATTCATTTTTTTGGGGCAGGTGTCTCCGGCGGGGCCAAAGGCGCCCGAAAAGGTCCGAGTATTATGCCGGGCGGGTCAAGAGAGGCATATAAGGAAGTGAAACCCATTTTTGAGGCAGTTGCGGCCAAATTTAACGGGGAGCCATGTGTGGCCTATCTTGGGCCGAAATCTGCCGGCAACTATGTAAAAATGGTTCACAATGGGATTGAATATGGATTGATGCAATTGATTTCTGAGTGTTATGACCTGCTTACCAAGGCAGGGGGTATGGACAATGACGCTCTGCATGATATCTTCCATAGTTGGAACAAAGGGCGACTCCAATCATTCCTTGTGGAAATCACTTCCCGAATATTTTTAGAGGAGGATCCTCATGGCAAAGGCAGGTTGCTTGACAATATCCTGGATAAGGCCAGGCAGAAAGGTACCGGAAAATGGACTTCGCAAAATGCGATGGATCTTGGTATCCCACTGCCTACGATCGATGTAGCTGTGAGTATGCGGGAAATCTCGGCCCTAAAGGAAGAGCGGGTAAAAGCCGATGCCCTGTATACAAGACCTCAACTAAAAAAACTGGAGAAGCAGCATATAATCGACATGACGGAGAATGCACTGTATTTTTCATTTATAATGACCTACGCCCAGGGGATGCATCAGTTGGCAGATGCTTCAAAGGAATACGGTTATGAGCTGAACCTCGGAACCATAGCCAGGATCTGGCGAGCCGGTTGCATCATCCGTGCGGCTCTGCTGGAAGACATCGCCGCAGCCTATGCATCTCAGAAAGCTCCTGTTAACCTTTTACAGGCTCCTACTTTTGTGACCAAGATCCAGGATTCAGTATCTGCAGCAAGGGAGGTTGTCGCCTATTGTGCCACAAACGGCATTCCGATCCCAGGAATCGCCAATTCCCTTGGCTACATCGAGGCCTATACCTCCGCCCGTCTTCCTCTCAATTTACTTCAGGCACAACGTGACCATTTTGGTTCCCACACCTACGAGCGTATGGATCAGGAAGGATCTTTCCATACGGAATGGGAGGACTAGTATAGGAAACTGAACGGTCGTGACACGTTCAGTCGGCTGAAGGTGTCAATTACCTATGAAGCCATCTCTGCAGCTTGTGACCTTGGACAGAGCATGAGGGGATACTATTTAATGATTAAATTAGCCTTTTGTTGTAAACTTCTGCCAGCATGCTTTCCAAAAGAGCCAAGTACGCCATCAAGGCGCTGTTATTCCTTAGTGACTTTACACAAGGACCATCAGTCTCGGCAAAAGTAATAGCCGAAAAGGAACGAATCCCCTTTAAGTTTCTAGAGAATATTTTGAGGGAGTTGCGCCAAAACAGGATCATTAAAAGCGAACGCGGAGCCGAAGGCGGCTACCGTTTTCTGAAAAAACCTTCAGAGATCACTGTGGCCGAAATTATCCGAATTGTCGACGGGCCTATCGCGCTAATTCCCTGCGTATCTGAGAATTTTTATGAAAAGTGTGCCGAATGTACGGATGAGAATACCTGTCAGATCCGCAAGTTGTTTGGGCAGCTTAGGAATGACATGCTCCCTGTTCTGGACACTACCCTATCTGAATTGAAAAAATTATGAAGGTTCATAAAATTAATTCATACTAGTTTGGTATGTTTAGTATGTTTTACTAATTTTATCCCGTGCTTACTTAATATAGATGAACAAAGGCGCCTTTTATTTTACCGTATTATTTGTGCTGGCTTCATATTTTCCAGCTTACGCGCAGAAAAATGTCTCTCATCAAAACCTTCTTTGGATGAGATATTTCCTAAGGGTGAGGCTAAATGAAACCTGGCAAGTCCGCCAGGAAATTGAGGAGCGTACCTACTGGTTCCCGTGGAGGCAGCATCATATACTTGCCCGAACCATGGCAGAACGCAAAATTGGTGAAGGATGGAGTGTTTCAGCAGGTTTTGCAGGTTTTCTACAGTCTCTGCCACAGGATCCGAAAGTTCGGGATTATACGAACCAGGCAGAATTGCGGCCCATTATAGAACTAACTTACAGGCATGAGCTGTCCGAAAAATTCAGTCTTCAACACCGGTACCTAACCGAATTCAGATTCATCGAAGAATCAGATGGCGGTTTCGAATACGCGAATAACCGAACAAGGTACAGGGCGGAGATTCGATATCAGGCATCACCAAAAGTGGCGCTCACCGCATTTGATGAAGTATTTCTGAATATAGGCAGTAACATAGTGGGAAATGTGTTTGACCAAAATCGGTATGGCGCAAGTATTCTATATATGCCAGGACCGCGTTTTGGTTTTGAATTGGGTTATTTTAACTGGTTTCAGCAACGCCCGACAGGCATCGATTTCTATAATCGCAATATCATCCGCTTCACCCTCCACCATTCAATAACCATCAAAACCCGAAAATCCTGATCATGTCGGAATTGATGAATTCTTTGACCATTCCTTTTCTGCTCGCCATGTTCCTCGCAATTACCATGGGTGGCAGCGGCACTGCTCCTTCCTTTTCTGCGGCCTATGGGGCAAACGTCATTAAAAGGAGCATGATTCCCGGACTGTTTGGAGTAATGGTTCTGGCCGGGGCACTCATTGCCGGCGAAAAGGTATCCCTTACCCTTGGGAAGGGACTTCTGGACCAGACATTCTTCACCACCTTTACCACCTCAGTCATCCTGCTGTCCGTGGGCCTGTCACTGCTTGTCGCAAATTTATTAGGCGTTCCACAATCCACCAGTCAGTCCACCGTTCTCTCCATTGCCGGAGCAGCCTCGGCCCTTGACGGCCTCAATACAAAAAAATTGTTTGTAGAGATCATTCCGACCTGGATCATCCTCCCTCTCATCGCTTTTGGTATCATGCTTGTCCTTTCAAAATGGGTCTTTCCGTTGATCAAAAATAAGATCATTAATGCCGATTTCCGTCATTTATCACAACACCGCGGCCTCAGGGCCTTATTGATAATTTCATCCCTCTATGTGGCTTTTTCCATAGGCTCGAATAACGTAGCCAATGCAGCAGCACCGATTGCTTCGCTTACCGCGAACGAAATCGGTGGAGATGCGAGTATCAATTTCCTTCCGGTCATCATCCTTTCTGTTCTGATCGTAGCTCCTTGTTTTGCCATTGGCAGCTCATTGCTAGGTCATCAGGTCACAGAAACCACCGGGAA
>JBGTMS010000189.1:0-19881 GCA_041743425.1 Zeaxanthinibacter sp. | reverse complement strand
GACATTTCAGGACTTTTTCATGTAGCCGGAGGAAGCGGTCGAAAATGGGGCGACGGACCCTTAGATAAAATCCCTTTGGAAGGCTGGGACAAAACCATGGAACTGAACTTGACCTCAATGATGTTATCCAATCAGGCCATGGTCAACTATTTTTTGGAACATAAAAAACCCGGTGTTATTTTGAACATGGGTTCAGTCTTGGGCTACTCCCCTTCCCCGAAATATTTTACGACCCATGCCTATGTAGCGGCAAAGTCGGCAATTATCGGTTTTTCAAAATCCATAGCGTCCTATTATGCCGAACATAGCATCCGTGTCAATGTCATCGCGCCCAGTCTCTTTATAACGCCAATGGCCAAACGGGCCGCAGAAGATGAAGAAATACTCTCCTTTTTAAAGACCAAACAACCCTTGGACGGTGGACGTCCTGGGGTGTCCGAAGATATCAATAGCGCAGTGCTTATGTTCTTACATCCCAGTTCCAAATTCATCACAGGCCAGGTTCTAGCGGTGGACGGCGGATGGACCTTGAGCGAAGGACAGTACCAATAATGTATGGGAATGAAAAAACACTACCTAGGGATAGACATCGGAGGTACAAAAATCAAGACGGTCATTCTAGATGATAAAGGCACGGTATTGGAACAAAACGAGGTCTTCACTGAAGATGGGTCTCAGGAAAAAGAGCTTTGGAAGAAGAAGATAATTGCGTTAATTGGGGAGAAATCAGAACACTATACCAAATCAAATCCCGAAGCTTTGCAATGTGGTATTTCCGCCCCCGGTCTCGTCGATTCTGAAAACAAAATGATCTTGCATATGCCTGAACGGTTACAGGGCATCGAAAGCTTTAACTGGTCGCACGAACTCCAAAGAGATATTCAAATTCTCAATGATGGCCATTCAGCCTGTTTGGCGGAATATGAATCCTTTTACCAGGCCGAAGGTATTCAAAACCTGTTGATGCTCACTTTGGGCACCGGCGTAGGTGGAGGAATTATCATCGACGGAAAACTGTATCAGGGCAATTTGCAACGGGCCGGCCATGTAGGCCACATGACTGTTGACGTCAATGGTGTGCAGACCATGACCCATATGCCCGGTAGTTTGGAACATGCCGTGGGAAATTTTTCGGTCTCAGAAAGAACAGGAGAAAAATATAAAAGCGTTCGAGACCTGGTTGATGCCTATGAAAACGGAGACCTAAAAGCAGCGGCATGGTGGTTGGAATCCGTTCAAAAATTGGCTGTGGCCTTGGCTTCGTTGACCAACATTCTTTCCCCCGAACTCATCATATTGGGAGGGGGCATTACGGCCGGAGCGGGCAATTCCCTTCTCGAACCCTTAAAAAAGTTCATGTCCGACTACGAATGGCGCCCCGGAGGGTATCAAACAAAAATTACGGAAGCAAAATTAGGAGGGTACGCCGGAGCAATTGGTGCGGCAATCTTCGCTAAAAACAATACACGATAAAATGAGCGTAACACAACAGTATTTATCAAAAGGAAGGGACATTATTTCCACGATAGAAAAACAGGAATCAACCATACAGAAAGTCGCAAAACTATTTGCCCGATCCATTTTGGACGGTCGAATGGTGCATCTTTTCGGATCAGGGCACAGCCGTATGATGGTCGAGGAGATGTGGCCGCGTTATGGCTCGTTTCCAGGGTTCAATCCGATTGTAGAGTTGTCCCTCTCTTTCCACAATTTAGTTGTTGGGGCCAATGGGCAGCGACAGGCGATGTTCTTGGAAAATGTTCCCGGTCTTGCAGCGCGTATCCTGAGAAATTTTGATACAAGTCCGCAGGACACGGCGTTGATTATCTCCTCCAGCGGCTGTAATGTGGTGCCCATCGAAATGGCAGAGGAATTTCAAAAACGGAAGGTCAAAGTGGTGGCGTTGGTCAGTAGTCAACATTTGGAGGGAAGCACCTCAAAAAAAGCGGATGGCAAGAAATTAATCGATTTCGCCGATTTTACTTTGGATACGGGAGCACCCTTGGGCGATGCGATGATTTATTTGGATGGACTCGATACGCCCGTTGCCCCAGGTTCTACCTTGGGCGGCGTATTGCTAATCAACTGCCTAAAGGCAGAAGTTGCCAAAGTACTACATGAGAACGGGAAATCACCAAAAGTGTTAAGCAGCGGTAAAATCGTTGGCGAACAAAAAGCGGTGGATCTGTTCGAATCTGCCTATGACGAACATGCCCATTTAATGGCAAAATTATATGAAAATGTCGGTCCTCGAAAAGAATACGAATGACCTTTAGCTCTTCCATTTCAAAATCGTACCTAACCGATATTCTCATTATTGGGAGTGGTAGCGCCGGGTCGACGGCAGCAATATCAGCTGCGCAGGGTAAGTACAAAGTCACTTTGGTAGAACGCTATGGTTTTCCCGGGGGTACTTCTACACAAATGCTGGATACCTTTTATGGCTTTTTTACGCCCTCTGAAACCCCAAAAAAAATTGTCGGGGGCATACCCGACCGGATCGTAAATGAATTGAACTCATCGGGAGATATTTTTCTTCGTCCCAACACCTATGGTGCGGGTACAGGGGTGAATTACAATCCTGAAAAGCTGAAAAAGGTTTGGGACGACTTATTCCTAAAAAGCGGGGTCGAAATCTTCTATCATACCACTTTGGTCGGCGTGGAAAATGTAGGGGAAACTTCAAATTGTATCTTTTTTCACAAAGGTATCGGCTTTTTTTCCATCAAGGCAAAACGCGTTATCGATGCCTCGGGAGATGCCGATTATTGCCATTGGGCGGGAATACCCTATGAAAAAGCCGGCGAAAACGGACCTGCCCAAAGCATGACGACCACTTTTCGTATGTCGAACGTGGAACACAGTGAATATGAGGCCGCCGGAGGAAAAAAAATGCTGAAGGAAAAAATGGCGGATGCCTATGAAAAAGGTACGCATCCCCTACCCCGAAAAGAAGGCTCGGCCCACGAGATGTGCCAGCCGAAATGTATTTCTACCGTTGCGGTAAAAGTAGTCGATCTTGATCCTTTGGATGTAGAAGGTATCACTCAGGCCGAAATCGAGGGGCGTAGACAGGCCTTCCTGTTCGAGGATTTCTTTCGGGCTGAAGTTCCGGGTTATCAAAACGCAAAGATCATCGGGCTCTCGCATCAGATCGGGGTTAGGGAAACCCGTCGGGTCTATGGTGAATATCGTTTGACCAAAGAAGACTGTATGTCGGCCAAAACCTTTGGTGACCAGATATTTCTCTGTGGGGCACCTATAGAAGACCATAGAAAATCGGATACCGGCAATTCAGAAACGTTCTGGGAGTATGTCCCGAACGGGGGAGCCTACGGAGTGCCCTATGGCACTATTGTTCCTAAAGAAAGTAGCAACGTCTGGGTCGTAGGGCGCTGTTTTTCGGCCACCCATGATGCCCATGCCTCCTGCCGTTCCATGGCGCAGACCATGAGCATGGGTCAAGCGGCAGGTCTGGCCGCCATAATTTCTTTGGACTCCGATCAGGAGGCCAAACATATCGATTTTCAAAAACTACAGGTTTCCCTTCTTCGTTTGGGTGCTATTTTAGAAACGCCTAAGAAAAGGGCAGATATTTCCCGTAACGGTTGGGGCAACAATTAAAAACGAGGTCCATGGAATTTTTTAGAACCGTGTTGGGTGATATGCCAGTTTCAGAAATGGGGCTGACCTATTCTCATGAACACATTGTGATCGAAGATAGTTATGTGACGGCAAAACATCCGGAGTTTTTGTTGAACGATGTCGAAAAGATTTCCGAAGAGCTTTCCAATTTCTATGCTATCGGAGGAAGAACCGTGGTCGATACCATGCCCGCCAATAGCGGACGGAATATCTTGAAATCCGCAGAAGTGAGCCGACGAAGTGGTGTGAAGATTATTGTTCCAACAGGAATTCATTTGGAAATCTATTACCCAGAAAATCATTGGCGCTATCGATATTCGGAAGACGAACTGACGGGACTTTTTATTTCCGATATCGAAGCAGGAATAGACGAATTCGATTACTCGGGTCCTTGTGTAAAAAGAACCCCCCATAAAGCGGGACTTATCAAACTGGCCACTGGAGACGGCCCTTTTACCCAACATCAAGAATTGATTTTCAGGGCAGTGGTCAATGCCCATTTGGAAACCGGAGCTCCTATTTTAACCCATACGAATTTTGGCCGACAGGCCTTGGAACAGGCCCACCTTTTTGCAAAACTGGGCGCAAAACTCGAACATGTCGTACTTTCCCATGTGGATCGGGCCAAAGAAATCGATTATAACAGAGTCGTGTTGGATACGGGTGTACGTTTGGAATATGACAGCGCCTTCCGGTGGAAAGCAGATGAACCAAATTACACCTTGCAATTGCTTGAGCAACTCTTACCAGATTATGCCAACCAGATTGTAATGGGAATGGATATGGCCAAAAACATCTATTGGAAAAGCTATGGAGGCGCCCCGGGATTGAATTATTTGATAGAGACGGTTCCAGATTTTCTCAAGGCAAAGGGAATGGAAGCATACTATCGGAAATTGTTCTTTGATAATCCAAAGCAGCTGTATTCCTTTTTCGACCCTTTTTAAAGGTCATAAGAAATAGCTGTTTCGGATGGGATAGTCCGTGGTATTGCAGTACAGGTCGCCGTAAAGGTTTAAGCCCTGCTTGCTCGTGTGAAATCGTACGGATATATGTAAAATAGGGATGCCTTGTTGTATTCCAAGGTTTTTTGCCACCTCCTGGCTTGCAGGTATGGATCGCAATTCTTGCTCCGCACCCATCACTTCGATAAAATACGCTTGGCTGAGCGTTTTGAAAAAGGAACCCTCTATGAACTCCTCGGAATCGATCACCTGCAGGGCATCATTGGCATACCAATTGTTCTCTAAAACGACCGGTCGGTCATTGATATGCCTAACTCTTTGAAAATAGACACAATCTGACTTCTTTTCCTCTTCCGTTAGTGTGAACGGAATAATGGGATCCCATTGTGTGATTTTTGGGCCCTTGGTAATTATGGTCCTGACTTCGTAATCAATGGATCCCGAAAAACCTTTGACCGTAAGAAGGCCCAAAGATTTTCGCCGTTCCACAACTTTGCTGCCCTTGCCTTGTTCCTTTTCAATAAAGCCTTCCTTCAACAATTCATCCAAAGCCTTTCTGACCGTTGTCCTCGTCGTGCTAAATTGACCGCAAATCTCATTTTCGGAAGGCAGATAACTCCCTACAGGATAGGTTCCGACCTGTATGCGTTTTCGGATATATTCCTGAATCGTGTGGTATTTTCTGCTTTTGATTTTTCCGCCTTTCACGGTGCCTAAGTTAGAGAATGGGATTCAAAATTCAGATCGAAAAGTATGAATTATTACTTGTGCATACAAGTTGTTTCGGTTACATTAGCTTCGATTTCATTTTCTGCAAAAACAGCAACACAAAATTATACCATGGGCAAAATTCCGATCAGAACAACGGTCATAGGAAGTTATCCTTTTCCGGGATGGCTTGAGTTCGTATCGCAAAACCTCGACAAATTCGGGGCGGCAGATATCGAAGAAGCTATAGAAGATGCGGTCATCGCCGCCATACATGACCAAACGACCGCCGGTCTCGATGTAATTACCGATGGCGAACAGACACGTTTGGACTTTAATCTGTCTTTCTACGGTTTTATCGAAGGTATTGAAAACAATGCCTCGGACACCAGAAGGTTCGGCCCTGCCGCACACGACCAGCGCGGAAAAAACAATGTCATAGGTGATTTGACCGCCCCGAACGGCCTCGGCGCGGTAAAGGAATTCGAACGGCTCAAAAAATTGGCCCCTGCAGGTCCTATGCTCAAGGCCAGTATTCCCGGACCTTATACCTTATCGGGACGCTTGTTGCCCAACGATACCTATAAAGACCGCTTTGAGATTACTGAGGCCCTTCTCCCTATTATTAGTAATGAACTAGAGGCACTGGTAGCGGCCGGTTGTACTGAAATAACGGTAGACGAACCCTCTATGAGCTGCTATGCCTACAAGACCGATACCAAGCGTTTTGTGGATATTTTTAACCGTACCGTAAAATCCATCCAGGGAAAGTGCAACCTCAGCACACATCTTTGTTTCGGGAATTTTAAGGGAAGACCGGTCGGTTATAGAAGTATCAGGCCGATGCTTCCCGATTTTTTGGATATGGATGTAAATGAGATCCATATTGAAATGGCCAATCGCGAATTTTCCGAAATCGAACTCCTGGCTCCTTTTGCTGAAAGGATGAACGTGGCCGTAGGAATCATCGATGTTAAAAATTACTATATAGAAACCGTGGCCGATGTCGTGGAACGCATCAACCGTTGCCTAAAATATGTGCCTGCCGAGAAGCTATCGGTAGCCCCCGATTGTGGGTTGAGCCAGACCGCACGGTGGGCGTCACGACAAAAACTCATCAACATGGTCGCCGGTGCCAAAAAAGTACGTGAATCGTTATGAAGAATCTGATTCCCGCATTAAAAAAGAATGAAGAACTAATTGAGGAAATGGATTCGTTCCTTTCAGAAAAGGAGGGCTTCCGTCTTTGGTGGCTGGGCCAAAGCGGCTTTCTACTTCAGTGGAACGGGAAAAGGGTGCTGATCGACCCCTATCTCTCGGATTCGCTGACCAAAAAGTACGCCGAAACCGACAGGCCGCATATTCGGATGAGCGAGCTGGTCGTCCGTCCGGAATTGCTAAAAAACATTTCAGTGGTCACGTCAAGCCACAACCATACCGATCATTTGGATGCGGAGACCTTAAAGCCTGTTTTGAAAAATAATCCAAAAATCAAGTTTATCATTCCAGAGGCAAATCGTGAATTCGCAGCGGACCGTGTACAATGTGACCTGAACTTTCCCATAGGCATGAACGCTGGGGATTCCGTTTCCATCGATGGTTTTACATTTATAGGTGTTCCCGCAAAACATAATGAACTGGCCAGGGATGAAAATGGCAATTGCAAGTATATGGGATTTGTCGTTCGATTCGGCAAATATGCCCTATACCACAGCGGTGATACGTTGTGGTTCGAAGGGATGGTGGACTGGGTAAGTCCCTATGAAGTGGATATTGCCCTATTGCCCATTAACGGTAACCAACCCGAACGAAAAGTAGCGGGAAACCTGAATAGCACGGAAGCCGTAGCATTGGGCAAGGCCATCGGTGCGAAATATGTCATTCCCTGCCACTACGATATGTTCACCTTTAATACCGCGGATGTCGATAATTTTAGTAAAGAGGCCAAAGAAAAAGCACAAGGCCATAAAGTACTTGTTGGGGGCGCCTATTTTTCTATTTAGACTATTTTCAGAAAACGATGGCAAGATTTTGCCATTGTACAAACCTCAAAAACAAAATTATCATATATGGGTTTAATCATATTTCAAATTGACGGATTATGAAAACTCTGAAGTATACCATTTTAAAATCTAAAACCTTTAGGCGTGGCGTCGCTTTTTGCACTTTCGCAATAGTCCTTTTGCTCAACATGGTCTCCTGTGCCGACAGAAGATCGACGGAATATAACGTGCCCACACTTGATTTTAAGACCACGGAACGTAATGGCTTTATGGTTCCGGAAGGATGGGAAGTTACCCTTTGGGCCGAATCTCCGTCCCTCTACAATCCGACCAATATGGATGTCGATGAAAAAGGAAGGATCTGGGTCACAGAAGCTGTAAATTATCGCGATTTCAACAACGATCCTAAAAACCGATTGCATTTCGAAAAGGGGGACCGCATTATGATTTTGGAGGACACCAATGGAGACGGGGTCAGTGATTCATCGAAAGTGTTCGTTCAGGACAAAGATTTGGTAGCGCCCATGGGGATTGCCGTTCTAGGTAACAAGGTGTTTGTTTCATGTGCGCCTTCACTGATAGTGTATACCGATGAAAATGGGGATGAGGTACCGGACAGGAAAGAAGTTTTTCTAACCGGTTTTGGTGGTTTTGACCATGATCATAGTCTTCACTCCCTAATCACAGGGCCAGATGGCAAGTACTACCTAAATACAGGCAATGCCGGCCCGCATGAAGTGACTGATAAATCGGGTTGGGAACTTCGTTCGGGCAGCGTTTATACCGGTGGCACACCCTACAATGATAAGAACGAACCGGCACAGGTCAGTGATGATGATCGTATTTGGGTCGGTGGCCTCGCCTTGCGAATGGAAAAAGACGGTACCGGTCTTGAAGTGATGGGTCATAATTTTCGAAACTCCTATGAAGTGGCCTTGGATTCCTATGGCAATATGTGGCAGAACGATAACGACGACCAAGTAGAAACCTGTCGGGTCACATGGCTCATGGAAGGTGGCAACGCGGGTTATTTCAACGCCAATGGCAAGCGCACGTGGCAAGCGGACCGAAAACCGGGTCAGGACACATTTGCGGCACACTGGCATCAGGACGACCCAGGGGTGATGCCTGCCGGAGACAATACGGGTGCTGGATCGCCGACCGGGGTCGTGGTCTATGAAGGCGATGCCTTCGGACCGGAATATAACGGTATGGTATTGAGTGCCGACGCAGGAAGAAATGTCATTTTTGCCTATCAACCTTCAAAAAAAGGCGCAGGTTTCGAACTTAAAAGAAGGGATCTGATCACATCCATGCAAGAATCTACGGAAGGGTATATTTGGAACGATGTCGATGGTGATAAAAGAAAATGGTTTCGCCCCAGTGATGTAGCCGTGGGCACTGACGGCGCCATTTATATTGCGGACTGGTACGATCCTGTAGTAGGCGGTCATCAAATGATGGATAGCGTTGGCTATGGCCGCATCTATCGACTTACGCCACAAGGTAAGGAATTGAAAAATCCAAAACTGGATCTGACCACTACCGAAGGCCAGATTGCTGCGTTGCTAAACCCGGCTATCAATGTGCGTAATTTAGGTTTCGAAAAGTTGGCAGCTCAAGGAGAAAAGGTTGTTGCCGATATTGAACGGGTTTTAGAATCCAATAATGTAGTACACAAAGCCCGGGCAATATGGCTACTGTCAAAACTGGGGCCGAAGGGGACCGACATTGTCGAAACTATCTTGAAGCGCGAACCCGATCCAAGGTTAAGGGTGGTCGCCTACAGGGCACTCAAAGATGATACCGAGACACTTTTAAGGTATGCCGCAATGGCAGCCAACGATCCCTCTGCCGATGTTCGCCGGGAGGTCGCCCTATCGCTCAGGGATGTCCCTTATAATAAAAGTGCAAAACTGCTTGAAATAGTATTTCAAGGATACGATGGAGAAGATCCTTGGTACCTTGAGTCGCTAGGAATTGCCATGGACGGGAAACAAGAAGAGGTCTATGCCGAATTACTTTCCGAACAACCAGAAAATCCGGCGGATTGGACCGATGAATTTGCTTCCTTGGTGTGGCGACTACATCCACAATCGGCAATAGCCGCTCTTAAAGAAAGGGCAATGTCCGAACGGGTACCGGATGATTCTAAAATGAAAGCAGTCGATGCCCTGGCCTTTATAAAGGATAAAGATGCCGTTGCCGCGATGTTGGAGATTAAAAATGGGCAAGGAAACCCCAATGTAAACGAACTGGCCAATTGGTGGATCGATTTTCGGATGACCAACGATTGGTACGCGCTCTGGGACTGGCAATCCAAGGATGGGGCGACTTTTAAGATTCCCACGGAAATTGCAGGCTTAAAAGAAATACTTTTAGATACCGGCAAACCGATGAAGGATAGAATCACTGCGGGCAATACCATGGCCGGCACGTTGATCGGGGGGCGTCTCTTACTGTACCTGGCCGCCCGGAACGAGCTGAGCAATGATGTACTTAAAGGAGTTTCTGACGCACTATTCGAAAATCCGACGTTGGAGATACGTACATTGGCCACTGCCTATTTTGATGCCAGGAATGTGCGACAAAAACCCATCACACAGCTATTGACTCTTGAAGGAAAGGGTTTAAACGGGGAGGCATTGTTCTCCTATAAATGTGCCACCTGCCATAAGAACGGTAAGGGCGGCAATGATATCGGGCCTGATTTATCGTCTATCGGAGAAAAGTTCGATAAAGCCGCCCTCCTTGCTGCAATTATAGATCCGAATGCGTCCATTGTTTTTGGATATGAACCGATGATGGTCAAAACCAAGGTAGGGCAGGTTTTTTTCGGTTTTCTATTATCCGAAGGAGAGACCACGGTATTGAAAGACGCGGTTGGGCAGCGAATTATAATCGCACCCGAAAATATTGAAAATAAAGAGCGAATGAAAACTGGAATAATGCCCAGTGCGGCACTACTGAAACTTAGCGACCAAGACTTGGCGGACCTTGGCACTTACCTATTGACCTTAAAAAAATGATCTCTAGACCTATGTCAATACCTATACAATAATGAAAAATACCATCTCAGGAAGGGAAGTACTCAAATCGTCGATCGGCATACTCGGCACATGCTTCTTACCCTCATGAGACATTTTGACTTACCAGCCCTAACATCTTTTAATATTGGGGACTGTGATTGGTCCATCGATCAAATGGCAAAGGTGGAAGCCATAGAGGTCGGCAAAAAAATAGGTCTTGACGCGGGCTTCAGATCAGCTTGGGCACTTTGCACAACATGCACCTAAGACAACCGACTTTTCTTGAATTTTGTCAATAGCGCAACCCCTAACCAATATAATAGAAAAAAAGCTATTCCAGGAATAAAGAACAACATTAAAATTTCAAATTTTTTCGGAAAAGGAAATCCGAATATATAGTCTAATGTCGCTGAGATAATACCCAATAAGCTAATTATTATATTTAGGATGGGAATCCGAATTTTGATTTGCTGCAACTTGTATAAATGCAATGAAAGCCATATTACTGATGTGAATTGAAAGTACCGTCCAATAACTCCAATTGTAAGTATATTATCATTGACATAATTTTTACTGAAATCTTCAGCGTTTTTACCTTGATTTATCCATTCCTTCAATCCTTCTGGGTATAAGTAGCGATGAGTAAACTCCCAAAAATATTCTGCGAAAGCGAAGACAAAAATAAAGGTCATTATCCATCTGGTTGATTTTTTTATTTTCAATATGCCACCTCTAAACAGAATTAAGATAAAACCCCCAAAAAGTAATAATGCTATAAAAAGAAATGTATATCTTAAATGTTCCCGATCGGGGTTTTCAAGCATTTTAATGCTGAGGTCAGGTGCGGAAGCCAAACCATATATTCCAAAAATTGGAGACAGTCGTAAAAAAAGCAATACCTCGGCAATTAATATCTCAAATGATTGAAAGAAATATTTCAGTAGTAATAATACAATCGAAACAATGGCAATTGAAATAACTGTCCAAATTATTACATAGGTCTGCAAACTGTTTCCTTCCACATAAGGCGAATATTTACTTATCGCAGTCGATAATAAAAATGGAAGTATGACTAAAACAAAGACTGTCAGGGTTAATACTTTATCAATTTGTAATTTTTAGTAGATTTTTTAAGAACTTTTGACATATGGACTGCGTATGTACTTAAAAAAGTATTTGCTATGAAATATCTGAGAATATTATCCTTGGCGATAGTATGCTTTTATTTTTTATCCTGTGCCGATGAAAGCGTCGTTGATGCCGAAGCACCCCCTGAAAGTGAAGACCCTCAAGACGAAGATGATGGTGAGGGACAAAACGATGATGAAGAAACGATAATTCTCGTCAATGCTTTTCCAAATCTGTCATTTTCAGAACCCTTGGATTTGCAAACGGCCAACGATGGTTCAAATAAAATCTATGTTGCCGAAAAAAAAGGAACGATCAAAGTATTTGAAAATGAAGCGGAAGCGACCTCGTCTGGGACATTTTTAGATCTTGGTAACATTTCGGCCACTAGTGAACAAGGATTATTAGGTTTTGCATTCCATCCGAATTTTAGTTCTAATGGGTTCTTTTACGTCTTCTATACTCCTGTGTCGAGCATTGCCCGTGTTTCAAGGTTTACTATATCACAAACTGATCCCGATTTGGCCGATTCAGACAGCGAATCGGTAATTGTGGAAATCCCGCAGCCACGCACCAACCATAATGGAGGACAGCTAGCCTTTGGTGTTGACGGGTATTTATATATTTCAGTGGGAGATGGCGGCGGTGCCGGGGATACGGATGGAAATGCCCAAAATAGGACGAATCTATTGGGAAATATTTTACGTATCGACGTCGATAATACCCAAGGAAATCTGAATTATTCG
Organism: Zeaxanthinibacter sp.; assembly: GCA_041743425.1. Taxonomy (GTDB): domain Bacteria; phylum Bacteroidota; class Bacteroidia; order Flavobacteriales; family Flavobacteriaceae; genus JTS-RE37. Next base: position 7,657 of record JBGTMS010000189.1, on the reverse strand, counting down.
ATCCCACCAGACAACCCCTATGTGGATGAACCCAATTTTAGAGGTGAGATTTATGCTTATGGTTTTCGCAACCCTTGGCGTATGAGCTTTGATACCCAAACCGATAAATTATGGACCGCCGATGTGGGTCAGAATAAAATCGAGGAAATCGACGTAGTCGAGTTGGGCGGAAACTATGGTTGGAATCTTTATGAAGGTACTGATTGCTTTTCGGGGGATTGTAATGATTCAGGTTTGATCGATCCGATTTTTGAATATTCACAAAGCGGCGGGGACCGTTCGATTACGGGAGGGTATGTTTACCGAGGCACTGAAAATCCCTCGATTATAGGTAAGTACATTTACGGTGATTTCGTTAGTGGAAGTATATGGGCATTGGATGAAGATGGCGCTAAGAACAGACCTTTGGCAGAAACTGGCTTGGCAATAACTTCCTTTGGCACCGATGCCGATCAAGAGCTATATGTCTGCGCTTTTGATGGTAACATCTATAAATTTGAAGAAAACTAGTTTGCATTCCAGCGCTTTCTTACTAATGTAACAGCTTTTTTAATCCCAAGCTGTTTCATCACTCCATTATTATGCTGTGAAGATGATTTATTAAGCCAAATACCTTTTCTTAAGTACTGCTCAAAATAAATGATAAAACTATAAGAGGGTTGCAGTCAATCAAAAATACCACAATAATGGTCATCAAACAATGAACGATGACCCCATTCTCCGGGAATAACCAGAATATAAGCAACCATACTGTAAACGAAATCGATGTCCCGATAAATACTTCATCGTTTTCTTGTCTTACTTCAATTTTAGAACAAAAAACAAAATCCCTTTTGGGGATTTTATTATCAATTGACGTCTTCGGAGTCGTCGTTTTCAGGTTTTTCAAATTCGGACCGGTACCTTTCCAAAAACTTTTGTTGCATCGTTTCCATTCTTTTCCGGATCCTGTCGATGTCCATAAAATCCTCTCCGAACTTGCTATCAAAGAAATCGTCGTCAAAGAACCGTTTGGTAAAAAGCGAATCATCGGCGAACAGGTCTCCAAACCGCTGATCGTCGATTCCTGAAAAATTCCTGTAAAACCTGGATCGGAAAGACTGCAATAGACTATCAGGGTTCTTTTGGGCCAATTCGTCCAGATCATCCGTAGACGACCATGAATAGATGGAATCGTATCGGATAAGGTTTCCGTCCTCGTCAAACTCCTTATCGACTTTCCAGGTTCCCTTGGGCGGTTTCCTATGCGCTATTCTGTCCTTGTCTTTCTGAAAGTTTTCTTCTTTTTTGTTCTCTTGGGCGTTGCAACCTAAGTTTAAAATTGCCGCCATTGAAAGAATCGCTATTTTTTTCATGTTAAACAATTTTAGTTACACAATAGTTAATTTAAAGTCCGCAAAACTTTTGCCAAACCCTTTAAGAAAAGAGGCTGGTCAGGTTAAAATGTGTTAAAATAGGTACAATGCTATTGAATTCTATGCGTTGAGTTTTTTTGAAGTATGTAGGACAGGTTATAGATTTATAATAGTATCCAGATACCTGGAGGCATGGTCGTATCCGATCAGAAAAGCTTTATCGATACCCTTTCTGTCAAGAACATTGATATATTCGAGACCCTTGGGTCGTAGAAGGATGTCGGCGGCATATAACTTTGCCCTACTGTTGGCATGTAACATAAGCCTATGGGTGCGATTGGCTAACTGGAGGGGATTTTTCAGGAGCGTCTTTCCGACTTCCTTCACCCCGGAGGTGTAGCAGCCAATGATATAATCGACCTTGTTTGCTAGCGGCTCCAAGGGAAAATTGTCCATTATTCCGCCATCGGCGTAAAGACGGCCATCGATGGTAACAGGATTGAAGACCGGTGGCAGTGCGGCGGAGGCCAACAAGGGCCGTATCAGTTCACCTGAACTGAAAACCTTCGGAACGCCAGATTGTAGGTCGGTCGCGGTAACGAAAAGCTCTTTTTCCAAAGCTTCGAAAGTATCCTTCTCAAAATATTTCGAAAAAAAGAGATAGTATTTTTCGGTATCGAATAGTCCGGGCTTATTGATCGAAAAAAAATTGTATTTGAACAGCGGTGTTTCCTTAAAGAAGGTTAACATGTTTAGCGGACTTGTGCCTTTGGCGTACAAGGCACCGACGATAGCGCCCGCACTTACCCCCGAAATTGTATCGGGGTAAATGTCACATTCGTTAAGGGCCTTCATGATTCCGATATGGGCCATTCCTTTGACCCCGCCCCCCGATAATACCAACCCTTTAGTCTTTATTTTTAGGTCTTGCAACTTCATTTTTAAATATCCATATAGTAACATCCGTTTTCGAGTCCCGAAATTGGCTATGATTTATTAATACCCCCTGATTCGAGCAGTTTCAACAACCGGTTCTGGTGTGAGGTTCGGGTAAAGCGCTCCCCGTTCTTGTAATAGAAACATTCCACAAAAAATATTGATGTTGATAGTGGCCGTTAACGAATCTTTTTGGATACATATTTTACAACGTCCATTTTTTTGGGGCATTGCTATCCCCCTTGATCTTTACCCAATCGCAAGGTTTGAATTTTTTAATTGTCATGGTCATTTTGTTTTTAAAGGTTCGGGGCTAAACGAAGGAAGGCTGCCGCAGTATTAGGCCGCCTTCCCCAACTTACATTCTGAGCATTGGACAGGGATTCGGATGTGTTACAACAGCGACATTGTCCCAATAAACCTATCAGCGCTCATCTATGAAATACGTTACTTTCCGAGTTTGCCCTAAGTTTCGTTATGAGTCCTTTTTCGTCGGTGTTCGACTTGTCGGCCATCTGTTTTTCGATTTCCCTGAGTGCATTGTCCAGTTCCTTGAACTCCTTGTCCCTTTTACCATAACCCAAGGCCTCCGCAAATTTGATCTCATAGGAAGCATTATCGAGAAGTGTCCGTACATCCTCGGTATCAAAATCGTCCTTCTGTACCAGACTGTCCACTTCCATTAACATCCGCTCCGCCCTTTCCAACGGCAGGGGAACGGATTTTTCCTCTATCACGATGGTATTGAGGGCCGAATTCAATAGTGCAGCTGCCTCGCAATACTTGTTCTCCTTGGCCAATACCAAGGCACTTTTCAACGCTGCCGGATACGTGCCTACGGGAAGTTTATAGGCCTCTATTGCGATTTCGCTGCTGAGACCTTTCAGCATTTCCCTCGCCTGCTGAACCTTACCGTCTTCCAAGGCCTCCTCGGCTTCTTCGGTAATTTTCTTAACAGTAGGTACGTCGCTAACCAGATCATTTATCCTGATATTAAAGTCCAACGGGGCGAACGAAAGATCGGGCTTCGCAGCGGTTACTGCCTCTGCCTTTCCTATGGCCTTTTCGATATGCGACTTGGCATCGGTATAGCCGCTATCGGCTATGGCCCTTAGTGCATATTTGGTAGCCGTAATGACTTCCGCTGCATCGTTTATCAGTTCGTCGTTCGCCAATTGTATATTTTGTTGTATTGCTTCGTCTATGCTATTTTGAAACTGAGCCTTGTCCCAATAGTTCTTTTTGCGCATTTCCAAACTGTCTACTGGATCGAGCTCGGCCTGCACATCTTGCTTTTTGCGTCTTTCATTGCACGCAATTACCATCACCAAAGCAAGAGCTGATAATACATATTTTATAGTTTTCATCTTGCTCTATTTTTGGGTTATACCATACGGTCACATGCCCTACCTTACATCAATGGTCTTCTGGGTCTGACGACCTTTTTTCTTACCGATTTTCAGGGTCAGCAGGCCGTTCTTCATTTCTGCCTCCACCTTTTCAGGATCTGCATTATTCGGTAGCCCGAACGCCCTGTAAAAGGAATTGTGAACGAATTCTTGGCGTACCCAGTTTCTGCCCCGTTCCTCGTTTTACGTTGTTGCTGCGCGGTTATGGTGATGTAATCGTCGACCATTTCGATAAACACGTCCTTTTTTTTATGGCCTGGCAACGCCACGGAAAGCTCGAAGGCAACGTCGTCGTCACTAATATTCGTAGAGGGTATCGTGACCAGTTCTTCATTATAGTTTTTGCGGCTCGGCAATAGCCTGTCCACAAAATTGTCCAAGAATGGAGGAAACTTGATTGCCTTGCCCAATTCTTTGCCAAATACTTTCATATTTACCAATGTTTAGGTTCAACAAAAAAATAGGGAAGACAGCCGAAGAAATGGCCCGCCTTCCCATAAACTTACAGATTAAGAAATCTTGATACTTCTAACGGGTTTCTGCTTTGCCTCCTCCTTCTTGGGAAGGTGGATGCTCAGAATACCCTCGTCATATTCGGCCTTGATCTTGCCGTCATCAACCGTCTCGGGCAAGGTAAAGGTTCTCTTGAAAGAAGAGTACCCGAACTCCCTGCGGGTGTAGTTATCCTCTTTCTGCTCGTTTTCCTGTTCTGTTTGGGTGGAAATGGAGAGCACATGATTGTCAAGGTCAATGTGAAAGTCGGACTTTTTAAGTCCCGGAACGGCCATTTCGACGAAATAGGCGTCCGCGGTCTCCTTGATGTTCACCATCGGCAAGCTCATACCTGTATTGAAGTTTGGGGAAAATACCGATGCAAGATTTCCATTAAGAAAATCATCGATCAATGACCACACGGGGAGGTTCGTTGACCTGTTGGGATTTGTTCTTGTCAAACCCCTATCGTTCGAAACTTTTGCTAAAGTGCTCATAATAATAAAGATTTAAGTTAAGCAATAAATTTATTTTATATCGGACAAAAAAAATGCCATAATCCTTCTGCCAAAAAATCAGCGAAATTTTTAAAATTCTTTAAGAAAATTATGACGATCGAGCTGTGCCGCGTCAGTCTTAAAATGTCATAATGACATTCTGAGTGACATTTTTACAATATCCAAAGCATTAAGAACTTTGTAATTAAGAGCATTGAACCATTTGATAAAATCGTATTTACGGTAAAGTCTGGGATGCGATATGGGGGATTCTAAAAGTATTGTTTTGGAACAGCATTTGAATATTCTAAATAGGTTATCCATTATGATGGATCGCCCAAGACAATTTTCTGAATATCGGTAACAAATAAAGTTTTGATGTCATGGAAAATACATGGAATAAGACACTTAGCTCGCAAAGGGGCCTCCACGGACTTGCGGTCCTCTCGTTCAGGGAACTGATACATCTGAAAGAGGAGGAAGACCAGGAAGCTTTCAACAAATTGATGCAGACCATATTGCCCGATGTGGAAGGCTATATCGCGCGCCGTCTTAGCGCTTCGGTCAGGAACGACTATATTCCAAAGGGGAAGTACAGGGTCGAGGAATTTGTCAATGAACTCTATCTTTTGGCATTTGAGCACGTTGCCGAAATCGAGGATCAAAAGGATCTTCCGTTCTGGCTTTTTGAAAAAGCAGACGAACTGCTGCACAAAACCTTTGTCGAGGAGGAATACAATACGCACTTTTTAGATAATTTGGAGCGGTACACAGAAGCCGAATGGATTCAAATGCAAGAGAACTATAGTATAGACGGCGAAGGCGAACCGACCTTATTGGAGGAGTTCGACGACCCGTCCTATCCGAAATACGACTACCGATTAGCAGATGTTTTTATTGAGGATCCAGAAGAGAAGTGGATCGAAAATCTCAACGGGGAAATTGGCGAAGGCCGCGTACACAGATATATCGATATGGTACTGCACCGTTTGCCCGCCCCAATGAAATCAATATACGATCTTGCAGTGAACCAACGGTTTTCGCTCCGGGAAATTTCAAAGATCAAAGTAATTTCGGAGTACCAAGTTGGGGTCTACTTAACAAAGGTTCGGCAAAGCATCCGTAAAAGTCTTGAAAAAAGGTATCCTAAAGATGAGGTGTGATGAATTTATTAAAGAAAATCAAAATACTTCCGTCTTTTGAGTCATGAAATTTAAAGATTACTATAAAATACTAGAGCTCTGTAAGAACGCTTCGCAAAAAGAGATTAAAAACTGGCATATGGTTTATCGTTTCTTGCTGTCCTTTATATCTTTTTTTTATATCTAACGACAAAGACGTTGATAAAGGATAGCTCATCCAAATCTTTTTCTTCGACTTATAATTCTAAAAATAGGAAGCTCAAAGGAGAAAAAGATGCTTAACCCATTCAACTATTTTGTGAAAGATTTGGTCTTGTTTTTGAGCAAGGGGTCAAATTTATAATTAGTTATCTCTTAGTCCGGTAAATCGGCCGTTTTACCAGACGGTTCCTGAAAAGCTGTTTTTCGATTGACAAGATGTCCCATTCCTGGTCTTTTTTAGTATTCTAGTTAATTAACCATTTACGGGACAGTGAAAGTATATTTAAACCACCGTCAACTGTAAACGATGTACGGATTTTTGAAAGTCTAAATAAAGGTGGGTTTGTTTACACCTTGTTTTTCCGAAGAGGAGTTCCGTAAAACGTTCATTTTATGGCACCAAATCTAGTGGCTCCAAAATCTGTAATTCTACCTTTCCCCCATCCATAACCATTTCAATCGATGCGGAAAATTGAACTCGAAATGGCAAAATAAATTTCATATGATCCACACAGGTTCTAGTGATAATAGTTCCTGCTGGCGGCCCAGTGGTTTCATATATCATATAAAATAGGCCGTTTTGGCAACCGGTCGATTTATACGTATCCAAAACAGCCCTGTTCCAAACTATTCGTACCGAATGAGCTTCATGGCCTCGGCGGCAAATTTATTCGTTCAAATTACAGAACACCGGGTATTCAAATGGTACGGAAGGTATTTTGTACCATTACATGGTCAACAAATAGTAGCTTAGACCGAATAGAGCGCTTATCCCGATCCAAGTAATCATGTTTATTTTGTAGAGGTACATGCCAACAAATGAAATGATGATCCAGATAAGCGCAATGTAATCCAATCCGTCAAATGAAATGTCCTTTGGAAATATGACGGCCTTACCAAGGTATATGGTCAGATTCAGTACGACACCCACTACGGCCGCCGTGACAAGGGAAAGGATTTCTTTTACCTTTATGTTCTCTTGGGTCCGCTCAATTATGGGTGCACCAATAAAAATGAAAAGAAAGCACGGCAAAAAGGTGTAAAATGTGGTCGTAAACAGTCCAACAGTTCCCATCGTGATCGAATTTCCAAAGTGATTGTGTCCTGCCATAAAACCTACAAAAACAAGTACCATGATCAACGGACCAGGGGTTGTTTCCCCAAGTGCAAGACCGTCGATCATCTGCAGACTGGTCAGCCATTGGAATTGTTCAACACTTACCTGGGCAACATAAGGCAGTACTGCGTAAGCCCCGCCAAAGGTGACGAACGCGGCCTTGGTAAAGAAAAAGGACAGTGTTCTCCAAAACTCGAAATCACTGGTCAAAAAATAAAACAGCAAAAACGGAATGGTCCATAACAAAAATCCAACTCCTATCTGTTTCAGGGTTCGAAGCGGATTAAATCCAATATTTGGAACTACCGTATTTTTATTTATAAAATGATCATCCTCACTGGATTCTTTTAGTTCTGCGCCTTTCCTATTCATGGCAAAAAAAACGGGAAATAGTTTTCGGGTCAATGCGGCAATAACCATTGCGCCTACGATGATAAAAGGGAAGGGAATGTTCAGGAAAAAAATACAGACAAATGCAGAGCCTGCTACGAAGTAGTGGAACGGGCTT
>JBGTMS010000188.1:0-13483 GCA_041743425.1 Zeaxanthinibacter sp. | reverse complement strand
CCCATAGAACCACCATCGCCTATACCCTTATTTCAGGATTTATTACCGGTTCCTTTCTGGTCTATCTCAGCACCTCACAACAGATCTTTGAGCATCAATATGATTTTGCCGAGGAGTTTCCCTATATCTTTGCCGGTCTTGCCGTTACCATCGGGGCGGCCATTTTTATGAATGGGACGCTGGTACTTCGTTTTGGAATGCAAAAATTGATCACTGTTTCCTTATTTTTCTTTTTCCTGGTATCGCTTTCCTATATCATTATCCATGCTGACTCCGGTAACCCTTCTATTGCTGTTTTGTTCGTTTTTTTCGGGCTCCAATTCTTTTCCATTGGATTTCTATTCGGAAATTTAAGGGCGATTGCCATGCAGCCGGTGGGTCATATAGCCGGGATAGCCGCAGCCATGACAGGTCTTGTGTCCACCTTGATGGCGGTTCCTATAAGCATATTTATTGGCAGCTTTGTCGCGGATACTGCCCTCCCGCTGTTCACAGGTTTTCTAATATGTAGTTCCCTGTCCCTGCTGATACTTGCAGCGGTGCGGTGGAGCGCGTTCAGAACGGCCGGAGCTTCCGTGACCATGTAGGCCAGAGCTTAGTGCGGGGCAGCCGTTTTTATCTCCCTTTCTGTCCTTGATTAAGGGATTTCCCCACCAGTCTGTATTTATAACCCTCCGAAATTAGTTTAGGAAAAGGATTTCTTGTCCGGTCGGACTATCGGACGGTAGTAAAAATTACTGTAAATAAAAATTCTTAACGTTTAATTACGCCACAGCACACCATAAGTATGATGCAATTGTGTCTTTTCCCCTTTTATTTTAATCCCTTTACATCCCTTTTAAAACCCGTGATTAAGTAATAGGAAGGATGTCTATCTTTGAAACCAAAAATCGGCATCCATGTTGGTCTGGGGTATATTTATCGGGTTGATTGTTATTTTCCTTGCTATCGACCTCGGGGTCTTTAATAAAGAGGATCATGTTATAAAATCAAGGGAAGCCGCCATATGGACGGCCGTATGGGTGAGTGTCGCCCTGGCCTTTAGCGGCGTCATCTACTGGATTTTTGCCGAAGGGATCATGGATAACCCAACCAATCTGACAGCGGGTACCGCCGTGCTTAAATATATTACCGGATATCTCATAGAGCTATCGCTGAGCATTGATAATATTTTTGTGATCGCCGTGATCTTTTCCGCCTTTCAGATCCCGGCACAATATCAGCATCGCGTGTTATTCTGGGGTATCCTTGGGGCCATCTTTTTCCGGGCATCCATGATCCTTTTCGGAGTGACGCTTATTACCCATTTTGAATGGATCATCTACGTCTTCGGGCTCTTCCTCCTATATACGGCCTTTAAGATGCTGCGTTCTGACCAGCACGAATTTAATCCCAAGAATTCGCTGGTGTTCCGGCTACTGAAAAAAGTGTACCCTATAACCGCTAATATGTATGGCAATCATTTCTTTGTAAAGAAGATGGGGGTAAGGGCCGCTACCCCGCTTTTTGTCGCACTGATTATCATTGAACTGACCGATATCCTTTTCGCTCTTGACAGCATCCCTGCCATTCTGGCGATTACAGCGGATCCGTTTATCGTCTTCAGTTCCAACATCCTTGCCATCCTGGGATTGCGATCTATGTACTTTCTCGTGTCCCGTATGCTTGCCAAGTTCAGGTTCATTAACTACAGTCTGGTAGTGATCCTGGCGTTTGTTGGATTAAAGATGCTGTTTACACATTATGTGGAACTGGAGGAATGGGTTTCACTGACGGTAATTGTAGTATCACTTTCGGCAGGAATTATTGCTTCTGTAATGATCCCTGAGAAAGAAACAAATTCAGAGATATGATCAGTGTACTTTGGCCAAACCGATGTAGTCCAGCACATTTTGTTCAAGCTCCAGCAAGGCTTGCCGTTGCTCTCGGATGATTTCCATAGGATCTGTGAAAAGCATCGCACTTTTTTTCATGGAGTTGATTAATTCCTGATTGCTGCTGCACATGCCTTCAAGTCGATCTTTAAGCATTTCCTTCCTTTCATATAGGTTGAGCGTGCGAGGTTCGCATACGTAAGAACTGAGTTTCTCACGAAGAAAGGAAAGGTTCTGATTGTTTCTTTCCAACCGCAGCATGGCGGTATTGGAGTCGGTTTTGCCTGAGAGTTCTGAAGCTCTTTGTTGTGTTTTCATGGTAGAGTAGATTTAGGGGTGACACAATGGGAGATTGAAATTAAGCATTTCCGGGTAAACATCCTACTTCTAAGTACAAGAAATTCAGACTTTAACTATAAATTATTAGTAAAGGCCATCTTTCCCGAGAAAAAAATAAATGCCTTAACCTTAAATTAAATTTGGAAATAGCCCCGGCCCTTTCTACTTTCATAGCAAATATGCCCGCAATGCAGATTAATTTTGAGTATGACCACGTAAAGGCCAGTGAAAGGCTCGAAATGATGACCTTAAAACGTCTTGAAAAGCTTGAAGATAAATATGATTTTATCATTAGCGCCGATATCATTTTCAAAAAAGAGAACACCACGGAACAGGAGACAGGCAAGATTTGCGGGATTCAGTTAAACCTTCCGGGGATCCGGCTCTACGCACAGGCCAGCCACTCCAAATTTGAAGCCTCTATTGCAGAAACCACGAATGATCTGGAAATTCAACTGCGCAAAAGGAAAGAAAAAATGAAACGTTCCTAATATGACCTCCATGAAGGATGATATAGGCAGCATGGCTTCTGACCAGCGCCAGTTCACACTAATTTACAACTCACAAACCAGTATAGGGAAACAAACTTTTGGTTATGTGCAGGGCATTGCAGCAAAAGTCCGGGATATTGATATCAGTAAAACGAAAATAGCGGATACCATCTGGGTATCCTTGGCAGACGAATTGGGGGTGTCTCTTGGGGATCTCTTTGCCACAGATCATCCGGATGCGCCCGATGTACAATTCTCAGATTTTAGCGTAGATGACTGGATCAAAATGATTCAGCATAATCCTGTCCTCCTGCAGCATCCTATTGCCTTTAAGGGAAAGCATATCATTCAGGTGGAGTCTCCGTCCAAAGTGATGCAATTATTGCAGGAAAGCCCGCCTGCACAGTAGTTTTTATCTTCAGATGCCCTTTATAACATGAAGTTCTTGTTCCCGAAGCGGGTTATTGATCCTGAAATTCAAGATCAGCAATAAGTTTCTCCCACTGATCAGAATGAGGGGCATTGTAGAGATCTCTCAGCAGTTTTCTTTTCCTTCTGTCAGAAATACTCAAAGTATCGAGAATCTCCTGCCGCTTTCTGATTTCAGCCAGCCGTTCCTTTTTTAGACGAATCCGGTCATCTACTGGAAGAATCATTGTAGGCTCATATTGTTCCATAACCGTTTTTTGCCTGACTTTTATTTCCTTACTCACTTGTAGGTTCGCTTCCTGTGATTGAGCGCGTGCACAAGTAACTGCCAGGCACAAAATAAAGGCCAGGTGCCATAACATCGGTCTTTTCATAATCATTGGATGAAGTTCTGCCTGCAAATTAGCCCTTTTCCACGATATAAAAACAGGCAGGACTGTAGGAATTTTATCGTTCCAACGAATATCCCGACCCTTGGACGGCAGATTATATTCCTGTACTGATTTGGAGCGCCTCAGGCCCGAGAGTGAGCCATAAAGAGCATTGATTTTTGTCAGAGAGCAGCCAGTTTTCTATCGATAAGACGCAAGGCATCCGAGACGGTAATCATCTGGTCCATATCTTCATTTTCAAAGATGATCCCAAAAGCATCTTCAACATCTAATACAATGTCAACCAGATGGGCCGAATTGATATTCAGTTCATTTATAAAATGACTTTCCGGCCGGATGGTTTCCACAGAAACGTCTTCCGGAAGGTAGACCTTGACAATACTTTTTAATTTTTCGTAACGCGCTTCTTCAGTCATTAATTCTAAGGTAAACCATGAGTCTTAGTTCGGGGGTACCGTATGTGTTACACGGCAGTTCAGAGGCTTTGCAGGCCTTCTTTATTATACGATATACCCGGTCATTGTCAATCAGCTGTAAAGGCCTTAAAGATAACACAGGCATTTACATCTCCAAAGCCAAAACTCGCTTTGGCTATAATAGAAGGAGCAACATCTATGGTTACCGCCGGCACTTTCGTTTCCCCGATAAGACCTTTAATCTCCGGATGGAGATCTTCACAGTTCCTATTTCCGAAAATGACCTGATCCCTGAACTGGAGTACAGATGCCACACATTCAATGCTTCCTGCCGCGGCCAGACAATGTCCGGTCATGCTTTTAAAGGAATTGATATAAGGAAAATCGGACCCCCTACGATCCAGGGCAAGCACCCAGTTCTCTACCTCTGTGGCATCTTTAGAGGTGGCCGTGAGATGACCGTTGATGCCATCCACCTCTTGCGCCCTTACTCCCGAATGTGCCAGTGCCTCCTGTATGCACCGCTGTACAGCCCGGCTATTGGGCGCTGTCATGCTTCCGCCATCCCGCTGCCCCCCGCTGTTCACTGCACCTCCCAACACCTCTGCATAAATCCTTACGCCCCTTTTCCTTGCACTCTCCAAAGATTCCAGATGCAGCGCCCCTGCCCCGCTCCCCGGGACAAACCCCGAAGCCGTGGCACTCATGGGCCGGCTCGCTGCCTCAGGGTTGTCATTAAAATTTCGTGGTAAGATGCGCATGGCATCAAAACCGCCCCAGACATAAGGCCCGCTATCACTGCAACTTCCCGTCAGCATTCGTTCTGCCCGCCCCGCCCTGATTCTCTCATAGGCCATAAGGATACCTTCCGTCCCGGTGCTGCACGCCGAAGAATTAGTGGTCACCTGATTCCCACAGCCGAGAATACCCCCCAGATAGGCACTGATCCCGCTGGCCATGGTCTGGATGACCGAAGTACTTCCCAGTCGTCTCACATTCCCGGCATCCACCAGATATATCGATTCCCGAAATTTGTCCACCCCCAGAATTCCCGTTCCAAAAATGATCCCGCTGTCCCATTCCGGGTTTTCGCCCTCTTGGAACGACCGTCCTGCGTCCCGCCAGGCGTCCATCCCTGCCATCACTCCGTATACCAGCCCGGAAGAATTAAGGCCACGTTGTTGCAGAGGGGTAAAATAGTTATCCATGCGGGCTTCGGGAAATGCAGGCTTCCCGGCGATCTGACAGCCGAAATTCAATGTTTTCAATTCGGGATGCCAGGTAATCCCACTACCACCCCGGGCCAGGTTAACAGCGAAGGTGTTCAGGTCCGTTCCATTCGGAGCGCAGATTCCCAAACCCGTAATTACCACACGTCTATCCATTTATGGCGGATTTAAACATCCCAGAGATAACACCTTTGCATACAAGTTGTTCACGCTCATTGTACATTCTTACCCGGCATTTGAGCTTTGAAAATCGAAAATACATCTTTTCGGACCGGACCACGACGCTTTCCCCGGGGAAGACCGGAAGGTAAAACTCCATTTCAGAATCGCTCATTGCGACAGAGAGGGAGCCGACTTCGGATCTGCCAGTCTTTAGTTGCAGGTGGATGCCCAGACAGACCAGCCCAATTTGAGCGCAACATTCTGTAAGGATGACGCCTGGAGTCACAGGTTCGTCTTTAAAATGCCCCTTGTAAAAATCCAGCTCATTTCTGAACAAAAACCTTCCCTCCACCCCATCATCATCTATCCGGCTGAGCGAATCAACAAATAGAAATGGGTGGGCATACGGCAATAAAGCAAGGATCCTGTCCGGGTTCATCAATCGATTGCTGATTTCAATGTTTATTTACCGAAGGCTTTCCCCGCCGTCTGCCTTTATGACCGTTCCGGTAATCCAGGCTGCATCCGGCGAGCATAAAAGGTAGGCGACGTTTGCCACATCTTCCGGTAAGGTGAGTCTCATATTAGGGTTGCGGCGCAGCGCATATTCCTTTATTTTTTCACTTCCGGGTATTCTCGCAAAGGACGCTGTTTCCGTAACCCCTGCCTGAATGCAGTTGGCCCTGATCCCCAACGGGGCAAATTCAAGCGCCATACTTTTTGTGATGGCTTCCAGAGCCGCCTTAGCAGCTGATACTGCCGCATATCCGGAAGTTGACCTGCTGCTTCCTTCGCTGGTAAAGGAGAGGATGCGGACATCTTTGTCAAAAACCCCGGCACTAATAAGAGCTCTGGTCCAATCGTACAAACTAAGCGCCATGGCATTGATCGTAATTTGAAAATCACTCAGTTCCAAACTTTTGGTCGAATCAGTACCCATAGGTTTCAAATTACCTTTGGCAATGCTGTGAATCAGTACACTGATCCGGGCATCCGCAGGCAGTTGGGCGCAAATTTCAGACACCAGCGTTGCCCTCCTTTCCGGCTGGGTCGCATCGGCATTATAACTGTATAAACCATTCCCATAAGCAAGAATCTCTTCAAAATCCATTTCGATAACAGGGAGATCCGTTTTACGGTCCCGGTGGACAATGATCAGGCCAAAGCCGTGCCGGGCAAGTTTTTTTGCCGTTGCCAGACCAAGACCTTTACTTCCCCCGAGGATAAGTGCATAAGGCTTAGTTTCTGAAAGTAAAGGTTCACTCATCTTTAATCATTCAATTCTATATCAATACCCTATATAGAGGTGCTCCTTTGTATTTTATCCCCCTTACCACTCTAACAACACCCTTTGGGCCGAGAATCCAGGTCCAAAACTCAGGAGCAGACCCTGTTCTCCTTTGGGGATGTTTTTTTGCAAAAATCTTTCAAGAACATAGAGCACAGTAACGCTGCTCATATTACCATATAGGCGTAGGGTTTCGCGGGTATCTTCTATACTTTTCCCCATGGAACCAAAGAGATCTTCTACGGTCTGTACGATTTTTTTTCCGCCTGGATGAAAGATCAAATGATCCACTGCTGCTATCGAAGTTCCGAATCTTTCCAAAAAAGGATGGATAATATCAGGAAAATGAGTTGCAATGGTTTCAGGGACATCGGGATCCAGGATCATCTTTAAACCTGCATTGGTAAGATCAAAACCCATCAGATGTGTGGCGTCCCGGAAGTGGTACATCCCCTCCCCCTTTAATTCCGGCCCTGTAGCACCGGCTTCGGAAGAAAGCAGCACACAGGCCGCTCCATCCCCGAAAATGGCCGCACTGACCATATTTGCCATGGAATAATCATTTAGCTGAAAAGTGGCAGTTGGGCTCTCCACGGCAATAAGTGCCGCGCGTTTACCTGGATGCGACCTTAAAAAAGCTGCGGCATAGATAAGTCCTGAAATCCCGGCGGCACAACCCATCTCGGTGACAGGCAATCGAATTATATCCTGTCGAAGTCCTAATGCATTCACCAAATACGCATCCAGGGAAGGAATCATGATACCCGTACAACTCACGGTAATAAGGTAGTCCAGAGATTCAGGCGTCCATCTTTGTTCTTGCAGTGCGTTATCCAGCACACTAATGCCAAGCTTTTTTGTTTCGGTTACATATAATCGGTTCTTTTCTTCAAAAGACGTTGATGTAAAAACTTCTTCAATGTCCATTATCCCATACCTGACATCGACACCAGCGCCTTCAAAAATCTTTAATACCTTCCGCTGAAAGCGTTGTTCCCTGTCTCCCAACCATCGGGTGACATAGGGAAGGATCGCTTTGGTTTTGCGGCTATAGGGGGGTAAAACTTTCGAAACGCCTGCAATCCTTATTTTATTCATTCGCGGTCTTTAGTCGGATTTTGCGCATGACCCACAAATATCTGAATGCCCATTTCCATTGTATTCTGTGCCTTACATCTGTTACACCCGCTGCCAACTTTTCAAGCTCCACCTTGGTAAATCCGCTTCTTATCGATATCAAGCCGTCGTGCCTTGCTATTTCCATTCGCATAAAAATAGCACTAAACCCCTTAAAAAGATAATATGCCATCCTACTTCTTTGTAAATCATTGATTACTATCCCGATTCGTGCCAGCGCTACAAAGCGTTTCAGAAACTGAGGAATTTGCGGGTTGCTGAAGTGATGCATGGTAAGGGTACAAAGCAGAATATCACAGGGCACACTGGCGGTAGTCAAGGTTAAAATATCGTGTTTCAGGTAGGTTATTTCCGGAAATGAGACAGACCCTTTTTCTGCGATTTCGAGTGCATGGGCACTCAGATCTACCCCCGTGAAACTTGCAGAAATCCCCTGTTTCCTGCAATATTCCGCCACCTTTCTTAGCATGCTGCCATCACCACAACCCACATCAACAAAGGTATAGGACGGCAATGGGAACTCCTTGATCAATTGGGCCACTGCCCTGATGGTGATTTGATATCCCCCTAAAAATTGGTTTACCTTATTGATATCCAGTAGGACCCGTGCGAGGATTTCCTTTTCCAGCTGAGGATCATCCATCAGCTCCCTTTCCGTATGTCTGAAGGAAAAATCCATTACGGTATTATGGGTTGGCCGTGCGTACTGCGGATCAGCTGTTGCAGCAGCCAGGGCGACCTGACAGTCATTCCTATTAGGCGATCGCAGAGGAGGGGCTGCATCAACAGGTATTGCAAATGCCTACCGACTCTCATTCGCGTGGCAAATTTTCTGTTCCAAGCGGCCTGATAGTCTTTATAAAGCTTTTCGGCATCAAAAGTGTTTCTTTGAAAATGATTCAGGATAAGTTCGGAGGCGATCTTTGCAGAATGGATCGCCATCGCCATTCCATTCCCGCACAAAGGATGTATCAAACCTGCTGTATCCCCGCACATCAAAATCTTATTCTCCACGGCGCGCTTATTTTCAAATGAGATCTGGGCAATGGTCAGGGGTTGTTCAAAAACCGGTGTCGCTTCTTTGAGAAAGGCGCGCAGATATGGATTGGCCGCGACCGTTTTTATAGTAAAGGAATTGACATCCTTTTCTTTCTCGAAGCTTTTATAATGTGCGAGATAGCAAAAATTTACCATCCCCGATTCTGTCCTTGACAAGCCGGCATATCCGCCGTTGAAGGTATGCAGCGCAACCAAATGGTCCGGGAAATCCTTTATGGAATAATGCCCCTTTACACCAAGCCACGGAGATTTGCGCTTTATAAACGGACGATCCAGCTGGCGGTCCAGCTGGGACCTCTTCCCATAGGCCCCTATTACGAGATAACAACTTATGGAGTTTCCTGCTGTAGTGCCGACCCTAAAACCTCCGTTATTACTTTTTATTGAAGTCACCGTGTCTTTTAAAACGGTTGCCCCTTTTTCCAGGGCTTTCCTGTACAGAATATGATCCAGTGTATAACGGCTAATCCCTTGTCCGCCAAGTGGAAGGGTGGTTTTGAGACTTCGGCCTCTGACGGTACTTAACTGGAACTGGCTTATAGGAATGGCCCCCGGGAGTTGAATGCCCAGAAAATCGAGATAAGGGCTTATTTCATTTGACAGGTATTCCCCGCAAACTTTATGATGAGGATAGGTGGCTTTTTCCACCACCAGCGCTTGCAGCCCTTCGCCGGCCAGATGGATCGCCGCGGTGAGACCGGCCAGACCCCCGCCAACAATAAGGACATCGAACGACTTGTCTATCATCACACCTGTCATTAACGAATAAAAAATCCCGGAAGGTTGTCCGGGATCTTTAAAGTAATAAGGGAGGCGCTATTAACCTTTGGTTTTTTGCATGGCTTCCTCCTTCAATTCATCATTGGCAATTATCCCGAGTTCTACACGACGGTTTCTGGCTTTTCCTTCGGTGGTGGCATTGTCGCCAACCGGCTGATTTTCACCATACCATTTTGTTGTAAACCTGCTGGCATCGACTCCCTGAGATACAAGATACTTGGTTACCGATTCTGCCCTCGTTTTAGAGAGGTTCATATTATACTCGTCAGGTCCCGCACTGTCGGTGTGCCCTTCAATCAAAATATTTGATTTTGGATATTCCTGAAAAATACCCGCAAGTTTGTTCAGGGTTTCTGCAGAGGTACCCTGTACGTTGGATTTGTTCGTATCAAAGTGAACTCCCTGATCCTCGGTGAAAGTCACGTTGATTCCTTCCCCAACACGCGTGACTTCGGCACCTGGAATTTCTTCTTCAATACGTTCCGCCTGCCTGTCCATCCTGTTTCCTATATATCCTCCGGCCACACCACCGACAACGCCGCCAATAATGGCTCCCAGCACCGTGTTTCCTTTCCCGACATTATTTCCGATGACACCGCCTACCACGGCACCTCCTGAGGCGCCAATAACGGCTCCTTTTTGTTTATTATTGGCATTTTTCACCGCATTGCAACCCAGTACAAGACTGAAAACAATAACAAATGACAAACTTTTTACTAGGCTAATTTTCATCTTAATTAATTTTTAGAGAATTCATATACGACATTTACAGGAGATCCTTCAACCGTTGCGTTTGATTTCAAAGTCATTGATTCTGCGGTAAGGCTGGCAATATTTAATCGATAGCCTGCACCTCCGGAAACGTCTTTACGTTTTTCATCGATAAACTTAAATTGTAATTGGCTGGAATAATTGGCGGAAGGCTCAATGATGGACCAGCGGATAAAGCGATCACCTCCACTGCACAGACTTCCCTGCTTGATAGTATAGCGTCCGGTGCTGTTATTATCGCGGAAGTACCAGTTGCTTCCTTCAAAACAGATGGCATCAGCATCTCCAAAAAGTACTGTTTTAAGCGCTCCTGCATTATTTTCATAAGCAATATTGTCCAGTGTCCAGGTCCCACTTAATAATTTGCGCTGACCCATTACCGCCTTTGTCCCTGTACAGGAGATAAAAAAGGCAACAAGAAGCAAGCTTAACAAGAATTTTCTCATAATACTATTTTTCGGTTAACAAGAAGATATACGTGTAAACGGGGGAATTAGTTTACAACCCCCGAACTATCTTCTATTACAAAAGTGCTAAATTTCTCTGAGTCTAAACGCCGTAATGCCCACAAATATTATCGCTGGACTCAATAGTTGTACAGCCCGGTCAACGCCTTTTCAAATCTTTGTTTGGGAAGATAGTTGTTTTCCAGCCTACGCGCGAAGGGAATAGGTGTCTCCAGGCTTCCAATACGCATTACGGGCGCGTCCAGTGAATGAAAACACTGCTCCATCACCATGGCGGAAATATCACTGGCAACCCCTCCGAACAGACTGTCTTCCTGCAGGATAAGCAGTTTTCCGGTTTTGCGGACTGAAACATAGACAGTTTCCATGTCCAATGGCTGTAATGTTCTGAGATCAATCAGGTCTGCCTTAATGTGCGGATGTCTGCCAAGAATTTCCTTAGCCCAGTGCACCCCTGCACCAAAAGTGACAACGCTTAGATCAGGCCCCTCGGATAAAAGTGCTGCTTTGCCAAGAGGCAGGGTATAATAGCCTACCGGAACTTCCTGATAACTACTTCGATACAGGCCTTTGTGTTCAAAGAACAATACGGGATTAGGATCATTGATGGCGGTAGCAAGCAGCCCTTTGGCATCAAAAGGAAAGGCCGGGTAAACAACCTTCAGGCCAGGCGTTTTAGTAAACCAGGCCTCGTTGGTCTGAGAATGAAATGGCCCCGCTCCCACTCCCGCTCCACAGGGCATGCGAATGACCACATCTGCTTTTTCATTCCATCGGTAATGGGTCTTTGCAAGATAGTTCACAATTGGATTAAAACCGGTACTTACAAAGTCCGCAAACTGCATCTCCACCACCGCTTTCATTCCGTTTATGGACAAGCCCATGGCTGCAGACACAATGGCTGATTCGCAGATTGGGGTATTGCGCACTCTGGCCTTCCCAAAGGCCTCAGTAAACCCTTCCGTAATTTTAAAGACCCCTCCGTATTCAGCGATATCCTGCCCCATAATCACCAGGTTGTCATGGTTCTCCATGGATTGACGCAGCCCTTGAGCGACCGCATCTATCAGCCGAATACTTTTCACCTCGGAAGTAGATATAACTTCCTGATAATTAAATTTATGATAAACATCACCTATCTCTTTACTTTCATCCAGTATAATCTCTTCCTCGCTAAAAGCAAGTTGCAGATGTTCATCAATCTCCTCCTGAATTTCTCGGCGTAATGAGCTGATGGTTTCCTGGGAAAGGTGGTTCTTTTGAAGTAAAAATGCCTCGTAATTGTTGATAGGATCTTTTGTAGCCCAGCTGTCCAAAAGTGCGCCGGGGACATACTTGGTGCCGCTGGCCTCTTCATGCCCCCTCATTCGGAAGGTATTAAATATCGCGAGAACCGGTCTTGGGTTTTTTCTCATACTCCGACACAGGGAGTCAACTTTTTGATAGACCTCCAGAATGTTATTCCCGTCTATAGTATGGGCCTCCATGCCATATCCCATGCCCTTATCAGCCAGTTGGGCACAGCGGTATTGCTCGTTGGTTGGGGTAGAAAGTCCGTATCCGTTATTTTCTACACAAAAGAGCACCGGGAGTTCCCAGACCGCGGCGATATTAAGAGCCTCATGAAAATCGCCTTCGCTTGTGCCTCCTTCGCCAGTAAACACCGCTGTAACACGTCGTCTGTGCTGGAGAATATCAGCCAAGGCTATACCATCTGCCACCCCCAGTTGTGGTCCCAGGTGAGAGATCATTCCAACAATCCTGTACTCCTGTGTCCCAAAATGAAAACTTCGGTCCCGGCCTTTAGTAAAACCGCTTGCTTTCCCCTGCCACTGTGCAAATAACCGGGATAGCGGGATCTTCCTGCTGGTGAAAACGCCAAGATTTCTGTGCATCGGCAAGATGTATTCGTCAGATGTGAGCGCCGAGGTGACGCCCACTGAGATGGCTTCCTGCCCTATGCCGCTGAACCATTTGGAAATCTTACCCTGTCGTAATAAGATCAACATCTTTTCCTCGATCATTCGCGGTTTGAGCATGGCCTTGTACAGTGAGATCTGCACTTCGGTGCTGATGCCTTTATCCTGATACTGCATGGGAGATAGCGATTAATGGTTCTGTCAGCCGGTAAAAGTAACAAAATTGAAGACACTAATTCTATGTTGGAACGATGTCAAATTACCTTTGGAATTTAGTAACTTTGACAGAATCATTAATCGATTTGGCATGAGTACAATTCCAAATGTAGATCTTAGGGATTATCTATCCGCCGACCAGGCCAGGAAATCAAAATTCATCAAAGAAATAGGTAAGGCTTTTGAGGAAATTGGCTTTGTGGCTCTTAGTGGTCACTTTCTTTCAGAAGAGTTGGTAAGCAACCTTTATAAGGAGATTAAGCAATTCTTTCATCTTCCTCAGGATGTAAAGGACCGTTATGAAATAGCCGGAATTGGCGGTCAACGAGGCTATACTTCATTTGGAAAAGAACACGCAAAGGGGAGAAAAGAAGGGGATTTAAAGGAATTCTGGCATTTTGGGCAGTATGTGACCAATGATGCGCGCCTGGAAGCATCCTATCCGGCCAATGTTGAGGTGGCAGAATTGCCGCAATTTAATGCCGTGGGCAAAGAAACCTATAAAATGCTTGAG
>JBGTMS010000187.1:0-12513 GCA_041743425.1 Zeaxanthinibacter sp. | reverse complement strand
GAACGTGAAGACAGATATCATTTTGCCTCAGAATTGATTGCTCTGATTAATAAGTATCCCGCGCAGGAAATTTCCAGCCATACCTTTTCCCATTACTATTGCCTGGAGGAGGGCCAGGATGTGGAAGACTTCCGTGCCGATATGGAAGCGGCCATTGCCATAGCACGCGACAGGAACATCGTCCTGAAAAGCCTCGTTTTTCCAAGAAACCAATTCAATGCTGAATACCTGCAAGTCTGCGCGGAACTCGGGATTGAATCGTATCGGGGCAATGAAGAAGTATGGTTTAACAAGGCGGTATCCAGTAAAGGGGAGAACTACTACCGTCGTGCAGGTCGACTGGCAGATACCTACCTCAACATTTCCGGATACCGATGTCATAACCTGGAAGACATGGCAAAATCCTATCCCTTCAATATCCCTTCCAGCAGGTTTTTACGACCCTATACCCCAAAAGCACGTTTGCTGGAAGGCTTGCGATTGCGACGAATTTGCCGGAGTATGTATTATGCTGCCAAAACGGGGAAAGTTTTCCACTTATGGTGGCACCCGCATAATTTTGGTATTCATCTTAGCGATAATCTGGCTTTCCTGGAAAAAATATTAACGTGCTACATGGTATTACAAAAGCAATACGGATATGAAAGCATGACCATGACGGAAGTGGGAAACCTGCTAAAGGCGCGGCGCCATGGATAAAAAGATTGTAATGCTGACCGGCGGAGGGGAAAGTACGTCCTTTATGTACAATGGGCTTGCCGCTTATTTTAAGATCCATACCGTGATCATAGTGGAGGGAACGGACCTGAAAACATTCCTTAAACGGATAATCAAACGGCTCGGGTGGTGGGAAGTGTTCGGACAGGTGCTGTTCACCAAACTTTGCGTGCCGGTCCTCCGCAGTGCGTCCAAGGCTCGTGTCAAGGAAATCACAAAGGATTATCAGCTAAACGATACGCCTATTGACCCGACCAAAGTGTTCAGGGTTTCCTCAGTGAACTCAGATACCTGCCGTAAAAAATTGAAAGAGATCAATCCTGATGTCATTGTCGTGAATGGAACCCGGATCATTTCAAAAAAAATACTTACCTGCGTTCCGGCCCCTTTTATCAATACCCATGTGGGGATCACTCCGGCTTACAGGGGCGTCCATGGAGCCTACTGGGCACTGGCACAGGATGACAGGGCGCATTGCGGGGTGACCGTACACCTGGTGGATGCCGGGATCGATACCGGGAATATTTTGTACCAGGCCGTGATTCATCCTATTAAAAAGGACAATTTCTTTACCTATACCCAGATGCAACTTGGAGAAGGGATCCGCTTAATGAAGAAGGCGGTGGAGGATGCGCTTTCCGGAGAACTTAAACCGCTGTCAACCGGCATTTCAGAGGGCAAACTCTGGTACCATCCAACCATATGGTACTACCTTTATAAGCGCTTTACCAAAGGGATCCGTTAGGATTGACCCTACGGGTCAACCGGAGGCCAACTTACAGCCTGCCCTCTGTCCTGCAACTCAGAATACCTTTCACGTCATATAGAATACCTTCCGGCTGTAATCTTGACCGGAGATCGAGCTCCAGGAATTTCCTGTGAGCCACGGCAAGGATGATGGCTCCAAACTGCCCGACAGGCATTTCAAGTTCTATGTTGAGTCCCAGTTCCTTTTCAACATCCTCCGGGGAAGCCCAGGGATCAAAAATTAGGACTTCACACCCATATTCCCTGAGATTCCGAATGATATCCACCACTCTTGTATTCCGGACATCCGGGCAATTTTCCTTAAAAGTAATCCCCATTACCAGCACCCGTGATAACCGGATAGGAATATCCCTGTGGACCATCAGTTTGATCACCTCCCCTGCAACATAGTTGCCCATACTATCATTCATGCGTCTTCCGGACAAGATGATTTCCGGATGATAACCATGCTGCTGGGCTTTTTGTGCCAGATAATAAGGGTCCACGCCTATACAATGCCCCCCCACAAGCCCGGGGGAGAAAGGAAGGAAATTCCATTTGGTACGAGCCGCTTTCAGCACTTCATGTGTATCTATGCCTATCAGGTTGAATATCTTGGCCAGTTCATTGACAAAGGCGATGTTAATGTCCCGCTGGGAATTCTCAATCACCTTAGCCGCTTCCGCAACCCGGATGGACGGTGCCATGTAGGTGCCGGCAGCGATCACCGATTTGTATAAAGCATCAATTTTGCCCGCGATTTCTGGTGTGGAGCCCGATGTCACCTTTAAAATTTTGTCAATGGTGTGTTCCTTATCCCCCGGGTTCACCCGTTCCGGGGAATAGCCCACATAAAAGTCGGTGTTATATCTTAGCCCGCTGACCTGTTCAAGAATGGGGACGCATTCTTCTTCCGTAACCCCTGGATAGACGGTAGATTCATAAATAATGATATCTCCTTCCCTGATCAAACGTCCTGCGCTTTCCGTTGCCTTGAAAACAGCATCCAGATTGGGACGGTTGGTGGCATCCACCGGGGTGGGTACGGTGACAATGTAGTAATTACAATCCGACAGATCTGCCTCGGTATGCGTACAAAATAATCCGGAATCCATGGTGGGGGCAGGTCGTAATACGGAACTTAACTGTTCATCACTAATTTCCAGCGTTACATCCTTCGCGGCTTTTAATTCGGCAATACGCCCAGTATTGATATCAAAGCCAACGACCGGATATTGGGTGGCAAAGAGCCTGGCGAGCGGCAGTCCGACGTACCCAAGGCCGATGATCCCTATCTTTATATATTTTTCTGAACTATTCACCATACCTTATGATTTTAGGTTGTATAATAGCTGGTATACCATTCTATGAAAGCTTTTACACCGTCATTGATATTGGTTGAGGGCCGGTAGTCGTAATCGGTTACCAGGTCATCTACATTCGCCCAGGTTCTTTCCACATCCCCGGGTTGCATCGGCAATAACTCCTTTTTGGCCTCCATATTAAGGTGTCTCTCAATAGCCGTGATAAAATCCATCAGTTTCACAGAATTGTTATTACCGATGTTGTATAGTTTATATAATTGGTTTTCATCTTTCCGCGCTCTGGTGTCCTTTTCAAGGATGCGGACCACTCCTTCCACTATATCGTCAATATAGGTGAAGTCTCTTTCCATTTTCCCGTAATTGAAGACTTTAATAGGCCTGTTGTTAACGATGGCGTCCGTAAACAGGAAGAGGGCCATATCGGGCCTGCCCCAGGGACCGTAAACTGTAAAAAAGCGAAGACCTGTGGTTGGAATCTTATACAAATGGCTATAGGTATGTGCCATTAATTCATTGCTCTTCTTGGTGGCCGCGTACAAACTGATGGGATGATCTACGTTATGGCTTACTCTGAAAGGAATTTCCTTATTTGTTCCGTAGACACTGGAACTGCTGGCATAGACCAGGTGCTTTACCGGGAAGTGCCGGCAACATTCCAACAAGTTGATAAACCCGAGGATATTACTTTCAATATAGGCATTCGGATTTTCAATACTATAGCGGACGCCTGCCTGGGCGGCCAGGTTACAGACCACCTCAAAATTTTCATTCCTGAAGAGCGCTGGCAGGGCCTCCCGGTCCTCAAGATGCATTCGGATAAAAGTGAACATGCCAGAGGCACTGTTTGCTGACTCAGAACAGCGGTTATTGAACTTTGCCGCGTCTTCCTTGCCGATACCGAGCTCACGCAGCCTTGAGAATTTGAGCTGTGAATCATAGTAATCGTTGATGTTGTCAATACCAACGACCTCGTGACCCTTCCGGAGCATCTGCCTTGCAAGGTGGAAACCGATAAAGCCTGCCGCTCCTGTAATTAAAACTTTCATAACATCACCTTATTAAGAAAAAGTTTTGAATGTTCAAAGTCTTGAAAACCCAATAGCAAAAATATGAGATTATTAAGAGGACGGCTGCGGCCGCATTTAACGGGTATTTCTCACTATTCTTGCGCCAAAAATAGCTATAAATGCGAAACAGGTTTAAAAAAATGGCAAATTGTTCGGGACGGTCAATGAAGATTCTTTGGGCTACAAGGCTTTAAATAACAGGAATCATTCATCCTGGACATCTTTTGAAAGTCAGCTCTTAAAGAAACAGGCGTTATTCCTGTTAAAACGGCCAAAGAAATAAGAAAAACCGGACAAAGTTTTGGATCGAATCTGACTGGTATGGCCACAGGGTGTTTCTAATAGACGTATATACCAGCCGTTTTGCCGAATTGTTGACATTAATTTATAATACATATCTTATTAAATGTACATTTACATCATAGATTTGTGCAGGAAATACGGTGTCAAAAGAACCGATTTTTTAATTCTGTCGTATATAAGTCTGACTTGCGCATTTGGTTATAGTATTGAAGGTTTTGCATCGCAGATATTTGCAACGAATATTTAATAAAGTGCTGATTCATTGATAACTGCAACAAAAATATGGCTGTCCTCCCCGCATATGGGGGGAAGCGAACAGGCCTATGTAAAAGAAGCCTTTGATACCAATTGGGTAGCCCCTTTGGGCCCCAACGTCACCTTCTTTGAACAGTCACTGGCGGCCTATCTGGGTGAAGGAAGCGAAGTCGCTGCCCTGAGTTCGGGTACGGCGGCCATCCACCTGGCACTGGAGTTGCTGGGGGTGACCCGTGGTGATGAAGTCATCTGCCAGAGTTTTACCTTTTCCGCCTCCGCGAATCCTATTTTATACCTTGGTGCCACTCCAGTTTTTGTGGACAGTGAGCGGAGTACCTGGAATATGTCTCCGGATTTATTGGAGGACGCTATTAAGGACCGGATGACACATGGGCGGAAGCCCAAAGCGATTGTAGCGGTTCACCTGTATGGGATGCCTTATCGGGTGGATGATATCCGGCAAATTTCCGAAAAATATGACATCCCTGTAGTAGAAGATAGTGCAGAGGCGTTGGGAAGTTCATATAATGGGGTTAAATGCGGTAATTTCGGAACTATAGGCATTTTGTCCTTTAATGGTAATAAGATCATCACCACCTCTGGTGGAGGTGCGCTGATCTCAAAAAAAATAGAGGTAAAAAGAAGGGCCGTTTTTCTTGCCACCCAGGCCAGGGATGAAGCGCCTCATTATCAGCATTCCTCAATTGGCTACAATTACCGGATGAGCAATGTACTCGCAGGGATCGGCCGGGGACAGATGGAAGTACTTGAAGAAAGAGTAGAAGCCCGAAGGGCCAATTTTGATTACTATAAAAAACAGCTTGGTGTCAGCCCGGAAATAGCATTTCTGCCTGAGCCTCATAAATGTTTCTCAAACCGGTGGTTGAGTTGTATACTGACTCCTTCCTACGAGATCAGGGAGCGGATCAGACTGAAACAGACGGAAGATGATATTGAGTGCAGGCCTTTGTGGAAGCCCATGCACCTTCAGCCGATTTTTAAAAAATACCCGAATTACACAGATGGCACTTCCGAGGATTTATTTCAGCGGGGATTGTGTCTTCCCAGCGGGTCCAACCTCAATCAGGATGATCTGGACCGTGTCATTGCCTTAACCTTAAAATCACTGACCAATGATTAAGAATTATTTGGTGAACAATGCCCACCGATATGCCTCCAAATGGCTGGTTCTGGGGATTGATGTGTTATTAATCAGCATCTCCTTTGTTCTCTCTTATATTATCAGGTTCAATTTAACCCTGAACTTTGATACAGACCGCTTTTTCCTTCAGATGCCCTTTGTGGCCCTGATAGCTTTACTCGCATTTATCCTGACAGGATCCTATAAAGGGGTGGTTCGGCATACGGGGGTTCGGGATGTTTACAATATTTTTAATGCTATCTGCCTTTCAAGCATCATCACCATTTTTCTGGTTATTGTCAACAGACAGGTCGATTTTATGAAGGGATTTACCATCCCCTTGTCTATCATAATCATACATAGTCTTATAGGCTTTATCGTACTGACCGCGTCGCGCTATGTTTTCAAATCGCTGTATTACAATCTGGTGAAAAAGTTCAATATCACCAAAAATGTACTGATATACGGAGCAGGGGAATCGGGCATTCTGACCTATAACGCACTGACCAGCCACACCGCCAGCAATTCCAGGGTAGTGGGATATATTGATGATGACAATAAGAAAGTAGGGAAAAATATCAACGGGGTAAAAGTATATTCCAAAGCGGAAATTTCCGAACATTTCATCACAAAACATGGGGTGGAAGAGATCATCGTCTCTATCAATAATATCGATAATAACAGCCTTCGGGAGATCGTGGAAAGCCTGGTCGATTACGGCGTACAGGTAAAGATCGTACCCCCTGTGGAAGACTGGATCAACGGGGAACTTAAACTCTCCCAGATCAAGCAGGTTCAGATTGAAGATCTGCTCAACAGGGTGCCCATCAATATTAAGAAATCCAAAGTCGCAGAGGAATTAAAAGGGCAGGTGATCATGGTCACTGGAGGGGCCGGTTCCATTGGCAGTGAGATCGTCCGGCAGATTGCCAATTATGAATATAAAACACTGATCATCATTGACCAGGCCGAATCGCCGCTGTATGATTTGCAACAGGAACTAAAACAAGACGGCTTCCATAATTTTATTCCGATCGTAGGGGACATAAGGGATAAGAACCGGATGAACACCTTTTTTCAGGAATATAAACCCACCATCGTCTTTCATGCAGCGGCCTACAAACACGTGCCACTCATGGAGTACAACGCATACGAGGCCATCAAAATCAATATTGCGGGGACCAAGATGCTCGTGGACCTTTCCCTCCGTTATAACGTGGATAAATTTGTGTTTGTTTCTACGGATAAGGCGGTGAATCCGACCAATGTGATGGGTGCCACCAAGCGGATTGCAGAAATGTATATCAGCTGCATGCACCAGGAGAACAAGACGAAATTTATCACTACCCGCTTTGGGAACGTCCTTGGTTCGAATGGTTCCGTGATACCATTGTTCAAGAAACAAATTGAAAACGGAGGCCCGCTGACCGTTACCCATAAAGACATTACCCGCTACTTTATGACCATCCCGGAGGCTTCACAACTGGTGCTTGAGGCGGCTGCAATGGGGCGAGGGGGAGAGATCTTTATTTTTGACATGGGCCAGTCAGTAAAGATCTTTGATCTGGCCAAGAACATGATCAAATTATCAGGGCTGCGTTATCCTGAAGACATTGATATTAAGATCACAGGTTTACGACCAGGGGAGAAATTGTTTGAGGAATTGCTGGCCAACGGAGAAAATACGCTGCCTACCTACCATCAGAAGATCATGATCAGCAAAGTACGGGAACTCAATTATTCAGAAGTCCGCTCCAAAGTAGATGAATTATGTGTGTCCAACATGTTTTTCAATGGAGACACGGTGAGGCTCATGAAGGAGATTGTGCCTGAATTTGTCTCGAATAACTCAGAATTCTGTAAATTGGACGGCTTAAAAGAAGAGGTCTCAGGACGGGAAATAATTAAGAACATCTTACAGTCCTGAGCCAAAGACCTTAGAAATAACACTATAGATGATGAAAAAATTTCAGAAGATCCCACTTTTCTCTGCTTTTACATTTCTTTTCACCCTCCTCCTCGGCACTTCATGCGCTTCCAAGAAGGAAGTAGTCTATTTCCAGAATGCAAGCGGGTTTGAGACGCTGGTAGACAAGAATAGCTATACTCCTAAATTTAAGGTTGATGATTTGATCAGCATCCATATTTCTACCCTCGATCCGGAAGTCAGTGTTCCCTTTAACCTTTTCCGCGGTGCAAGTGATGGTGGACTACGTGCAGAATCCGTAGACTACCTGGTAGATGAAAAAGGAGAAATTGATTTTCCCGTAGTGGGGAAATTAAAAGTAGCGGGCCTTTCCCCGGAGGAGACCCGGGTTATACTCAGGGACAAGCTTTCTGAATTTCTGAAAGACCCCATTATCAACATCCGCCTGCGGAATTTTTCCGTCACCGTGCTGGGGCAGGTGAACCGGCCTGGCACCTATGCCGTGGTCGGGGAACGGATTACCATCCTGGAAGCTCTTGGTCTGGCGGGCGATCTGGGTATTAAAGGTCAAAGAGAGAATGTGATGGTGATCCGTGATTTTGACGGAACCAAAGTGTATACCCGAATCGACCTGACCAGGAAGGAAGCGCTCAATTCCCCCGTATATTACCTGACTCAAAATGACGTGGTCTATGTCGAGCCAAACCGGTCTGCGATCACCTCCTCGAGCCTGGATAACCGGGCAACGATTGCGATCTCCATTCTAACTACCTTAATTACTTCTGCCGTCATCCTGATCACCAGGAATTAGGCCGCATAACCCCCCTATAATGAGTTCAGTACAGCAAAGCAATAAAATAGATAAGATCGATATAAAAGAAGTTGTCGGGAGCTATACAAAGCATTGGAGATGGTTTGTATTGTCGCTCATTGCAGCGGTTGCCCTTGCTTTTATTTACTTACGATATACTACCCCTGAATATGAGGCCAGGGCCAAAATTCAGATTGTAGAGGATGCCAATACAGCTTCCGGAATTGACCTGTTTTCTGACTTGGAACTTTTTGGCGGAAAGAACAAGGTGGAAGATGAGATTGAGATCATCAATTCCCGCTCCAATATTATTGAAGTGGTGAAGGAGTTAGGACTAAATACAAAAGTGAAAGTGCTGGGCAATATTCTGGATACCGAACTGTACTATAACCCTCCTTTAAAGATCAACTTTATCGCCCCGGATACGGTGATTAATAAATCTGAATTTCAGTTCTTTGTAACCTTGTCATCTTCCACCACATTTGGCTTCGCTCAGGAAGAGGATGCACCGATAAAGGTTTATGGTTACGGGAAGAATATCCCTACCCCGATCGGGGACATTGTAATTACTCCTAATGTAGAAAATTTTGATAATTATAAGGATAGAAAAATTAAGGTTATCATTAGCCCTATATCTCAAGTGGCACAGAATTACCAGCGCAAGATCGCTGTCGTAAATCCTGAAGAATATTCCAACATACTCACGCTTGCATTACAAGATCCGATCAAGGAAAAAGCACACGATATTCTTAACGCACTTATAAGAGTATATAATAAAAATGCCATTCAGGATAAAAAAATCATCGCGGACCGCACCTCAAATTTTATAAATGAACGGATCGCGGATATTTCAACCAACCTTTCCACTGTGGACCAGTCTGCGGAGGATCTGAAAACAAGCAGGGGACTTACAGATATCGCGTCAGAGGCGAATATCAACCTGAATGTTGGGGCGGCCAACCAGCAAGAACTTGCGAATTACCGTACCCAGCTCAATATCGCGGCCTCTATGCAGGATATGGTGGACGGACAGGATGGGTATGAGGTCATGCCGTCCAACCTGGGCCTGAACGACCCCACTATTGCGAGCACGACCGAGCGATATAACCAGTTGGTGCTGGAAAGACAGCGCCTTCTGAAAAGTTCAACGGAACGCTCCCCCATCATCCAAAACCTGGACGATCAGCTCAGAGGCTTAAAACAGAACATGCAGTCGAGCCTTAACAGTACCGTCAATAATCTGGGCATGCAGGTAAATACGCTCAGCGGGCAGCAGGCCATCATCAACTCCAAAATCTACTCAGCTCCCGGGAATGAGCGGGCACTTCGGGATATTACACGCCAGCAGCAAACAACCGAATCGCTGTACCTCTATCTGCTCCAAAAAAGGGAGGAGGCTCAGATCGCGGTAGCATCTACTGCTCCCAAATCTAAAATTATTGATCCGGCCTATTATTCCAGTGATTTACCCGTATCCCCAAAGAAGCTGCTCGTATTAATTGCATCAGTAATATTAGCTTTTCTTCTGCCTATTTCTATTATCTACGCTAATGACATACTTGACAATAAAATTCATAATATGCATTCCCTCGAAAGTGTTTCCAGGGAGGTGCCGGTATTGGGGGAAATCCCCAGACTTTCCAAGAATGAAGAAAAGATCGTGGTCCGGGAAGACCGTTCGGTGCTGGCAGAGGCATTGCGAATCGTCAGGACCAATCTTGACTACCTGATGAAGACCAAATCCAGGACTGGAAAGAACAATGTGGTTTACGTCACGTCCAGTGTTCCGGGGGAAGGGAAAACTTTTATTTCTACCAATCTCTCGATGATCCTTTCAAGCGGCAATAAGAAAGTACTGCTGATCGGGGCGGATATCCGCAACCCAAAGCTTTATACCTTTTTTATGGGCAACCAGATGGATAAACTATCCAAGGCCAGCCGTAATCGCGATGCGGGTCTGACAGAATATCTGTATGACGAGGACCTTAAGGTGCATGATATCATCAATCCAATGCTGGTGCACCACAATACCATAGACGTCATCTATTCTGGTAGGATCCCACCCAATCCGGCAGAATTGCTGATGAGCACACGGCTGAAGGATCTCATTTCACAGGTATCAGAACTCTATGACTATGTCATCGTAGATACAGCTCCGCTGATGGTGGTTACAGATACCTTACTTATCAGCGAATACGCCAGTCATATGATTTATGTGACCCGTGCTGGTGTCACAGAAAAAAAGGCGGTGGAATTTCCCATTAAATTACAGAAGGAAGGAAAGATACACGGCCTTTCATTTGTAGTAAATGACGTCAAGGTTGCCAACCTTGGGTACGGCGGCAAATATGGTTATGGTTATGGCAAGCGGCTGAAAAAGTGGTGGAAGCTTTAAAGGCTCCCAAGACAAGTACGCTTTTACCCAAGACTAAAACCCTGATAATCTCATCAGGGTTTTATATTCCATGCAATCCATTCCCTTCCTTTTCCGTACATACCTCTGAAGATCATCAGTATAAATTGGAATTCCGGTACTACATTTCCTTTTGAAACTTAAAATCCGTTTCAGGGAAGACTCAAAAACCGTACTTTGTGCTCGATTTTTTATGCACAGGCAACATTGACGGCGCAAAAACAAACATTGTAAAAAAATGTTATAAACCCTGTAAAGTGCAGAAAAATAGGTTAAAGTATCCTTTCGACGGATTAGCGCTTGTCTTAAACGAATTCCGGTAGGGTATTTTCCCTGTCAATTGTTATATCTCTATATTTACTGACTTAATTTGACTTAAGAGAACATCAGATATTTTGCCTAATACGATGACACTATGAAAATATATTACCCCGGGCTTTTATTGCTTTTTTTTCTATCCTCCTTTCTTGGTTTTTATTCCCCATTGACTGCACAGATCAATTTTGGGCAGAGCAACCTCGACATGAATGGCCAGGGGACCCTGGAAGGGGTTACTTCACTGACTTTCGGCCCTGACGGCCGGCTTTATGTCGCGGAGTACCCCGGGATCATAAAGGTACTCACCGTAGTAAGAAATGGCCCTAATAACTTTGTCGTAACCGACATGGAAGCCCTGACCGGGGTTACCAGCATCGTGAATCACGACGATAACGGGACGGTTAATAATGCGGAGGTCAACCGGGAAACCTTAGGTATCGCGGTGAGCGGAACAGCTGCCAATCCGGTGATCTATGTCAGTTCAAGCGATTTCCGTATTGGTGCGGGCACCGGCGGAGGCAATGGAGATGTCGACCTGGATACCAATTCCGGGATCATTACACGCTTCACCTGGAATGGATCTGCATGGGTCGTTGTAGATCTGGTGAGAGGTTTACCACGATCCGAGGAGAATCATGCTACCAATGGCCTTGAATTTGTTACCATCAACGGTACCGATTACCTGCTCGTCGCCCAGGGGGGACACACCAACGGTGGTTCTCCCTCCACCAATTTTGTTTTTACCTGCGAGTATGCCTTGTCCGCAGCGATTCTTTCCATTAACCTGGATATGCTCAATGGCATGCCTGTGTTGACCGACGGAAACGGCAGAAGCTTTGTTTACGACCTGCCTACCCTTGATGACCCTACCAGAGCCAACAGCAATGGGATTACTGATCCCGGAAGCCCTTCCTATAACGGAATTGATGTCAATGACCCCTTCGGGGGTAATGACGGTCTGAATCAGGCCATCAAAGAGAATGGGGGGCCGGTACAGATTTTTTCACCCGGCTACAGGAATTCCTATGATCTGGTGGTTACTGAATCCGGGGCTCTTTATGTTACGGATAATGGCGCCAATATCGGATGGGGCGGGTTGCCTGTCAACGAAGGTTCCGGGAGTGTAACAAATGCCTATAATGCCGCTGAGCCCGGAAGCAATTCTCCTACCCCTGACGGAGAAGTCATCAACAACCTGGACCATTTGCAGTTCATCACCCCCGACATTCAGTCGTATACCGCCGGATCTTATTATGGAGGACATCCGAATCCTACAAGGGCCAATCCTGCCGGCGCAGGCCTTTATACAGATGATGGCACCAATGGCGGCGTCTTTCGCACCCTCATTTACGATCCAAGCAGTCCGGGAGCAGGTTTTACTTCCAACCCTGCCCTTGCACTCCCTGCCAACTGGTCAGCAGTGGTGCCGGCAGCCAACCCGGTGGAAGGGGATTGGCGTGGCCCTGGTATCGCAAACCCGGAGGGCCCA